>JANXUL010000111.1 GCA_025356235.1 Bacteroidota bacterium
ATGTTACCAAGACCGACTATTAAAAATTTTGACATAAACGTGAGTGGTGAATCGTGAGTTACTGAGCTGTCAGTTGTTGTTTTCGTAAACAATCATTTTGCTAAGCATTTGAAAAGTTTTTACAACCAACAAACCCGTTTCATTCAATTCTTCTTTTTTTAAATATTCTAAAGCTACAGCTAAATCAAAAATAGTATCTACTTCAATTAATGACCCTCTCGATATTTCATAAAAACGCCTTCTTTCTACGGCAGATTTTCTTGAACTGCCTTCCGCAATATTGAGTTGTATTGATAACCCTGCCGTTCTAAGCTGTTGAGCCATATTAAAACGTTCATCTGGCGGCAGTAATTTGGATATTTTAATGATGCCAATACAAGATTTCTTCCTGTAGCAAATACATCGAGTTTGGTGTGGGCCAGATTTAAAAACATACAGTGGTTAATTTCAGAATGATAAATAAAGTACAACGGAAAGTTCATTCTTAAAATAAGGTCCTCTACTCACTACTCACGATTCACCACTCACGATCTCTTCTCCAACTTACTTATTTTCCTATCCAGGTTAAATACATATAAAAACAGTCCTAATAAAATCGTTACCACAACTGCCACCACTACATATATTTTTCCATTGCTGCGCATGGTATCAACAGGTTCCACTGCTGCTGATTGTGCCTGAACGGCAATACTTACCATGACCAGCACCAGCACACTGATGATTTTTTTTACTTTATTCATTTGCCAGTTTTTTTTGGTGAATCATCCCTACCCTGATACGTAAAGTAGTTATCCAGACTGCCAGTAATGTCCAGCCGATAAAAGCAGGATACATAACCGTTCTCATGGCATTGCTGGTATCTTTCGGGTTCAATCCTGGGTTGCCTTCGCTTCCCTGTCCGCCCGGGTGAAGGCTTTCTGTCAATCTCGGCAGTATCCATATGGTAGGAAACAACATGAAGAAAGCGAAAATGTTATATACGGCTCCAATCCTTGCCTGTTTTTCTTCATCATGAAAACTGCCTTTCAAAACAAAATAAGCGAAATAAATAAGCAGTGCTATCGCTGTGCCATTTTGCTTGGCATCACCACTCCAAGGTTTACCCCATTGGTAATTGGCCCATATCATTCCGGTAATTAAACCCAATATCCCCAGGAAGGTTCCTGTTCTGGCAAATTCAGTTGAATAGATATCATCAACAGGATTCAGGTTACGTAAATATTTTACAGCATATACCACCGAAACGGTAAAACATACCATCATAGCAATCCACATGGGTACATGAAAAAAAAGGTTCCGAATGGTTTCTTTCAAAGGAACACCGGGCGGGGATGGCACTTCAACAAAGAAGCCGTATGAGCAGGTATATATCAGTAAAACAAAACTTAGTAACTTCCACCAGGATTGTCGAATCATGTTCTGATTTTTTCAGTCAAATTCTGTCGCACATCTCCAAACTAACAACTGTAAGGGCAAAAATAGGTGAAAGGCACGCAATAATATCAATGATTGTGTAAAAATTACCTGTTAAAAACCCAATTTCAAAATTGCGTAAACCTGTTTATCAATAAGCAGGTTTACGCACGTTAAATTCAAAAAAATCTAAATTATATTTAACTATGGCACTCCCCCTACTGCATATAAAAAACCTTTCTGTGGATTTTTATACTGATGGGGCCAGAACAAGCGCATTACGAAATATTGACATATCTATCCGTCGGGGCGAGATTTTTGCTATTGTGGGCGAGTCGGGCTCCGGAAAATCGGTTACTTCTTTATCCATTTTGCAATTATTACCAACACCTCCGGCAGTTTATCGCTCAGGAGAGATATTATTAACAGTTGCTGATAAGACCATAGATATTTTAAAGGTTCCGCGCGAAAAACTGCAGTCTATCCGGGGCAACCAGGTAGCCATGATCTTTCAGGAACCGATGAGTTCATTAAACCCGGTTTTAACCTGTGGCTTTCAGGTAATGGAAGCCATCAGGCAACACAATACGATTGCACAAGCTGAAGCCAAAACCCGCACCATTGCTCTTTTTGAGAAAGTAAGGTTGCCCGATCCACCGGCGATGTTCCACAGGTATCCACACCAGTTAAGCGGCGGCCAGAAACAAAGGGTCATGATTGCCATGGCGATGAGTTGCGAACCCTCTTTATTAATCTGCGACGAACCGACTACTGCATTAGACGTAACCGTGCAAAAAAATATCCTTCAACTGATCCGTGAGTTACAGGTACAAAACAATATGGGTGTAATTTTTATCACCCACGACCTCAGTGTAGTAGCCGAAATAGCCGATCGCGTAGCAGTCATGTATAAGGGCAGGATAGTGGAACAAAATTCTGCTAAACAAATATTTAATTATCCCCAGCACCCTTATACCAAAGCCCTGTTGGCCTGCCGGCCTTTGTTACACGAAAAAGGAGAAAGGTTACCGGTAGTGAGTGATTTTATGGAAGTGGATGGTAGAGGGGAGATTATTGAAAAGTTAGGCGTTACGGGGCTGGGGATTGGGGTTAATGCCACACAACATACACCCATACCAACCCGCACAATCTTAACTGTAGAAAATTTAAAAGTTTATTTTCCCACCAAAAAAACAATCCTGGGAAAAGTTACTGCTTACACAAAAGCCGTGGACAATGTAAGCTTCGATGTGTATGAAGGTGAAACACTCGGACTTGTTGGCGAATCGGGTTGTGGGAAGAGTACATTAGGCAGGGCCATTCTCCGGTTGATTGAGCCAACTTCTGGCAGTATACATTACAAAGGGTTAGACCTTTTACACACGGCACCAAAAACACTCAAATCCCTGCGAAAAGATGTACAGATCATTTTTCAGGATCCGTATTCTTCCTTAAACCCAAGGATGACAATTGGGGATGCGATAGCAGAACCTTTACAGGTGCATCGGTTATGCAAAACAAAAAAAGAGCGTAAAGATAAAGTGATAGCGTTACTGAAAAAAGTGAACCTCACTCCTGAACATTACCATCGTTACCCCCACGAGTTAAGTGGTGGTCAGCGCCAACGGATTGTTATTGCACGGGCACTGGCTTTGCAACCTTCTTTTATTATTTGTGATGAAAGTGTTTCGGCACTTGATGTAAGTGTTCAGGCGCAGGTATTAAATTTATTGAACGATTTAAAAAAGGAATTTGGATTTACTGCGATTTTTATTTCGCATGACTTGTCGGTGGTCCGCTACATCAGCGACCGCATTATGGTGATGAACAAGGGCCGGATTGAAGAAATGGGCAGTTCAGAACAGGTATATAATCACCCGAAAACGGAGTATACCCGAAACCTGATTACTTCCATTCCGAAAGGTATTTTATAGATATATCCGCATAATAATCAACCTATTATGTGGCAAATTGGCGTATTGCCTTCGTTACCTTACCTTTGCCGACTTCTGAAATTCATGCCGTAACATGAAGTTAGTACCTCCCGCCTATGGCGTGTATACAACTGAATGTGGCTATCATCTAAAACAAGATTAGACACATGAAATTATCACAATTCAAGTTTGACCTTCCACTTAACCTGATTGCCCAGAACCCGACCAAAAGAAGGGAAGACAGCCGAATGATGGTTGTTGACCGTAAGAGCGGGCATATGGAGAACAAACATTTCCGCGACATCTTAGAGTATTATGATGATAAGGATGTTTTTGTAGTAAACAACACAAAAGTATTTCCGGCAAGGATGTATGGCCGTAAAGAAAAGACCGGGGCCAAGATCGAAGTTTTCCTGCTTCGTGAATTGAATAAACCCAACCGTTTATGGGATGTAATTGTTGATCCCGCAAGAAAAATACGTGTGGGTAATAAATTATACTTTGGCGAAAATGAAGAATTGGTAGCTGAAGTAATTGACAATACCACCAGCCGTGGCCGTACCATTCGTTTTTTATGGGATGATGATGATGAAAGTTTTAAAAAAATGCTGGAACATTTAGGTGAAACACCTTTACCAAAATACATCAAGCGCAAGCCTGATGAAGAAGATAAAGAACGTTACCAGACAGTTTATGCCAAGCATGAAGGTGCCGTTGCTGCCCCTACTGCCGGTTTACACTTTAGTAAGGAATTGATTAAGCGTTGTGAAATTCAGGGTATCCGTTTTGCAGAAGTTACCTTGCATACCGGCCTGGGTACCTTCCGCCCGATTGAAGTGGAAGACCTGAGTAAACATAAGATGGATGCAGAATATTACGCGATTGACGAACAGGCCTGCAGCATCGTAAACAAAGCAAAAGAAACCGGCCACCGCATATGTTCTATCGGTACCACAACCATGCGTGCCATGGAAAGTAGTTTCACCGCTCAAAAATTATTAAAACCAAGCGAAGGGTGGACCAATCACTTTATTCACCCGCCGTATAAATTTAATGTGGCTGACAGCCTGGTTACCAATTTTCATTTGCCCAAGACGAGTTTACTCATCATGACCTGTGCATTTGCCGGTTATGACCTGGCTATGGAAGCTTATAAAAAAGCCATTAAAGATAAATACCGTTTCTTCAGTTATGGAGATGCGTTGTTGATTGTTTAATGAGCCATACCTATTTATCTAAAGCCTCAACTTACCGGTTGGGGCTTTATTTTTTGGAGGCGGCCAATAGTCAAATGGTAACATGGAAGCTATTTTTTCCGACCACGCCCAATAGCCTGAGGAAATAAGGTCTATCCCCTGAAAATAACTTCCGTTCGCCAATACCACCAATGGTTTCCCGGAACTTAAAAAAATATCCGATGTGATCGGGCCTTTACTAACAGAACGTAAAGCCGATCTTCCGTATTCATCAGGAAACATTTTAGCAGGGTACCGTACCTGTAAATGATCTGTAAATTCTAATCCGGCAGTAATAGTATCTATAGCATACGCAATACTATCGCCGGGTAAAATTTTATTGATCAATATACTCATCTCATCCGGTCGCTGTATTACTTTACGGTAATATGCCGCAGAATCTTCATTCTCCATACCCATATTTTTAGTGATAACAAAAGTTTTTCTTTCTCCTACAGACTTAGCAAACTGGGATTGATAGATTGCCTTCACCCGCTTTTTCTCCGCTTCAGATAACACGATTAGTTTTCTGATTTCAAAGCCTCCCTCGATCAACCTATTCCGGTAAACACAACGCATGAAATGCATCATTGATCCGAAATAAGCATCTTCTCTGTTGAACATCCATCGTTTTTTTAGGCCGCTACGCCCTGTTTCCATTTCTTCAAAGAGCGGGTAACCCTGGTAATAAAACATCTTGGTGGTAAAATTATATTCGAACTTTATGAGTTCGTATTTTATGATATAACCGAGTGCTTTATTTTCAATCACTAACCGGTCGTCTGCAAATGCTTTTAGTGTGTTTTGCTTTTTGTTAAACCTAAATTTAACCATCCCGTGGTTCAGCAATTTACAATCGGTTGCAAATGCAGAACTGCCAATAAAGTTTTCTATGAAAAAAGACCCCCACTTATCCCACCCATTTTTTTCATATGGCTCAACAGTCACTTCCTGTAATTCATTTATTTTAGGTTTTAAAACTACTTTCAGGTTAGCGGGTAAATGATTGGATTGCAGGGTAATGATATAGGTTTCATATCCAATAAAAGAAATAATCAGATCGAACCTGCCTTCGGGGAAATGGATAATACTAAACGCGCCATTATCATCCGAGATAGTTCCTACTGATGTATTACTTAAAAAAACGTTTGCTGAAACAACCGGTTGATGAGTATCAGAAGTAATGATGTTTCCTTTAAGCGTCTGCTGGCCGAAAGAAATCATCCCCGGGAATAAACCAATCACTAACACAAAAAAAAGTTTTGGCATACAGTATGGTTTCAGTTATGAAAGGTAAGGACTCCCTTTTCAAATAAAAACCGCTGAAAAATTCAGCGGTCAATAGGTTTATTCTTATCAAATCATCTAATTAAAGATGTTTTCAGTATCTTCTTCCAGCACAAGATATTTTTTTCTGCCGATAGTCAGATAATACAGCATGTATACCAAAACAGGCACGAATGCCAGTACCTGGAACCACAGAAATTCAGGAGGTTTGGCTATATGTGCCACCTTCATAATAAACCCTGATAATAAAACGATAATAAAAGCAATATAAACAATCGCATAATATTTCATTCCTGATTTTACTTTAAGGAATTTAGTTTCACCTTCATTGAGCTGAAGGCTTACTTCGCCGCTGCTGCACCAATCAATTTTGCATTGCATTTTATGGAACCCCGAGGCTATCACGAACTCCTCAGAACTTCCGTTTGTTATTTTACCAAGTTCTACATCATCAATAAAAAATTTAATCCCACGGGCTTTGTTTACCCATTCACTTTTCCTGTTCAGAATAATTTTAGCACTCATGGTTTAATTTTTATAACCCGAACAACCCTTTATTCAGCAATTGCAAAGTTTTTGTTTTATACGAACTTGGCACCAACAATGAAATATTATGCGGACTTCCGCCATAACTAACCATGGTAACCGGTATTTCTTTGATTGATTCGAAAAGTTTCTGCAATACATCATCCGTTTGTGCTATCTCGTTTCCTACAATAGATACAATGGTTTGGTCTTTATCCACATCAACCGAACCGAATGGTTCCAGTTCTTTCACTATTTGTTTCAAAGACACATCAGTATCGATGGTTACCGATACGGCTACTTCAGAAGTAGTAATCATATCAATTGACGTATGATATTTTTCAAATACTTCAAACACTTTTCTTAAAAATCCATAGGCCAGTAACATCCGGCTACTTTTAATCTTGATGGCGATGATACCATCTTTTGCTGCCACCGCTTTCACACCTACACTCCCGGCTTCTTTGGTGATTACCGTACCCGCGGCTTCAGGCTGCATGGTATTCAGCAATTTAACAGGTACATTTTCCTGTTGCGCCGGCCAGATACAAGTAGGGTGAAGTATCTTGGCACCGAAGTAAGCCAGCTCAGCCGCTTCATCAAAACTTAGTTGCTTAATGGCAATGGTTTTTTCAACAATACGCGGATCGTTGTTATGCATACCATCAATATCCGTCCATATTTCGCATACAGTTGCTTTAATAGCTGCGGCAATCAAAGAGGCGGTATAATCGCTTCCGCCACGTTTTAAATTATCTACTTCGCCTTTTGAATTGCGACAGATATATCCCTGTGTAACGAATAATTTTTTCTGGCTGTTTTGTTGCAATAACTGGCTGAGTTTTATCTTGATACTTCCCAATTGTGGTTCTTCATTAGCATCAATGGTCATAAATTCCAATGCAGGTAACAGCATATGATCAATATCCTGTTCTTCAAGGTACACTGAAAAGAGTTTGGTGCTCATCAATTCACCCTGTGCAAGGATATCTTTATTCAGTGCCTCACTAAAAGAAATACGGAGTATGATATTCAGGAATTCAAAATGCTCTGAAACAAGGTCATTTGCTTTTACCCTTGTAGCATTCTGTTTTACCAGATCAAGTACAAAACTGCGGTAATGTTCTTCCAGTTTATTTATCTTTTGTTTGGCACCCTCACGATCGCCATTGGCTAAACATTTACTGATTTCTACCAATGCATTTGTCGTTCCGCTTAAAGCACTTAATACGACAATCGTTGGTTCACCGTCTTTCGTGATCAATTGTGATACCTGGTGCATACGTTCCGGCTTACCCACACTAGTGCCGCCAAACTTCATTACTTTCATGTGAAACCCCCTCCCCGATTTTTATTGATGAATTAATTGAATTGCAAATGTACAGTCTGGAACCAAATTACTTCAGAAGTATTTTATTAACGAATGTTAGCCTGACAGCGGATACCATTAACTTTATTACTATTTAAACGACATGACCATGATCAGATATTCAGTTTTTATACTTGCCTTTCTATTGAGTGGTTTACCCGTCATTAAAACCTATGCTCAACCAGATTCCAGCCATTATTATCGTGCTGCCGATGGTACAAATATTTATTATGAAGTGAAAGGGAAAGGCTATCCGGTTGTTTTGGTTCACGGATTTATTGTAAATGCAACTACCTGGAAGAAGTCGCCATTGTATCTTGATCTTTTGAAAAATGGTTACCAAGTAATCATCATGGACCTGCGTGGAAACGGAAAATCAGATAAACCACATACCCCACAGGCCTATGAAAACGATGCCCAGGCAAAAGATATTATGGGCATTGTTTCTGAATTAGGTATCAAAAAATATGATGCGATCGGTTACTCAAGGGGGTCGATCATCGCAGCGCGCTTATTGGTCTTGGATAAACGTGTGCATAAAACCATACTTGGTGGAATGGGTGCTGAATTTACTAACCCTGAGTGGCCAAGACGTATTATGTTTTACCATGCATTAATGGGTGATAGTGTACCTGAATTAAAAACAATGGTGCAAAATGTACAGAAATCCGGACTTGATCAGCTGGCCCTTGCCTATCAACAGAAAGAACAACCCGCTACTTCAAAAGAAGCCCTGCTCAAAGTAAAAAAAGATGTGCTTGTCATTTGTGGCGATCATGATAAAGACAATGGTTTGGGAACAGAACTAGCGGCCTTAATTCCCAAAGCAAAATTCATAGAAGTTCCCGGCGACCATAACCATGCAGCATCTACCCAGGAATTTGCCAATGAAGCATTAGCTTTTATAAAGAAATAAATTGGAGTGCTACTCGTAAGGGTTTATATAATAAGTCCGAATTTTTTTGCTACGAGTTCTAAATCTTCTGCAACAGATTCTACAACAGGAATACCTTCTGATTTCCGCTTATGCTCCGCTTCACGTTCAGGATCACCGGGTATCAATACCTTATCAAACCCTTCAGCCGGTTTAGCCGATCTGAACCTTTGTATCCAGTTATCCATATGCTCTTTAAACTCTTCAGCCGGCCGGAAGGCATCTATTCGCATGGCACCAAAAAAATGTCCCAGCCCTTTACCCGGCATATTTTCCGGCATAGGCACATAAGCAGGAAAGGGTGGTGCCCAGGGCCCATAAGATGCACCACTAAGAACTGCTGAAAAAATATCAACAATACTTCCCAATGCATAACCTTTATGACTGCCATGCTCCCTATCGCTTCCCAATGGAAGTAATGCTCCCTGCTTTTTTAAAATATTCGCATCACTTGATGGCTGCCCTTCTTTATCCTGCACCCAGCCTGAAGGTGTATCCGCGTTTTTTCTTTGTAATATTTCTAATTTACCATTGGCAGCTGTGGTTGTTGCAAAATCAGCGACAAAAGCGGGTTGTTCTTTCGCAGGAATCGCTACCGCTATCGGATTGGTGCCTAACATCCTCTCTATCGAAAAGGTTGGGGCAACCAGGGCACTGGCATTCGTCATAGCCATACCAATCATATCATGTTCCAAAGCCATCATAGCGTGGTGGCCGGCTATACCAAAATGATTAGTATTACGTACACTCACCCATCCGGTACCTACATTTTTTGCTTTTTCAATAGCCACCTGCATGGCAAAAGGAGCTATTACCAACCCTAATCCTGCATCCCCATCCACCACTGCGGTAGAAGGTGTTTGATGAACGATTTGAATATCTGGTGTGGCATTTATCCTGTTTGCTTCCCATAAACGGATATAGCCGCTTAACCGGGCCACACCATGACTATCAATCCCCCGAAGATCTGCTGCAATTAACCCGACAGATGCCGTATTCGCATGCTCATTAGAGCAGCCCATACTTTTAAAGACCTTATAAGTGAATTGATATAATTGATCGTAAGAATACAATGCCACGGCAGCCATGATTTTAAATAGAAAAGATAAAACTAACCTGCACAATATAATCTGTTTGATGTAATCAATGTTAATAGCAGTCGCTCAGCTCTGCCGAATGACTGCTATTAATTGGCCTCCGGCCAAATACCAATACTCAAATATCCATAACAGAAATAGGCGATCTTGTATTAGCACTGCTATACCACCAATGTTCGGGATCAGTCACTAATCCGGCTCTCACAGGATTAAAGTGGATATAGTTTTTTTTCTGTAATAGTATTTCAGCAGTAAAGCAATTAATTGGATGATTGGTCTTTTGCCAAAAAATATTCTCAGCATTTTGTTGTTGAAATTTGGCATTATATTGAAAAATAATTTTCATCCAGTCCCTCCTGCTTTCATAGGGGTTATTATAAATCATAGTCAAAAGTAGTTAGGCGGTATAACTTTTAAAATCACGTAATAAGTAATTCAGTTTCCCATCTTTTTGTCCGGCCAACCAATGCATATGGTTACTCATAATTACGTAAGCATACAATTCCAGGCCTTTATGTTGTTGCCAGTATTGTATATTTTTTATAACCTCTTCACAATAATTCTTACACGTAAATGCATCTAGGCCACCAACTACTGTTAGGGTTACAAAAAAAACAGCATCATAATTGGCTTTGCGTAGTTCACTCATATTGGCAGGTTTTGGCGGTGGGCGCCAAGTTATCATATTCAGTCGGCAGGGCCGAGCCAATATTACTGCGTATTTATACTTAATTTTATATCATGAAACACGTTTGTTTTCTTATTGCCTGTATACTTGTATGTACCTGCACATTTGCACAATTATCCAGGGATTCCATCAGTACAGATTTTGTATTATACCAGCGGCGTATTGACTTTGATAAGAATATGCGCGACCGGACCATTACTGCCACCTTCGCACAACCATTAGATAGTAATAATGAAGAAAAATACAGGGAAGCCTGCTGGGCCATTTCACAATTTCTTTTTCGGTCGGCGGAGATAGAGAAAGGATTTCATACACTATTCAATCAATATGCATCTTTGGAAACAAGTACCAAGAGGGCTTTACTGGAGGCAGTTTATGGTAGTTATCCAACAGAATATCAAAAAGAAATACAGCAATTAATTCAGGCCGAGAAAGTACCGAAATTATTTGCTATGGAGGCCATATACCTTTTTAGAATAGATCATAGTCTTACAAACAGTAGCGCGCTGCTGAAGTTGTTAAATCAACAATTCACTAATTATAGCGGGCAGGTTTTATTGACCGAATTAGAGAATTATTTATTACAGCATACAAGTTTGGTTTCGCAATCAATACCTGATCTAATATCATTATTCCTTCATCAAAAAAAAAGGGGGCAGAAAATAGTCTATTCGTTTCAGCGATGGAACAGAGATTATCCCGGGCTGGCCATCATTCAGAATGCAGATGGTAGTTTTTGCAAAGATAGCCATGGGAAATTGCTGGTATTCGAGCAGTTGGCAAGATCAGCTTCCAACCTCCCATACTTTATCACCAACGGCAGTACCCCACAAGGCATATACAGTATCCAGGGGACTGATGTATCGCATAATAATTTTATTGGCCCTACGCCTAATATTCAGTTGGTTATGCCAAATGAAGCTGATATCCTGTTCTGGCATACGCCTTATGATTCTTTAAAAGATCCCTTAATTAATTACCTTGACCTTTTACCCGAATCATGGCGTTCTTACCCGCCTATTACAGAATCATTTTTTGCGGGAAAGGCAGGGCGCACCGAAATCATTGCACACGGCACAACCATTGACCCCGACTATTTTAAAGACAAACCTTTCTACCCACTTACCCCAACTATGGGTTGTCTTTGCGCCAAAGAAACCTGGAATATTTTTAATGGAAAATTCCTGCAAAGCGAGCAGTTTAACCTCGTGAATAGTTTCCTCTCAACACCCGGCAACACGGGTTATTTAATGGTGATCAATCTTGATAATCAACAAAAAGAAGTGAGCAGGAACGAGTTAGCAAAGATGGTGCAAGCGTATGAGCAGCGGAAATAAATTTTGTACAACACCCGGTCAAATACCTAGCTGCTATTTTAAGCTGATGTTACCGAAATGATCTTTCTGAATAAAATCCCAAAACAGGATATGGTTATTCAACAAAAGCGAAAATTCCTTTCTTGTTAATGACCGTCGTGGATCATAATTTTTTAATCCAAGACTTTCGAATTCTTTGGCACTGATATCATTAATAAGATAAGACCTGATAAACATTATTTTCCGGGCTTCCTTTCCATTTTTATGGATGTATTGATTGACAGCATTAATCACTTTAACCAGGAAGGGGATGTTTGTCTTTTCATCACTACCCGCAAATAACTGGTTGGGAAATATGGTTGATAACCCGTTTCGGACCTCGTCTATATGCAAAGCAGAATCAGGATAAAAGTAAGTTTTATTAGACCAGCCTATACTCTTCCCCACCCCTTTAATAATACCCATCGTCCCAATTCGCTGTATGGCTTCCCATGCGGAGTCCTCCACTTTTACATCTACAAAAGGTTGCAGGTAACATTTATTTTTCAGCAATTCATTCTGGATTATGTTTACTTCTATAAGCTTAGGGTCTTTCTTTTCCACGATACTTTTAGCTGCCAATATTCCTGCTGCCTGCCCTGTTAACAATACCACAGGTTGTAAACGGGTGGTGCCATTGGCAATATTACTTACTGATATCCCTTTTTCACAAACAATCAATCCCTGTATATTTTTGGGTAGCAATGCGCCAATAGGAATAGAAAAAGAGGGTATCTGCGGAAATGGTATGGGCACTACTTTACCTGGATATTGTGCATGGTGGTGATCTACCGGGTAATCGCCAACAGCGATACCCGTTCTGTATAAGTTATATTGATAAGGCGATTTGATATGATCGATATTTAAACGAACCACTCCCTTCACCCTCCTGCCTTCGCGGTTATACGGCATGAATGCCATACCATGGTCCATTTCATTTTCTGCCAAACCAATGTGTTTTTGTTTTAATACTGTTTGCAAAAAATAAATAAATCCAAGGGTTTGGTTTTTTGCTTTGGTATATTCCTTTTCACGTTCAAGTGGCTTCATTTCTACTGCATCCAGGTAAGAATCATTGCCATGCGCCGGCCAGTTAAGCATGTATTTATCTGCGGTTCCTTTTGCTACCCGCAGCTTGCCATAATCCAATACTTTTTGTGTATTGGCTGCATAGGGAGTGCCGTTACAAGGAGCCTCATTAGTGCTGCAATAAAATTTAGCAGGATCATATCCTGGCGGAGCTTTAATCGTTTTATCAGAGCCTTTGCCGTAATCTTGTAAAGTTGCCGCCCATGTCAGGTCCTGTATCACATTGGTTTTACCAGGTGCTATTTTCTCTCCGCTTTGGGTACTGTCTTCTGTACCCAGATCATACCCGGCACCTGCATTTGCAAACACATCTCCGAGATCGGTTGCATCCACGGTAACAATGGCTGTTACTTCCAGTTTTTCTCCTTTTTTATTTACAAATGCTGCGCCGAGTATTTTATTTTCTTTTTTCAATACTTTCTCAAAATACCAACCATATATTACCTGTAAATTCTTTTCATTTGCTGCCCATGCTTTAAATATACTATCGCCTACATGCGGTTCAAAACAGGTTTCACTTACCCATCCTGCAAATAGATTTTTGGTTTTATAGTGTTTGTATAATGCCTGCCTGAATTCTTCCCAGATACCGCTATGGAGGTCGTTGTTGCCGTCGGTACAGCTTACCCCTGCTGCAGTAAGCATACCACCCAACCAGGGTGTTTGCTCTACCATCAATGTTTTTGCACCACTCCGGGCACTTTGAATACCGGCGGCCGTTCCACCTGTGCTGCCCCCAACAACCAATACTTCTGTATACATCTTTTTAACCTGTGCATTCAGCAAAGCAACAGCGGTAGCAAAATATAAAAGCAAACTGAGTTTTTTCATAACACTGGTTCTGGTATCAATTAATCAACTAATGTGTCGTCTTATATCATCTTAAAAATAAAAGGAGAGGCTACTTAATCAGTGCATCTCCTTTTACTATATCAGGTTAATTTTTTTAAAACGGAAGGTCATCCAATGGTTCAGTCAACTCACCGGCAGACGGTCCTGTAGTTGCCGGCTGGGCGTAAGCGGGGGCAGATTGGTAATTGCTTCCCCCCTCATTATTACCTCCGCTTCCATCAGCACTTTTACTACCCAATAATTGTACACTGGCAATTCGTAAGCTTAAAGTTGCCCCATTACGGCCATCCTGAGTAGTATACGTTCTTACATCCGGCTGCCCCTCAACAAATACCTGGGTCCCTTTTTTAAGATACGGTGCAACTGCTGTGCGGTCCGTCCAGTAAGAACAATCCACCCAGGTAGTCTTGTCTTTCTGGTTACCCTGGGCATCTTTATAGCGTTCTGTATGGGCCACAGTGAAATTGATCACATTCTTCCCGTTTACATTATTAACAATGGCATCTTTTCCAAGATTTCCGATTACCTGAAGCTTTATCATAAATATTTGTTTTTGTAAATGTCTGAAAGATGAAATTACTAAAATCGCGTATTTCCCGCATAAACTAGTTTTTATTCACTGTATAAATTGGGTCTAAAAAGTCAAAATGTATCAGATTACTAAGGAAATTGATTGATGGAAGTTCTCCTGCACTTCTATTTTCAACGATTGCCTATTGGGGCACAGCTTCGCTTAATGAAGACTCAACTGATTTCTTTATCCATGAAACCGTATTCATAGCTAAACCTGATGCATGAAATACTACTTTACCCTGCCTGTCCAGCACAACATGGGTGGGATATAAATTTATATTATATTTTTCCGCTATGTACCGGCCGTTGTCAATGATATTGTAAATGAATGGGTTCTTTTTTAAGAAATCCTGTAAATCACTTTTTTGATCTAATGCTACCGCAATAAACACGACATCTTTATTATTTTTAAATGATCCCACTAGCTCATTTAAATCGGGTATTTCCTTTCTGCAGGGAGGGCAATTGATGAACCAAAAATTCAATACTACCACTTTACCTGTTAACTCTTTCAGACTGTACCTGTTTCCATACATATCCGTTTCCTTAAAAGATGCGATTTTATCACCTGTTCTGAAAAACTTGCTTTCTGCCGGTTTGGGCAATTTTAATACCCTGTTATTAATTTCTTCTTCGGATAACTTTGAGATCAAAGCATTTTTCTGATCAGGTGATATACGAACACCATATTTTCCTGATGCCAGCAGTTGCTGCCAAACAATCGGGGGATACACCATCCCACTTGAGTCTTTTACCTCCATATCCTCCAGTTTAACACGAGCTGGTACCTGAGAACTGTTCCCTGGCAACGTTTGGGCCATTAATGACATACAAAAGCCAACTGTTAACCATAAAACGAGAATGGGTTTCATATAATGCTTTTTACTATTCATTGAATATAATATATTATTTTTATTTATTCAACGGTAATTTTTCCGCTTTCGTAATCCTTATATTACTCTTTACACAAACTGTTACGCTTACTTGTTTTACTTTTACAGCTTACCTCTGTTGGATAACAGAGATCAATTTTTTATTATGAGCCGTAAAGGGAAGGTACTGGTGGCAATGAGCGGCGGTATAGATAGTACCGTTGTAGCACTTATGCTGCACCAGGAAGGCTATGAAGTAGTAGGTATCACCATGAAAACATGGGATTATGCCAGCAGTGGTTCCAGCACCAAAGAAACCGGTTGTTGTAATATAGATTCATTTAACGATGCACGTCAGGCAGCCGTACACCATGGGTTTCCGCACTTTATTCTGGATATAAGAGAGGAATTTGGCGATTTCGTTATTGAAAATTTTGTTGATGAATACCTCGCCGGGCGCACTCCCAATCCATGTGTTATGTGCAATACCCATATCAAATGGCGGGCCCTGTTAAAACGGGCCAATGCACTGGATTGCGAATTTATTGCCACCGGTCATTATGGATCGGTTCGCCAGCATGATAATGGCCGTTATGTAATCAGTAAAGGATTGGATGAAACCAAAGACCAGAGTTATGTTCTTTGGGGCCTTGACCAGGAATTGCTCAGCCGCACAATGTTACCATTAGGTGGATACCGTAAATCTGCTATCCGCCAAATGGCAATTGATTTGGGCTATCCTGAACTGGCTAAGAAAAGCGAAAGCTACGAGATCTGTTTTGTGCCCGATAATGATTATCGGGGTTTCTTAAAGAGAAGGGTTGACGGATTAGAAGAGAAAGTAAATGGTGGTTGGTTTGTAGACAAATCCGGAAAGAGATTAGGTCAGCACAAAGGCTATCCCTTTTATACGGTGGGTCAGCGCAAAGGATTAGAGATTGCCATGGGCCGGCCCGTTTATGTAACTTCCATCAACCCGGATACCAATACCGTTGTATTGGGCGATGAAATTGATTTAGACCAGAACGATATGCTGATTGGCAAGATCAACTGGATGAAATATGATGGGATCACAGATGGTATGGAAGCCATTACCAAAATCCGTTACAAAGACAAAGGAGCCCTAAGCAACCTGTATTATTCCGAGAATGGCATCCGCGCCCGTTTCTACGAAAATGTAAAAGGTATTGCCCCCGGCCAAAGCGCTGTGTTCTATGAAGGCGATGATGTGATTGGCGGAGGGATTATACAGAGAGGGGAACTTATTCAACCCTTTTAACCCTTACGCCTAAATAAAGCTGCGAACATGGAATCCGCCCTCATATCATAGCCTTTCAATACTTCCATTTTCACCAATTCCATTTTATTATTTTCTTGAATCAATGCAACAACCTCTTCATTTTCTTTTTTAAAAACAGAGCAGGTGATATACAGCAGATATCCATTCGCAGCTACATATGGCATCAAATTAGCGACTATCTTTTTTTGCAAAGTGGAATATTCCAAAATCTTTTCCTTTGTAAAAAAATAAAGCTGTTCCGGCGTTCTGCCCCATGTGCCGCTGCCACTGCAGGGTACATCACAAAGTATTATGTTGAATACTGCGCCGGCAATTTCCGGATGCGTTTTTAATTTGGCATTTGTCAGGTCTGCAGTAAAAGATTGATATTTTTTTATCCCTGCTTTTTCAAATCTTTCTGTCAGATTGCGTAAAATAACCGGGCGGATATCAGACACGATTAACTGGATATCAGCTAACAGGTCATAAGCCAATAAAGATTTACCGCCACTGGCTGCACAGCAATCCCAAACCCGCAACACCGGCGATTCACTATTTACGATTGCAGAAAGAAATTCTGCTATCCGCTGTGAACTATAATCCTGTACCACTACTTCTTTATCCATATCAAGTATCGTATCCACTTTGCTGGCATTGGGTAATGCCAGACAGTTTGTACCGATTTGTTGAAATGAGATTTGATGATTCGTTAATTTCTGTAAAACAGATGTTTGTTTGCCCGGGCGGATACGCAGAAACAAATCAGGTTGAACAAGGTGGGATGCCGCAAAAGTTTCAGGGGCAATCCCATCACTTAACGCCACTCGCCACGGAAAAATATTATCAGGCGAAAAAGTTGGAAACAGCGAATGAATAAAATCAATCCTTACTTTAAGATCATTATCCCAATGAGAAAGCCATGACTCTTCATACAAAAGGGCCCAGTCGCCCGCTCCCTCATTACATAAAAAAAAGGCTATCCGCAATCTTTCTTCAGCAGGCTGTTCTTTCAATGCATGTCCTAAACGATAAAAACAATAACAGAGATGGGCAATCAGTTTCCTGTCCTTCGACCCGTGTTTTTTTTGTCGTGCAAAATACTGTTTCAGAAAATGTACCAATGGCATGGTACCATCATATTGCCCGATCAATATAAGTGCTGTATTAAAATAAGATTGAAAACGCATACCCCTGAACCCCTGAAGGTAGAATTAATAAAAAACCTGTTGCAAAATAGCAACAGGTTCAAATATAAAGTTTTTGTAACGCTTCTTCAATAACTACTCCTTCATAGGGTTGTGGTGTATCATACTTCCAGCAAAGTCTTAACCGGATCTTTTCCAAACAATAATAATTCGGGGTTTTCTAATAATTCTTTTAGCCGTACCAGAAAGCTTACGCTTTCCCTTCCATCAATAATGCGGTGGTCATAACTTAATGCGAGGTACATCATTGAACGGATAACTACCTGCCCGTTAATGGCCATGGGCCTTTCCTGTATTTTATGCATTCCCAAAATGGCACTTTGCGGGATATTGATAATGGGCGTACTCATTAAACTTCCAAATACACCGCCATTGGTAATGGTAAATGTTCCTCCCTGAAGGTCTTCTGCGGTAAGCTTACTGTCCCTTGCTTTACCCGCCAATTCCACTACTTTCTTTTCAATCTCTGCCATACCCAGGCTTTCTACATTCCGAATAACAGGAACGGTTAATCCCCGGGGTGTACTTACGGCTATGCTGATATCGGCATAATCATGGTATAGTATCTGGTCGCCATCAAGATATGCATTCACAGATGGCCATTCACCCAAAGCGATCGCACAGGCTTTGCCAAAAAAACTCATGAACCCCAGGTTAACGCCATGTATCTCTTTGAATTTATCTTTATACTGCTTACGCACCTCCATTATTTTTGTCATATCCACTTCATTAAAAGTGGTAAGCATAGCAGTCGTATTTTTTGATTCAACTAATCTCCTGCTGATGGTTTTACGTAGGCTGCTCATTTTTTCCTGGCGAACATTGCGGGTAAATAATTCATTACCGGTAAATGCTTTTTTGCCAGGATTGGCTAATGCTTCCAACACATCATGTTTCATGATCTTTCCACCTGCACCCGAAGCTTTAATGGCAGAGGTATCTACTTTCTTATCAGCTATAATAGCAGAGGCAACAGGCGTTGCTTTGATTTCGTTAGGAACTGCAGTTACCGGAGCCTGGTTGGTTGCCGGTGCGGGTTGCGGACTTGGCGTAGCAGTTTTATTTTCTACCGGCTTAGGTGTTTCTACAGTTGTTGCAGCTGCAGGTTTTTCAGTTGTTTCATCTATTTGTGCTAATACATCCCCGATATGTAATGTATCTCCTTCTTTCGCCTGTGGTTTGAGGATACCCGCTTTTTCAGCATTCACTTCAAAAGTAGCTTTCTCGCTTTCCAGTTCAGCAATCACTTCATCACGCTCTACCCAGTCGCCTTCTTTTTTCGTCCACTTTAGCAGCGTTACTTCACTTATGGATTCGCCGATGGTTGGCACTTTAATATCAATCATAAAAAATATTTCAGTCTATGGTTTGTCGTCTTTTGTTGTGGCTATTAACCGAATTAACGGGTAATTTTTATCAGTGTAAATTTAAACATTCACAATAGGTAATTATGAATTACATTATATATTAAATGCCGTTTCAATAATTTCTACCTGCTCCTGTATATGTACTTTGTGATAGCCCGTTGCGGTTGATGCACTGGCATTACGACTAATGACACCGAAATTAATTGACTTAAGGTTCATTTGTAGAAATGCGGCCGCACCCATATTCAGCGGTTCTTCCTGCACCCAGAACCAGGTTGCTTTGCTATACTTTCTATGCATTCCCTCCAATTGCTTGTATGGCAATGGATATATCTGTTCTAGGCGCACGATGGCAATATCCTTCCTGTTGTCTTTCTGTTGTTTGTCTGCCATTTCAAAATATAGTTTACCTGAGCACATCAATACTTTTTTCACTTGTGCGGCATCTTCAATAAAATGATCGTCTATCAATTCTTTAAATCCGCCCTTGGTAAATTCATTTATATGGCTATACGTGACCGGGTTACGCAGATTGGCTTTGGGTGAGAAATTAATTAATGGCTTGCGGAAACTCCAGGTCAGTTGCCTCCTGAAAGCATGGAACAAATTAGCTGCGGTGGTAATATTTGTAACCACCAGGTTCAACTCTGCACACATTTGTAAAAACCTTTCCATGCGGGCACTGCTATGTTCGGGGCCCTGGCCTTCGTATCCATGCGGTAATAACATGACCGCACCATTCTGACGTTGCCATTTTTGTTCACCTGCCGCAATGAATTGATCAATCATTGTTTGGGCACCGTTACAGAAATCGCCAAATTGTGCTTCCCAAATTACCAGGGCATTGGGATTGGCCATAGCATATCCGTATTCAAAGCCCAGTACCCCATACTCACTCAATAATGAATTATAGATCCGGAATTTTTCCTGTTTTTCCTGAAAATGATTCAGACGGTTATAGCCTTTATTCGTATTCTCATCCCGCAGAATTGCATGGCGATGACTAAAAGTGCCACGCTGCACGTCCTGCCCGCTCATACGAACAATATTACCCTCAACAAGCAGTGAGCCATAAGCCAGCAGTTCTGCGGTAGCCCAGTCTATTTTTTGTTCGGTGTCTAACAGTTTAATTTTATCCTGTATTAATTTCTCCACTTTTTTAAGTGGTTGAAATTCTGCCGGCCATTGCATTAAGCTGTTGAAAAGCCTTTTTACTTCTTCTTCACTAATAGCTGTCGAAGGGGATACTTCAAAATCTTCGGCGGTTGCCCTACGCAAACTTTTCCAAGCCAATTCGGGTGATTGGTATTTATAGGGCAATGGATTTTGTTTGATCTCATCCAGACGTTCCTGCAGGTCGGCCCAGAATTTCTTCTCCATATCCTTGGCCAGCTGTTGCGCATCCTCTTCTCCATTTTCGATCAGAAACTGTGTATATATTTCCCTTGGATTTTGGTGCTTATCTATCAACGCATATAACTGCGGCTGAGTATATTTCGGATCATCTCCTTCGTTATGGCCATGCTTGCGGTAACATACCATATCAATAAAGATATCGCTGTTAAACTCCTGGCGGAAACGGGTAGCTATTTCGGCACATTTTACTACTGCTTCTGCGTCATCACCATTCACGTGTAAAACCGGTGCCTGTACCATCGCTGCAACAGATGTACAATAATCTGCACTTCTTGCATCATCAAAATCCGTTGTGAACCCGATTTGGTTATTGATAACAAAATGGATAGTACCTCCTGTATAATAACCACGCAGGTTACTCATCTGTAAAATTTCATACACAATACCCTGTCCGGCAACAGATGCATCGCCATGGATAAGTATAGGCAATATTTTATCGAAATCGCTTTGATACAATACATCCGCCTTAGCCCTTGCAAACCCAACTACCACGGGATCTACTGCTTCGAGGTGTGAGGGATTAGGCATTAATTTTAAGTGCATGGTTTTATTATCAGCCGTCTGTACCTCACTTCCGTACCCCATATGGTATTTTACATCGCCACTACCCATAGTTTGATCTATCGTGGCTGTTCCTTCAAATTCACTGAAGATCTGCTCATAGGTTTTGCCCATGATATTTGCCAGTATATTCAAACGGCCACGGTGTGCCATACCTATCACCACTTCCTGTACATCATTATTAGCTGCTATGTTAATAATTGCATCAAGTGCCGCAATCGTGGTTTCGCCACCTTCGAGTGAAAATCTTTTCTGGCCGATGTATTTGGTGTGCAGGAATTTTTCAAACATCACACCCTCATTCAGTTTTTCAAGTATGCGTTTTTTCTGCTCTAAGCCAATCGGGTTTGAAAAACTCTTTTCCATCTCCGTTGTTAGCCAGTCTATTTTCTTTTGGTCGCTAATATATTTGAATTCAATGCCTACATGGTTGGCATAGGTATTTTCCAGATGGGCAAGTATCTTACGCAAACTACTGGCTCCTAATCCAACCAGGTTTCCTGCCTGGTAATTGGTATCCAGATCTGCTTCTGATAAACCAAAAAAAGACAGTTCCAGGTTAGCACCCCGGTCTTTACGGGCACGGATAGGATTGGTTTTCGCCAGTAGATGGCCCTTATTCCGATATCCCAAAATAAGCCGGTATACCCTTATCTCCTTCATCCAATCTATTCCAGATGACTGTGCAGGGGCAACCTGTCCGTTGGTGGCTGTTAGTCCATTGGTTACTGCAAAATCAAAGCCTTCGAAAAACTTCTTAAGGTCCTGATCCACAGTAGCCGGATCTTTCACAAATTCATTATATAAGCTTTCTATGTAAGCCGGGTGGGAGTTGGTGATATACGAAAAATCCTTCATTGGGCGGAATTGTGCTGCTTTGGGGCAAATTGTTGGCAAATATCGGTCATTGATGGCAGAAAATAAGCCAAAATCTGAGTGAAAATCTGAAAAATCGGCAAGTCAGAAATTCTTTAAGAACTTTCGTTTCAGTGATGAAAACCCGGATTGTGTGTATTTTGGTTTTGCCGCGTATGATAAATTTAGGTTTTTTTCGTTTTTTTCACTTTAAATTTCACTATTTCACTCCCAGTCCTTACCTTTGCCGTCCTGAAAAAAACAGAACATGGCAAATCACTCAGCTACTAAAAAAGACGTAAGACAATCAGCCAAACGTCGTGACCGTAATCGTTACTATGGTAAAACTACCCGTAATGCTATCCGTGAACTAAAAACCAATACCGATAAAAAAGTATACGGAGAACAGTTACCTGATGTAGTTTCTATGATTGATAAGCTGGCAAAACGTGGTATTATTCACAAGAATAAAGCCGCCAACCTAAAGAGTAAATTAACAAAGAAGGCAAACGCAGTAGCAGTAGCCTAAGTTTACGATTATAATTAGTTAAAAGCCAATCAGTATGCTGGTTGGCTTTTTTATGCCTTATTCTTTTCTGCCGCATTATCCAGGGTTACTGTAAACCGGTTAATGTCATTAGATATAGGGGTATAAGTAACCGTTCCTTTATGGATAGATATGAAACGGTTTACAATAGATAAGCCCAATCCATACCCTTTGGTTTTTAACGCATTGCCCCCCCTGAAAAAAGGAGTCATTATTTTGTCTTTCTCATCATTAGGTAATTGTGTGCCGGTATTATCAAAATGAACAAATATGGCATACCCGTCAGATTCGAGTGTAATATTTACTTTTTGGTCTATAGAATAGATGTACGCGTTTTTTATAAGATTGGTAAAAGCTGATTTCAGCAGGGTCTCATTGCCCCGGATAATATAATCATCATCATTTTCCGGAATGGATCCGAACATTATATCAACAATAAGGTTGGGAAGCATACGTTTGGCATGACTTACTGTATCATAAACGATCTCATCAATACGCAAATATGGCCAGTCCTGAATATAGCCCATGTTATCATACTGGGATAACAATAATAATGAGTTGGTCAATTCAATCATCTCCTGTTGTTCTTCTTTTAAAGAGATCAGTAATGTTTCATACTCTCCTTCCGTCATTTTTTTACCCAGTGCCGATTCCGTTTGCGACAGCATGGTAGCCAAAGGGGTACGCAACTCATGCGAAGCATGGTACACGAAACTTTTTTGAAAATCAAATGCGCCGTCAAGCCTCTCCAGCATGCCGTTAAAGTTGCGGGCTATCTCATTAATTTCATCTTTGGTATCTGTAACTTTAATGCGTTGTGTGAGGTTTTGAAAAGTGGTTTTTTTCATTTGCAAACTCAATTTTGTTAAAGGCATAAAAGCCTGCCGTACAAAAAAAAATGATACAAATGCAGTCAATATTAATCCGCCAACGAACACAAAAAAAAGTATCAATTTAAGATTGGAAAGTTTTCGAAAGCCCGGTTTATCAAAACCGGCAGCTATTACGGCATTACCGGTATTAAAAACCGCAAGCCCCACATATTGATAATTATTATCATCATACCAGTAATATTCTTTCTGTAGTTTGATCTTATCAATCAATGCCTGATCTGCTGCAAAATGCAGGGTATCGGGGATCTTATTAATGATCTTTCCATTCCCATCAATTATTACCACCCTTTCATCATACACCGTACTATTGTGCAAAATAGAGGTCAATATTTTTGATGCTATATCACTACGATTGGTGTTTTGTGAAGTGGTATTATAATACTGTACCCCTTCATTTTTTACCCGTTCATAAAAATCTGATTCCCTGTAATTATAATAGAGAAAATAAATAGTAACAGAAGAAATCAATAAAATAACAGCTACAAAAAAAGTAAACAGCAGGGCAAAACGTAATTTCAAATTCATGCACGGCTATTTATTTGATGTAATAACCAAAGCCCGGCTTTGTATGGATCAATTTCTGCGGAAAGGGTTTGTCTATTTTATTGCGAAGAAAGCTAATGTATACTTCAATGGTATTGGTACCGGTATCGAAGCTGAGGTCCCATACTTTTTCAAGTATCTCCTGTTTGGAAATGACTCTTTCCTTGTTCCTGGCCAATAACACCAGTAAGGTAAATTCTTTTGCGGTCAGGTTTATATTTACCCCGTTGCGCACAACTGTCTTATTCAGGAAATCAATTTCCATGTCTTCCACAAAAATCTTATCAGATTCAGACGGAAGTTCCGAGCGTTTTAAAAATACTTTTACCCTTGCGAACAATTCAACAAAATGAAAGGGTTTAACGATGTAATCATCTGCCCCAATATTAAATGCCTCCACCTTATCATGGATTTCCCCGGCCGCACTAAGCATAATAATGGGAATATTTTTATTCAATGCCCTGAACTCCTTACACAATACAAAGCCATTCTTGTATGGCAGATTAATATCCAGTAAAATCAGTGAGTACGTATGGAGGCCAAACATCCTGCTGGCTTCAAGTCCGTCAATGGCGAGATCGGTTGCATATCCATTACGGGTTAGTTCTTCCTTTATTACCTTCCCAAGCTTCACTTCATCTTCTACTAATAAAATTCTATTATTTTGTATCATTATATAAATAAAATTTGAGTATTTACACTACCGAAAGAATACCATAGCAAACCAACCATTTACATTCTTATAATTGTAACTAATAACATACATATCGTATCCGGAAGTATTCGGGTCATATTAATTAGTAGGCCAATTATTCAATTTTTTTTATTTCCCCACTACCCGCTATATGTTGCTTTACGGTGGCGGCCCCTTTATAATATACCGAGCCAACACCAGCAATATTTATATCCAGAGTGGTTTCTGCAAAAACTTTTACATCGCCGCTACCGGCAATTTTCACCTTCGCATTTTCTGCCTTTAATTCGTTGGCATTATAATTACCCACACCGCGTATATGTATGGTTTCATCTTTGGTTTCACCTTTTAAAGTTATGGTACCACTGCCGGCAATATCTGAAACAATTTCAGGTGTGTTAACTTCCATCCGTATATCACCACTACCGGCAATTTTTAGGGTTAATTTATGACTACCGGTGAATTTATTTTTTCCGATGACATTACCACTACCAGCCAATTGAATCTGCTCAAGTTTATTGGTTGTGATATAGATCTTGATTGCATGCTCGGAAGAAATACTCATATGCTCTTTTGTTTTGATGAGTAAATCCCCGGCTTCATCGCTGACGATGATAAATGGCTGGATGTTTTCATCAGCCTCCACCCGGACAGAAGTGGTAGGGCCCTGGGTAATTTCCACATCAAAACTGCTGGCCAGTTTGATTTTTTCGGCAAAGTGGATATTCCTGTCAACAGAAGTGATAACACCATTGCCACTAATACGCTTATAACCCATCCAACGGCAGGAAGAACAGGTAAGCACAAGTATAGCGATATAAAAGACTATTGGTTTCATAGCAGTGTTTTGGAAGGGTAAGATACTAAAACCTATTGAAAACCTAAAGGGTTACCTGATTTCTTGTTAACTGGTAAGGCCTTAGTAGCATAAAAATTTCTGTTACCTTCGCAGGCATGACAGAAAAAATACTTATCCTCGATTTTGGGAGCCAGTTTACACAATTAATTGCCCGTGCTGTTAGAGAAGCCAATGTATTTTGCGAGATTATTCCGTTTCAGAAATCGTTTACAATAGAGCCTGGTCTTAAAGGTATTATCCTCAGCGGCTCCCCTTTTAGTGTAAATGAAGAAAATGCACCTTCAGTGGATGTTGCAACATTTATACAGGAGGTTCCTGTATTGGGTATTTGTTATGGCGCACAATTAACCGCCAAACTTTTTGGTGGCAGGGTTGATAAATCAAATAAAAGGGAATATGGCCGTGCGCGGCTACAAAAACAAAAAGAAGATATTTTATTCAAAGGAATTGCTGACCAATCACAGGTATGGATGAGCCATAGTGATTCAATAGTTGCTTTACCGGAAGGCTTTGAAGTATTAGCCACTACAGAAAGTATTCCCATAGCAGGTTTCAAAAAAACTGGTGCCGATGCAAGGGCTATATACGGCATCCAGTTTCATCCGGAAGTATATCATTCTACGGAAGGAAAAAAAATCATTACTAATTTTTTGGTAGATATCTGCGGTTGCAGTCAAAACTGGACCCCCGCTTCTTTTGTTAGTGAAACAGTAGCCAAACTAAAAGAGCAGATTGGTGATAGTCATGTAATCATGGCCCTGAGTGGCGGAGTAGATAGTACTGTAGCAGCCACATTAATCAGCAAAGCCATTGGAGAAAGGTTGCACGGAATATTTGTAGATAATGGCGTATTACGCAAAAATGAATTTGAGCAGGTTCTTGAAACTTACACGGCCATCGGCCTGAATGTAAAAGGTATTGATGCCAAACAAATGTTTTACGATGCATTCAAAGGCAAGACAGATCCTGAAGAAAAAAGAAAAGTGATCGGTAAATTATTCATTGATGTATTTCATGAAGAATCCAAAAAAGTAACCGGTGTAAAATTTCTGGGGCAGGGCACCATTTATCCTGATGTGATTGAAAGTGTAAGTGTACATGGTCCTTCACAAACCATTAAATCGCACCACAATGTTGGCGGGTTGCCAGATATCATGCATTTGGAACTGGTAGAACCTTTACGATATTTATTTAAAGATGAAGTAAGAAAAGTAGGTATTGAACTAGGCATCCCAACAGATATGATCGGCCGCCACCCTTTTCCGGGCCCCGGTTTAGCGATCAGGATTTTGGGTGAGGTAACCGAGGAAAAAGTACAACTTTTACAGGCTGCTGATGAGATTTACATACAGGGACTAAAAGATAGTAACCTCTATTCTTCGGTATGGCAGGCCGGCACGATTTTACTGCCGGTGAAAAGTGTAGGTGTTATGGGTGACGAAAGAACCTATGAATTTACCGTGGCTTTACGGGCCGTAACCTCTGTAGATGGGATGACGGCGGACTGGGCACATTTACCTTATGAGTTCCTGGCAGATATTTCGAATGAGATCATTAATAATGTAAGAGGGATAAACCGGGTGGTGTATGATATCAGCAGTAAACCGCCCGCTACAATCGAATGGGAGTAGCGAGGCATGCTATTTGTACGATGATCTAAAACTTCGATATGAGATTGATTTTTGGGGTGTTATTTATGCTGGCTGAATTATGCCTGGCACTTCCTGTTTCAGCACAGACTGATACGGTTAAACCACTGAAAGTTGCCGTATTTGCCCCGGTGTATCTTGATTCGGCCTTTACCGAGACAGGCTATAAATTGGGCAGGAACCTTATACCTAAATATATTTTACCCGGACTTGAGTTTTATAATGGTGTTATGCTGGCCATTGATTCTTTGAATATAGAAAAAGCACCGGTAGAAGTATTTTTCTATGATAGTAAAAGTACAACAAACCCTGTTGAAGAAGTATTGGAAAGACCTGAGTTGACTGATATTTCATTGATCATCGCTTCCTTCAATACCCGAAGTGATGTAAAACCATTGGCTGATTTTGCATTACAGCATACTATACCGCTTATCTCATCTATTTATCCGAACGATGGCGGTGTTAGGGCCAACCCATTCTTTGTGATGATTAACCCAACACTCAAAACACATATTGAAGCAATCTATAAATACTTGCACCGGGCATATCCTTTAGAAAATATAATCCTGTTTAGAAGAAGCGGGGCAATAGAAGATATGATATTGTCTGTTTTAAACAGCATCAACAAAAAAACACCAGGTCTCCCATTAAAATTAAAGATAATTGAACTCTCTGATGAGTTTACACCTGAGCAGGTAACCGCTTATTTAGACAGCACCCGAAAAAATATCCTGTTATGCGGCACATTAAATGAAGCATTCGGCATGAATCTGGTAAAGGCAGTGAGCAGTTCAAAGAGCTATCGTTCTGTTATTATGGGTATGCCTACATGGGATGGTATTAAAGACCTGGGCAAGGATGCGGAAATTATTTACTCAACGCCTTATAATTTTTCCAGAACCGATAAACCCAGCGTACAACTTACCAATAAATACAGGGCCAAATACACAGGCAGGCCAAGCGATATGGTTTTTAAAGGGTTTGAAAGCATGTACCATTTTACAAAATTATTATTGACCCATGGAAATGGATTAATCAATAATCTTTCTTCCAAAGAATATAAACTCTTCAACGACTTTGATATCCAGCCGGTAAACCCTGATAAAGAAAATTTTCTGCCCGATTACCTGGAAAATAAAAAAATCTATTTCATCCGCAAAATGGATGGACAGGTAAAATCCATCAACTGATCCCCAAACATTTTTAGCCTGTTCTTGTTAATAACAAATAATGCATGCAGGAAAAGCTAATAAATCATACCTCGCTGTCAAAACCTGTGTGGTTTGTCAACGCCCGTTTACCTGGCGTAAAAAATGGGAAAAAGTATGGGATGAAGTGAAATACTGCAGTGAACAATGCAAAAGAAATAAGCCACAGAACTCTACCGGTTCACAAACACCAACAACCTGAAAGCGGTTAATTTGTATCTTACAGATATCACTGCAAAGAATGTAACCGGCTTATGAAACTGCAACAAACCCAAGGATATAGTATCATCACACAATGGCTTACCCACAAACAGTTTCAGCCTTTTGCATTCCAGCTGGAAGCATGGAAAAACATTAATAAAGGGGAAAGTGGATTGGTAAATGCCCCAACGGGTTGTGGCAAGACTTTTTCTGTTTATCTGGGATCTCTTATTCAGTTTATTAATGAACATCCGAAAGATTTCAACAGTAAAAAAAATAATGGCCTGCAGTTATTATGGATAACCCCACTCCGTGCGCTTGCCAAAGATATTGGTCGGGCCATGGAAGAGGTGATTGCCGAGCTTGGCCTGCAATGGCGTATTGGCATCCGCAATGGGGATACAGATACTGCAGAGAGGCAGAAACAAAAACGCAATATGCCCGAAGTGCTTATCATTACCCCGGAGAGCCTGCATTTGTTATTGGCACAGAAAGATTATCCTGAAACATTTCAAACCCTTCGCATCATCGCTGTAGATGAATGGCATGAATTGATTGGGAGTAAACGGGGGGTTCAGGTAGAGTTGGCATTGAGCAGGATTGTGAATTGTAAAAAATCCATTGAACATGGTCCATCCTCCATCGTCCATACTCCTTGCATATGGGGTATCAGTGCAACCATTGGCAATCTTACAGAAGCGAAGGAAGTATTACTCTCTCCTCTTAAAAAAGAAGGTATTATCATCAGGGCAAAGATTGATAAACCCATACAGGTAGCATCCATATTGCCTGATGAGATTGAGAAATACCCCTGGTCGGGACATTTGGGAATACGGCTGGCAGAAAAATTAATTCCCATTATCGAACAAAGTAAAACCACACTCATTTTTATCAATACAAGGGGTATGAGTGAAACTTGGTATCAGACATTACTCACTGTTGCACCACAATTGGCCGGTGCCATTGCCCTGCACCATGGCAGTATTGAACAGGAATTACGGTTATGGGTGGAAGAAGCATTGCATACAGAAAAGTTAAAAGCGGTAGTCTGTACATCCAGCCTCGACCTCGGAGTTGATTTCCGCCCGGTAGATACGGTTATACAGGTAGGCTCACCAAAAGGAGTCGCACGATTTTTACAAAGGGCCGGAAGAAGCGGGCACCGTCCCGGCGAAATCAGCAAAATATATTTTCTACCTACCCATTCATTGGAATTATTGGAAGTAGCCGCATTAAAACAAGCCATTAAAGAAACAGCTATTGAAAGCCGCGAGCCCATGTTGCTATGTTTTGATGTGTTACTGCAATTCCTTTGCACATTGGCCATCAGTGATGGATTTGAAGCGAATAATTTATATGATGAAATAAAAAGCACCTATTGTTTTGCAGAGATGACAGAGATGGAATGGCAGGAAATATTACTTCACCTGACAATAGGCGGCAAAGCCCTGCAGCAATATGATGAATATAAAAAAGTAGAAATAGACAACGGTATTTACCGGATAACCAATCGGAGGATAGCTATGCGCCATCGTATGCATATAGGCACCATTGTAAGCGATGCGATGTTAAAAGTAAAACTTATGAGTGGCGGGTATATCGGGGTAATTGAAGAATGGTTCATCAGCCGCTTAGACCCTGGAGAAGTGTTTACACTCGCCGGCAGAAACCTGGAACTGGTGATGATAAAAGATATGACGGTGCTGGTTCGCAAATCATCCTCAAAAAAATCAAAAGTGCCTTCGTGGATGGGCGGGCGCATGAGTTTAACAGCTAATCTTGGAAAGATACTGCGCGAAACATTCAATAAGGTATTGATTGACGAAAGGGAAATAGAATTAAAAAGTCTGCATAGCCTTTTTTTATTGCAGCAGGAACTTTCGCATATACCAAGGGCCAATGAATTACTGGTTGAACAGATAGAAGATAAAAATGGTTACCATTTATTAGTGTATCCCTTCGAAGGGCGGCAGGTGCATGAAGCCATGAGTGCAATCATGGCATACAGAATAGGGCAACAGTTACCCATCACTTTTTCAATTTCCATGAATGATTATGGTTTTGAACTGCTGAGCGATCAACCGATACCGGTTGATGACAGTAATGTTCGGGAACTTTTCACCACAGAAAATCTGTTACTCGATATTCAGAAAAGTATGAACAGTACAGAAATGGCCCGGCGGAAATTTCGCGATATCGCTGTTATTGGAGGGTTAATTTTTCAGGGCATGCCGGGTGAAAAAAAGAAAGCCAGGCATTTACAGTCATCCGCATCGCTGTTGTTTAAAGTGTTTGAAGAATATGATCCTAATAATATTTTACTACGACAGGCATACCATGAAGTTTTGATGCAGCAAATGGATGAAGTAAGGCTGCGTAACGCATTAAACAGGATTTATCACAGTAACATCATTGTAACCTTTCCACAAAAATTAACACCACTCTCCTTCCCTATTATAGTAGATGGATTAAGCCGTATAAATCTTTCATCCGAAAAATTAGAAGACAGGGTAAGGAAAATGCAGCTTCAATTAGAGGGCTAAGAAATAAAAAAGAAAAGATATTTATTACACGCAAATATATTTTCTCACTATACTATTTTATCTTCTTACCTTCTTTTATCTCTTAGGCTATCTTTACACTGCTTTATGACTGCCCCAATAAAACACATTATACAAAACAGTACTTTCTGGTTATCGCCGCACCGTTGTTTGTATTGGGAGGAAGAGCAGGCATTAATATTATCGGACCTGCATTTTGGCAAGACTGGCCATTTTAGAAAAAGCGGTATCCCTGTACCCCAAAATGTATTTATTGAAGACCTGCAAAGATTGATGGATCAGATAGCCTATTTTAAACCCAGGCAAATTATCGCCGTAGGCGACCTGTTTCATAGCGAGGCAAACAAAGAACTGGACCTGTTTGTAAAATGGAGAAACGATTTTCCGGAACTTGTTTTTATTCTTGTCAGGGGCAATCACGATATACTCTCTGCAGAATGGTATTCAAAAGCCGGGATACAGGTACAGGAAGGTTCTTACACTTTGGGCGGATTTGATTTTCTGCATGATCCCGCAGAAGTAAATATGGAAACAGAGGGAGCTAATTTTATCTTTTCCGGGCATATTCATCCCGGTGTACATATCAGTGGTTTGGGAAAGCAAAGTTTGCAGTTTCCCTGTTATTACATTACCAGCAGGTTAGCGATACTTCCGGCATTTAGTAAATTTAGCGGGCTGGCGATTATAAAAAAGAAAAAATATGAAACGGTATATGCTATCGTGAACCAGTCATTAGTAAACATACAATGATCAAAATAGCTTTCGATCCTGTTTATGCACACCCGCTACCCGAAGGGCACCGTTTTCCGATGTTGAAATATGAATTGATACCGGCGCAATTACTGCATGAAGGAAGCATTACCACTTTGAATTTATTTTCACCGGCATCTTGCAAAGAAGAAACCGTTTTAGGCACGCATACTAAACCCTATTTTGATAAACTAATTGAGCAAACCCTTACCCTATCTGAACAAAGAAAAATCGGCTTCCCGCAATCACCGGAATTAACCAAACGGGAATTAATCATTACACAAGGCACAGTTGATTGTTGCCATTATGCTTTACAACATGGGGTGGCATTAAATGTGGCTGGTGGAACACATCATGCTTTTGCCGACCGGGGCGAAGGTTTTTGTTTGTTGAACGATATGGCCATTGCTTCGAATTATTTACTCAAAAACCAGCTCGCCAAACAGATCCTTATCATTGACCTTGATGTGCACCAGGGAAATGGCACAGCAAAATTATTTGAACAAAACCCTGCTGTTTTTACGTTCAGCATGCATGGCGCACACAATTATCCTTTCCACAAAGAAATCTCAGACCTTGATATCCCTTTGAATGAAGGGACGGATGATGCAACTTATCTGACATTACTATCCGATACCTTACCCGAACTGATCAGGAAAGTAAAACCTGACTTTGCATTTTACTTATCAGGTGTGGATATTTTGGATACTGATAAATTCGGCAAGTTAAAAGTGAGTCCTGAAGGATGCCGGCAAAGGGATAAAATTGTTTTCGAACTCCTCAAACAACATCATATCCCTGTAACGGTAGCCATGGGTGGCGGGTATTCTGCTGATATCAAAATTATTGTTGAGGCACATTGTAATACTTTTCGATTGGCGAAAGAATTTTTTGAATAAGCCTAGTGGCAGCGAAGCCCTTTTGCCAATCTTAAAGCGCCAGTATCCTAAACTCTCCTCCATGCAACTCTGTTCACTCCTTGAGAAAGATCAATTAAATTTTTTCTTCAGGCTGCTTACCTGCTCCTGCAAATTATTCACCATACCAACCAGTTGGTTTACATCCCAACGTGGGCCGGTATTTGCTTTTTGCATAATGTATACCGCTTTCCATACTTCCAGTACATCTTCGGAACTTACATTATAGGGTTCATATTGCGGGTTATCGCTGAGCAGGGTAATTTTATTTTTTAAGCGGTTATTCTTAATGATACGTTTATATACCACACCTTCATTTTTAGATAATACTACATAGGTATTACTATTCTTCACATCCTCCAGGTCTTCTACTTTTTCACCAACGATTACACTGCCGCTGGGCGTGGGTAACATGCTATCCCCCACAATTTCAAAAGCACGGTATTGGCCAGGCCCCAACATCGGCAGGGTAAATGTATTCAGCTCATCCACAAATTCAGGATCGCCATAACCGGCTAAATAACCTGCTGCCGCTTTTACGGGTACAAAACGTACCTCCGCAACTTCAGATACCATCTTCATCTGCCTGCGTTTTTCGAGGTAACTGATGGCTTTGGGAGCCGACAGGTCTTTAAATAAAAAATCTTCCAGGCTCAGTTTAAATATATTACAGATCACTTCCATCACTTCGAGCCGGGGCTCTGCACGCTCTTCTTCATAAGCACCTACCAGCGATCTTTTGATCTTCAATTTATTGGCAAATTCTTCCTGGGTCCAGCCACGGAGCTTGCGCAGGTAACGTAAATTTTTTCCGGCGTTTGACATAGCTAACTGATTTAGTTAGCAATTTACTAACATTTTTAGTTATTACAAAATATTTTTTTTATACTCCCCTCTTTTTATGAAAAAGTACACTGTGTTATAACAGATAATCATTACCGAACCCTTCGGTTTGTCTAAAAACGTTCATATATTTTAATAGGCAAAATAAAACCCATGATGTATTTTCCTTTTTCCAAACTCGGATACAACATGAAAAAAATAGCCATTTTATTAATTTTTAGTATCGTTACCGGCAATGTTCAGTCGCAAGTAAAACAGGCATGGCCGGAAGACCTTATCCTTACCCCCGAAAAGTCCGGTTTTGATAAAACATCTACTTATGGTGAGGTGATGAAATTCATCAACACCATCAAAAACCTGAGCCCTTATATACAGGTAAGCACCATTGGCAAGAGCCCTATGGGCAAGGAAATACCTTTGGTTATACTTGCCAAACCTGCCATCAGTACACCTGAGCAGGCAAGGGCTTCCGGTAAACCGGTGGTGTATATACAGGGAAATATCCATGCAGGTGAAGTAGAGGGCAAAGAAGTAACAATGATGCTGATGCGTGATATTTTACTCGGTAAAAAAGGCAATCTGTTAGATAACCAGATCATCGTATTCGTTCCAATTTATAATACGGATGGAAATGATAAGATGGCCAAAGGCTTACGGCCTACCCAGGAAAACAGCCCATTGGAAACCGGCGAACGTGAGAATGGCCAGGGCCTCGACCTGAACCGCGATGCCATTAAAATGGAAGCTCCCGAAACACAGGGGCTTATACAAAATGTTATCACGGCCTGGGACCCCCAGATGAGTGTTGACCTGCATACGACCAATGGTACCTGGCATGCATACTCGCTTACCTGGGCACCCAGTTATTTTTATGCGGGCGAGCCTGCTACTTATCATTACACCAATGATATTATTCTTCCTTCGATTACCCAAAAAGCAAAAGACAGTTATGGATTGTATTTTGGGCCTTATGGCGATTATAATATTAAGGAAGCATGGCCTCCAAAGAACTTTTATACCTATAACCACCATCCACGCTATATTATTAACCAGTTTGGTTTACGCAACCGTATGGCTATTTTGAGTGAGGCTTTCGCACACGACCGTTTTTATCAACGGATCAACAGCACCTATGTTTTTGCCTATGAGATACTGGACTACTGTAACAAACATGCCAGAGAAATTACCAAAATCAATCATGATGCAGAAACGGCTGCCATTAAAAATATTATCGCTAATGCAGGGAAAATAAAAAAAGGGGTTCGCTTTAAAATGGTTCCAGTGGCAAAAAAAATAAATGGTTTCAGGACCTATGAGTATAACAATTTTCTGAAACCCGATGGCACGAACAGTCTTGTAAAAACAGGCAAAGTGGTTACCTATGATAATGTGACTTATTACGGAGAATTTAAAGATACGGTTCAAAGCACCATACCGCGGGGTTACATCATACCAGCCGCCCTATCAGTGATTGCAGAGCACCTGATGAAGCAGGGAGTGAAAGTAGAAAGATTGGAAAAAGACGAAATATTCAACGGCGAAGTATTTACAATTGACAAATTCACCAAAGCCCCCCGCAAATTTGAAGGACATTTAATGGCATCGGCAGAAGGAAATTTTGAGCCGGCCTCGCGCAGTTTTCAAAAAGGGGATTATAAAGTAGATATGGCTCAGCCTCTAACCAACCTCATCTTTTACATGCTAGAACCTCAATCGGATGATGGGTTACTTACCTGGAATTTCTTTGATGCCTACCTCGAACAAAAAGGGATTACCAACAAACCTGTTGAATTTCCTGTATTCAAATATTTCACTGCCAACATTACATCCAATGGCTGGAAAAAGTAATGGCATTCAAATACACTCCCTTTCCTTAGAAAAATAGGGTATAGCTGAATTTTACCCGGGTTTAACATCTGCAAAAAATCTTATTTGTATCTTGCACCCATGGTAAAAACAAAGGCCAAGAAGAAAAAACAACCTGTTATTCTGATTACCAACGATGATGGCGTTTCTGCACCCGGTATCCGGGCATTGGTGGAAGCGATGAAAGGGCTGGGTAAAATAATCGTAGTTGCCCCTGATAAACCCCAAAGCGGCATGGGACATGCCATCACCATCGGGCATCCCCTGCGCATGCAAAAAGTAAATGTGTTTGACGATGTAGAAGCTTACAGCTGCAGCGGTACACCTGTAGACTGCGTGAAGCTGGCCGTAGATAAAGTAATACACAGCAAGCCTGATATCTGTATCAGTGGCATTAATCATGGCGCCAATCATTCCATCAATGTAATTTATTCGGGTACTATGTCGGCTGCCCTCGAAGCTGCCATTGAAAGCATTCCCAGTATTGGCTTCAGTTTATTAGACCTGAGTATTGATGCCGATTTTACAGCTGCCAAAAAGTATGCAAGGATACTGGTTGAACATGTTTTAAACAGTAAGCAAAACGACAAGCATTTATGCTTGAATGTTAATTTTCCGAAAGGAGATGACAAACTGATCAAAGGCATTAAAATATGCAGGCAGGCTTATGCAAAATATGAGGAAGAATTCGATGAGCGCAAGGACCCGCATGGCCGCCGCTACTATTGGCTTACCGGGGAGTTTATCAATTTCGATAAAGGAAGGGATACCGATGTATGGGCATTGAAAAATAATTATGTAAGCGTAGTACCCGTTCAGTTTGACCTTACCAATTACGAATTGAAAAAGAAATTAGAAAAAAACTGGAAATTTTGATATTCGCAAAAGACAACCTGAAACTAGGATTAATTGTAGGATTCCTTGCGCCTTTTGTGGGTTTTATCGGCTATTATCTTATGCGCTTCCGGCTATTTACCCTGAAAGAGTTTTTCCAGGTATTGATGATGCAGAAATCGCTTTTATCCGGCATCATCAGTCTTGCATTGGTGGTAAATGTAATTGTGTTTACCCTTTACATCAATAAACAGAAAGACAAAACGGCAACAGGTATTTTTATTGCCACCTGTATCTATGCATTGGTGGCACTTTGTTTTAAATGGTTTGCCTGACATTTATTTAGAATCGGCAGACTTCCCATTCACCTGTGCTTCCAAAGAATAACGATAGCGTTTTAAAGCCTTTACGATTGATTCGGCAGTTCGTTGTTGGCCATCCTCACTGGTTATGAATGCTTCTTCTTCGGCATTAGATAAAAAACCCACTTCAACCAAAACGGCGGGCATGGCAACTGCCTGTAGAACCCAGATACCCTTTTCATCTCTTTGTTTGGCCCCACGGCTTACGCGGCCTGCTTTTACAAATTCCTCTTCAATGGTTTCTGCCAGCTTACGGCTTCTTTGCGCATATTCGGATGTTCGCAATGAATTGATCATGCGCATGGCAGGATTATCGGAAGTATTAATTACCAGAAGGGCTGTATCGCTGTAACTATTCTCCATCAATGCCTCTTCTTTGTCTTTTGTTTTGCCCACCCCCCAAATATAGGTTTCGGTGCCCAGGGCCGGATTAGGGGTAAACCAGGTGCGGTATTCGGGCACTTTTTTTTTGATTTTCTTGCCTTTACGCTTAATAGTTTTGGTGGTGTACCCCGTTATTTCGGTATGCCGTATCGCATTCACATCATTACAATGAATAGATATGAATAAATCACCTTTCGCCTTATTGGATTTGTTCGCTTTTACGATAGGGCTGTCAAAAATATCCGTTGTGCGGGTCATCACTACTTCCACATCCGGCATTTCTTCATTGATAACTGCCGCCAGTTTTAAAGCAATGGCCAATGCCACATCTTTCTCTTCCATGTGCTTTCCGGATGCCCCGTAAAACTTACCGGCAGCCGCAGCACTACCGCCATGACCGGGATCAATCACAATCCTTTTAAGGGGTTGCTTTTGGGTTTTACCCTTATCGGTATTATCGGTTGCATGCAACGGCACCGAAAATAATGTAATTAAAAAAACGACTCCTATTTGTCTTAACATGTTACAGGCTTATTGGGAGAAACAGTAATATACCTATGTAAAACGAAAAGAGCGGGTGTTTTATTATCAGTTAGAATAGTAAGCAGGTTGAAAAGAGGGGTTATCCTGGTTAGATTGTATCATTATTTTATGTTGGCAGCTTTAATTACGTTGCGGTTGGGGGTATTCAGATGCCCTTAAAAAATTTCCCAGCTTTTGGAAAGTTTGAAACTTTCCAAAAGCTGAGATGCAAGAATTATTGTGGTTCATATTTTACCGGGGCAAATGGGAACTTTCAGGAACAACCCATGTAACAGGCTGCTTACGAACTGAATTCACAGCTTTCCCATTCTGAATCGCAGGTTTCCATCTTGGGCCTTTTACAATCAATCTAACCGCTTCCTCTTTTGTACCATATCCAGGGTCATTCTCTGCCTTAACATCACTAACAGAACCTGTTTTATCTACTGTAAACGAAACGACTACTGTGTATTTGCCAGGAGGACCACCTTTTTCAACAATAATGTTTCTGTTTAAATTGCGTTCGCGATATTTCTGCCATGACGGTTGGCCACCGGGGAATTCTGCGGAGATCTGAACATTTGTAACCAGCTGATCGCTGGAGTTTTTTTGCGACTGAACGTTTTCA
>JANXUL010000208.1 GCA_025356235.1 Bacteroidota bacterium
TGTCATAATTACGCAGGTCCAGTCCATAACAGGCCTGGTTCATGTGCAATGGCGTTTCGGCCATGCCTTTAATGCCGGTGGGTGTAAAAGAAAAAGAATATTGCCCTTTTAATTCCGGGTTGCCCAGTACAGTAAATGGAAAATAAGTGCCGCGTCCCTGGCTAATCACTGTTCCTTCAAACCAGCAGATAGAAGGGTAGAGCATAACGGATTGCTGTGTATTCAAATTAGGCGAAGGGCTTACCGGTAACGTATAAGGCATTTCATGGTTGTAATTTGCAACAGGTATGACATGGATATTACACTTTGCTTTATTGGCCAGCCAGCCCTCACCATTCAGCATCTGTGCAAATTCGCCAATCGTTAATCCATGAGAAATAGGAATCGGAAACATACCGATCCCCGATTTCAGTTTCATATCCAGTATAGGGCCATCAATTAAATACGCATTTGGGTTGGGCCTGTCCAGGATAAGCAATTCTTTGCCATTCTCTGCGCAGGCTTCCATTAACCGGGCAAGGGCATTGATATTGGTGTAAAAACGGCAGCCTACATCCTGCAGGTCGTATACCATCAGGTCCACATCAGCAAGGTCTACTTTACTGGGTTTATTTTTGCTCCCATATAGAGATATTATGGGGATACCGGTTGCCTGATCCACTTCATCTGACACTTTTGCACCTGCACTTGCATTACCCCTAAAGCCATGTTCAGGTCCGAATACTTTTACAATATTAATACCCAGTTTTTGCAAACTATCTACCAAATGTGTATGTCCGACAATGGTGGTAGGATTAGCTAATATGGCTACCCGCTTACCTTTTAATAAGGACAGGTATTTTTCTGTTTGATCGGCACCGGTGATGATCTTTGCGGTGGCTGCTGATTTACGTGAGGTATTTACCGGGTTACAGTTGATGGATACAACAGTAAGTAAGCTGAAAAATAATGCAAAGCCAAATCTTTTCATATTGGGTTATTTTATGGTGATAAATATAACACTATGCCAGAAAGAGGGATAAAGATGGATGGGAATACGATATTTCCCATGCATAGGCAGCAGGCATTACCTTTACACTTCAATCATATTAACCGGATCATGAATTTTGATGAATTAAACCTTAATACACCTTTGCTAAATGCTTTGTCAGACCTGGGGTACACCACTACCACCCCTATACAGCAAAAAGCATTTTCCGTGATTATGTCGGGCAAGGATGTTTGCGGGATTGCGCAAACGGGCACAGGAAAAACATTTGCCTACTTATTGCCTTCTTTGCGTTTGATGAAGTTTTCTAAAAAAAGGGATGTGCAAATGCTGATCCTTGTACCTACGCGCGAACTGGTGGTGCAGGTAGTGGAAGAGGTAAAGAAATTAACTACTTATATGACGCTGCAGGTAGATGGCGTATACGGCGGAACGAATATCAATACACAAAAAATACGTGTAGAAAATGGCCTGGATATACTGGTCGCCACACCGGGCAGGTTGCTCGATCTTGCATTGGATGGATCATTGAATATGAAAGGCGTAAAAAAACTGGTGATAGATGAGATGGATGAAATGCTAAACCTTGGCTTCCGCACACAAATAAAAAATATAATGGATTTGTTGCCGGAAAAAAGACAGAACCTTTTATTTTCTGCCACTATCACCGAAGAAGTGGAACAATTGATAAAAACCTATTTTAATGATCCCGTAAAAATTGAAGCTGCGCCTACAGGAACACCACTCGAGAATATAGACCAGACCGCTTTTGAAGTGCCGAATTTCTATACGAAAGTAAACCTCCTCGAATTATTGCTGAACAGTAACGCCTCTATGAATAAGGTATTGATATTTGCCGGTACCAAACAACTGGCAGATCAATTATTTGAACAGTTAGAACCGGCCTTCCCTGAAAAAGTGGGCGTGATACATTCCAATAAAGCGCAGAACTACCGTTTTAATGCAGTGAATCAATTTAAGGATGGCAGCTACCGATTTTTAATAGCCACAGATATTGTGGCAAGGGGTATTGATGTAGCAGAAGTATCGCACGTAATTAATTTTGATACGCCGGCCATACCTGAAACCTATATACATCGCATCGGGCGAACAGGAAGAGCCGATCAGAAAGGGATATCCATAACGTTTATTACACCGAGGGAAAGCAAGCAGCAGGCAGCTATTGAAGAGCTGATGCAATATAAGATACCTATTGTGCCATTGCCTATAGGGTTGGTGATTTCTGATGTATTGACAGAAGAGGAGAAGCCAAAGATTTATATGAAAACCGATCACGTAAAAATTCTAAAAAAAGAATACAATGAAAAAGATTTTCATAAAAAATCGGCCAAGAAATTAAAGACCAATGTGAAAGTTAGCAGGAAGGACCAGATGAAGAAAAAATATGGTAAGCCAATTAAACGGAAAGCAAAAAAATAATTAATGGCATTTTCTACAAAGAGGATCGGAGGAGAAGGAGTTTCACAGAGATTTTTATTTGAATATGCAGCATACTGTTTCTGACTTGGTAGAAAAATTTCAACTGCTCCCTCATCCGGAAGGGGGATATTATAAGGAAATGTATCGTTCCACTGAACTGATACAGCTCTCTGCATTGCCTGAAAGATTTTCAGGTGGCAGGAATTTCTCTACAGCCATTTATTTTTTATTGGAACAGGGAAATTTCTCTGCCTTCCATCGCATTCAGAGCGATGAATGCTGGCATTTTTATACCGGACAATCTTTACATGTGCATATTATCCATTGCAACGGGCAATATGAATTGATCAGGCTTGGCAATAACCTTACACAAGGAGAAACTTTTCAGGCGGTGGTGCCTGCAGGTAGTTGGTTCGCTTCTGAAACAGTAACGGGTGGTGCATTTTCTTTTGTGGGCTGTACGGTGGCCCCGGGTTTTGATTTTGCAGATTTTGAAATGGCCAATGCCGCATCATTGTGCAAACAGTTTCCTGAAAAATCTGAGCTCATCAAAAGATTGTGCAGATTCTGATGTAAACCAACCAGCGATAATTATCCTTCGTGCGCTTTTTTCAGCGCAGCAATATCCAGCTTAGTCATTCCTAGCATTGCATCCATTACCCTTTTAGATTTAACCGGATCTTTATCACCTAGTAATACGCCTAAGATGGGAGGCACGATCTGCCAGGAAAGACCGAATTTATCTTTCAGCCATCCGCACCTGCTTTTTTTACCACCTTCAGAAAGTTTTTCCCAATACATATCAATCTCTTCCTGTGTATCGCATTTAACAAAAAGAGAAATGGCTTCTGTGAAAGTAAACATCGGGCCGCCATTGAATGCATAATATTCCTGCCCTTCCAACTCAAATATTGCCGACATAACCGGTCCGTTGGGACCCACCCGGTTCACTTCTTTTAATTGTGAATTCTTGAAAACAGTGGTATAAAAAATGGCAGCATCTTCGGCTTTTCCATCGAACCAGAGAAAGGGGGTGATCTTTTGCATACAGGTTTGGGATTAATTGAGTGATCGTTTTTTCGTTTTATTTTCTGGATACTTTTGAGATTCCCTTTATCCTACAACTTTTTATCAGGACAAGCAGTAATGGTTTTTCAGGAGTAAAATGGATAGCATCTTTTAATGTGACGAACCTTTTCAATAGATCGGCAAATTGAACTATTGTAAAACCGTTTCATATGTGCTTGTTGCTGAAACATCTGTATATCGTTTGCACTTTCAAGCCTTGTTTACTAATCCCTCTTTAATCGCCTGCCAGTCGTCTCTAATTATTCGCTAAAGCGTGTTAGTGATTTTTTATTGATCACAGTATCTTGTAAAATCTGTTTGTAAGCAACGCTTACCGGTATCATGTCCCCGCTGCTTAATTTTATATCGGTAGGACCGATGTTTTGTATATGCAGCAGGTTAATCATGAATTGTTTGTGTACCCTAAGAAATAATTTTCCCGTTAATTGTTTTTCAAGGTTTTTCAGGCTGATCAAAACAAAATGAGTTTTTTGCTGGGTAGTTATGATCTTCGAAAAATCACCCATACTTTCTATGTAGAGTATATCGCCCATATTCAATTTAATATGAATATTTTTTTCCTTGATAAAAAAGTATTCCTGCGCATCTATAGTCCTGATAAAATTAGTCACGACTGAAGGCAATACTGGTTTTGATTCCTTCTCCGTATGTATTTTCTTTTTCGCCACAATATATTCGATGGCTTTGTTGGTTGCTTTTATCAATCTGTCTAGCTTAACGGGCTTAACTATATAATCTATCACATCCAGGTTAAAACTTTCGGCAGCATGTTCGGGAAAAGAGGATATAAAAATAAAAACGGGCGGATGTTTGGTACTTTTGAGCAACTCGAGGCCAGATAATTGCGGCATATCAATATCGGAAAAAACGATATCTATCGTATTGTCTTTCAACATATTTACTGCTTCCAGGCCATCAGTTAAGACTGCGTGTATATGAATACTCTCTATTTTTTTTAAATATATTACCAATAAGTCCCTTTCCAGAATATTGTCTTCCACAACTATGCACTTATACTTCATCTATGAATTTTATTTATAATAGGTTGGTTGATAGTCTTTTACAAAGAAATTGAAAATAAGGATAAGTGCTGTAATCAGGCAATTTTTTTTATGCCCTCTGGGCGGTTGGCTATATCATCTGTTGGATATTAGATACCGGCTTTCATAAAATAAGTTTCCCTTTAAACAGAATGGTAATTTACTTCGGTAACTAATTATATGGTATATTTTTAATATATTAATTACATGCCAAAATGTATCAAAATTTTTTTAGATCGGGAAATTCTAAAAAACAAAGCGGTTGTCTATTAAGACAACCGCTTTGTTTTCGAATTCGTGAAAGGAATACATCAGGTATTTGCTAATTAACCAATTTTGATGAGGTGAGATAGTACCCGGCTCATAATGGCAAGGCTTAAAAATGACTAATGATTGTTTGCAGAAAAATGTATCAAAAAATAACCTGCCACACAAAGTGCTAAAATAGCCAGGATGGCAATAATCAGCCAGTTTTGTTCTTTTAATTTACGTTTCTTTTTTCTGATTAATTTCTGGGCGGTATGTTTTTGCAGCTGCCTGTTAAGTTGATCAACATATTCACTTACCTGAATAGGATCGGTAAAGTTTTGCAGGCCTTCCACCGCATCATTTACAAAAGAATCATCGGCCATCTGTTTCTCAATGGCAAAACGTTCCTCATCCGAAGCGTTACCATGCAGGTACTTCATCAACTCCTCATTATTGAGTTCATCTTCATGGTTCAATATGTCTTTCAGGTCTGCCATTAAAATCGGGTCATTTTCTTTTCAACGAGTATTTTCAAATTTCGTTTTCCGTTTTGTATATAACTTTTTACCTGTAGCAGATTAAAGCCGGTAATCTCTACAATTTCCTGGTAACTTTTCTTTTGCAGGTAGAATAAAGTTACGCAGGTTTTTTGCTCAGGGTTTAATTCTTCCATTGAGTTCTCAAGCAGGGTTAGCGTGGTTTCTTTGTCTGCGATTTCTTTTTGATCGGTTTCTGTGGCTACTAATTGCGTTTTTTCTTCTACTGAAATGAATACATGCTTATCCCTTAGTTTCATTAAACAATGATTACGGGCTACCATATATAACCAGCTTTTTATATATACCACCCTGTATTTACCTAATTCTGTGATGGCTTTCAGGAAAATCTGCTGTACCGCATCCTTGGATTCTTCCTCGTTTTTCAGGTATTTCATACAAACACCCAATAACAACAGTGTATAGCGCTGCAAAACAATACCCAACCATTGGTTGTCATTGTCGCTGTAGAATTTTTCTAACAGTTCAGTATCAGTTATATGGTCATATCGCTCCTTACTCACTGCCTGAAAATAAGCATTTTAAGTATAGATGCAGTAGCAGTAAAATTCCATATCTTGACTTTAAATTTGAAGTATGGCATTTGTTGCATGTATCGTTCCTGTATGCCCTATGCGCAAAGAAGCGGCCCACAGAACAGAAATGGTTAGCGAATTGTTGTTTGGTGAAGTGGCGGAAGTGATTGAAGAAAGCAAAGCTTTTACCAAACTGCGTTCCGTATATGAAGGTTACGAAGGCTGGTGCCAGACAAGCCAGTTAACCAGTATTGATGTCCTGCAGGCTAATCAATCCACTAATTTGTTAACTGCCGAATGGGTTGCTGCCATTGATTTTAACGGCCATCCTATGCAATTGCCGATGGGCAGTTCCTTAGGATTATTATCAGGCGATAAAGGAAAAATCGGACAATACTCAGTAACCTATAACAGAAAAACCTGGAACCCTTCCACCGTACTATTTTCGGGTGAGGCGATGAAAATATTTAGTTTACAATACCTGAATACACCTTATTTATGGGGTGGGAGATCGGTATTTGGAATTGATTGCAGCGGTTTTGTTCAGCAGGTATTCTGTTTTTTCAATAAAAAATTACCAAGAGATGCTTCCCAGCAGGCAACAGAAGGAGAGGTTGTTGGTTTTTTGCAGGAAGCGCAATGTGGCGACCTGGCTTTTTTTGATAACGAGGAAGGACAAATTACCCATGTGGGACTTTTATTAAACGCTGAAACCATCATTCACGCTTCCGGTAAAGTGCGGATAGACAGGATTGATAATATGGGTATTGTGAACACCGATACCGGCGAGAGAACGCATAGGCTGCGGATTATTAAACGATATTTTGGAAGATAATCGTGAGTTAAAATGGTTATTTATAACATAACTCCCAACTTAATAATCCTGGGCAAATAAAAAAGCAACTGCTTACAGTTGCCTTCTATAATCTAATATATAAGTTGATCGGTTTTAGAATAACCGCAAGGCCTTTGCAAAATAAGTAGTTGTACCAGGTAATGCCAGCCAGAAAAACTGGCGGTAAAATACCACAAGGGTAATCAATATAGCCAGCCAAATAAAAGTAAGTACCCAATATTTTGTTGTCGATTGATTTGCTTCCATGAAGTAGATTTTTGGGCAAAGATAAGGGCCGGGGTTGATTTTACCAGTTTCAGTGGCGGGATTGTTGAATATTTGTTGATGAAACCGTACTATCCTTTGCCTGCTTGGGTTTGCTGTTATCGAAAAATAACATTTTTACGGCGATCAACAGCATTACTACGGCAAATATCTTCTTCATTTTTTCATCGCTCAGCGATAGTGCCAGTTTGCTGCCCAATAAACTTCCTACAATAAAAGCGGTAGAAATAATGACTACATAATTCACATTAAGGTAGCCTTGTTTATAATATTGCAGCACTGCCAATAAGCCAACGGGCAATAATAGTATGCCTAATGAAGTGCCCTGTGCCAGTTTCTGCGAAAAACCAAGAAACAATACCAGTGCGGGTACAATGATCACCCCACCGCCAATACCTATCAGCCCGCTTAAAAAACCGGCCAGTAAACCGATGACCAATAAGAGAATAAGGGTGGTGACTGTCATTAATTACCTTTTACACGATTTGATAAACACTATTTAATAAAAGTTTCTTTATAAAAAGCGATGGCTTCTTCAATAATGGTGAGGGCCTGTGCCTTATCGCCAAAATCTTCTACGACTACTGTTTTGTTTTCGAGTTTTTTATATTCTTCAAAAAAATGGCGGAGTTCATCAAAAAAGTGTTTGGGTAATTCTTCAATATTATTATAATGGTTAACACCGGGGTCAGTGGCTGCTACGGCAATGATTTTATCATCGGGGTCGCCGCCATCAATCATCTGCATAACTCCTACTACTTTGGCTTCCATTAAAGTGAGTGGTTGAACGGGCAATGAAGTAATCACCAATATGTCTAACGGATCCTTATCACCACCATAGGTTTGTGGAATAAAGCCATAATTAATAGGGTAGTAGAAAGAAGAAAAAATGACCCTGTCTAAACGTAATAACCCTGATGGCTTATCAATCTCGTATTTGCATCTCGACCCCTGCGGGATCTCAATGATGGCATTAACTATTCTTGGCGAATGCTCCCCATAAGGAACGCCGTGCCATGGATGAAGTACTGTATGTGTCATAAGCATCTGTTGTTATTTCGTTAACCAATAGCCCAGGGCAACTGCTGCCAATCCTAAAATAAGTGAAGCACCGGTATAGATCAAAAAAGTTCCATACCGCTGCTGGTTCAAAAACTGCATATTCTCCCAGGCAAAAGCCGAATATGTAGTGAACCCGCCGCAAACACCGGTTGCTAAAAAAAGCCGCCAGTTGGTAAAGCCTTCCTGTTTGGCCGCAATACCCATAATCAACCCGATTAATAAAGAGCCCACCATGTTTACTGCGAAGGTAGCATACGGGAAACTATCGTGCCTGATAAAGTGGCCGGTAAGGTAACGTAATACGGAACCGACCATTCCCCCTATACCCACCAAAAGCATATTTTTTACTAGCATCAGTTAGGGGTGTTGTGTGTTTATCAGATCAACCAACCATGTATCATTTTTTTTAACCACTTGAATGGTCTGTGGCAATTTATCGAAAGAATTACTGAATTTGATGACTGTGGTACTTGGGTTAATATCCGTCACTTCACTTATGTTGATGGATGCCAGGCGGAACTGTTGCCTTCCTTCCTTATCTTTTTCCCGATATACTTTCTCCGCTTCTTTCAGTAACTGGCTGTTTTTTTCACCGGGCACCAGGTAAAAAGCCGCTTTTAAAAAATCGCCTTGTAAGCAGGATTGCACATACTCGCGGCCTGCATCAAGGGCATTTTCTGCTTTACGGTAATCCTGTTCCTTACCGTTACAGGCAGTGAAAAGGATGGCGATGAATAATAAAAATGTTTTCATTTAATATGATAAAGGTACGGTGCAACTTTGACCAACCGAAAAAC
>JANXUL010000142.1 GCA_025356235.1 Bacteroidota bacterium
CAATAAAACCCGGGTAATCATTCACCACACAGGGAACTTTACCCAATTGTTTACTAAGTGCAACAATTGTTTCAGTAACTTCTTTAGTAGTAGCATAACCATTTATGATCTCTACCAATTTCATAACCGGTACAGGGTTCATAAAATGCATGCCTATTACGGATCCCGGCCTTTTGGTAACAGCCGCTATGCTAGTAATGGAAATAGATGACGTATTACTCGCTAATATGGCACCTGCCGGTGCCGCCTCATCCAGCTGCCTGAATATTTTCAGCTTCAGTTCAATATTTTCTGTGGCAGCTTCTACAATAAGCCCTGCTTTTGCAGTGCCGGCAACAATATCCGTTTGGGTACTAAGGTTTGATAAGGTTATTTTTTTTTGTTCTTCGGTAAACGTTCCCTTGGTTACCTGCCTGTCTAAATTTCTGCCGATTGTCTGTACCGCTTTTTCTAATTGAGCGGCGTTAACATCCACAAGTATTACAGTAAAACCATTTTGCGCAAATACATGGGCAATGCCATTACCCATGGTACCGGCACCAATAACAGTTATATTTTGTAAGGCCATGATCAGAATTGTTTTTTGAATGATCTCCAAAATGCTTCCGGCAAATGTAAAATCTTAGTCTCCTACTTATCGTATTTATTTAAGAAGATTTTTAATAGTAACCGGGCCACGTTGATAAACATGTATTTAATCAACGAATATCGGGTTCATTCGCATTATCCGTATGCCATTTATTGATGCATCAGATCAAATCTATTTCTTCGACTTAAAATCACCCCGTTTCCAGGCCTGTATAAAGTCGGCCCAGGCTGCGGGGTTTAGAATGTTCATAGGAGGTAACTGGCCGGCATAATAAGCCTTGCTTGCCTGTTGGCGAAGTTGGAAGTTAACGGCTTCCCTGCCATCAGCGGGCATGGTGGCAATTAACAGGCGGCGGGTTTGTTCGTCTGTGTTTTTCCGGGCAATTTCATATAGGTCATCAGAAACCTTATTATTTACAAAATCTCTCTCAAACTGCTCCCTGGTAGGTCTGGGTTTGAGGATAGTAGCCGGCAGGTATGCAGTATCACTTACCAATAGCTGGATAACGCTGTACTGGTTTTCGGTAAGGTTAATGGGTATTTGTATGGTTCGATTTTTAAAACCAACACTTGAAAACGTAATTCTGTCGCCTTTAACCACCACTATGGAGAATACCCCGTCATAACTGGTAATGGTACCACGCCCTTTTCCATCCACAATTACACTACAGGATGGAATGCCTTGCAGACTGTCGGCCGTCATTACAACGCCGTATAACTGTACAATTGAATCGCGGTAAGGATTCGACTGGTTAGCCTGTACCTGCGACCAGCTCTTTTGCAAGCTGACAATCATAACCAACAATAAAATGTATCGTAGCAATTTCTTCATTCAGGTCAAAAATACAAAGCCTATGTATACAAAGTTAATCAGATCCCATTTCTTGCAGGCCTATTTCCAACAAAGTAAGGCAGCCAGCGGCTAACTTTGCAGCCTGAATTCTTTTTTAACAAAAACTTTCGTGATGACAGAAACCGATATACTCAAGGCATTAAGCAATGTGCAGGAGCCTGATCTGGGCAAAGACCTTGTAACACTCAATATGGTGAAAGATATAGCCATAAACGGTAATGAAGTAAGTTTTACCATTATCCTTACTACTCCGGCCTGTCCCATGAAGGACATGATGCGCACTGCCAGTGAAAATGCCGTTAAAATCCTTGTTAATAAAGATGCAGTGGTAAAAGTGAACTTCACAGCTAATACATCAAGCACACGGAAAGATAACCAGCAGGTATTGGCTGGTGTAAAAAATATTATTGCAGTGGTTAGTGGTAAGGGCGGAGTAGGTAAAAGTACTATAGCCGCAAACCTGGCCTTGGCTTTGGCCGAAGGAGGTGCTACCGTAGGATTAATGGATGCAGATATTTATGGTCCCAGCGTACCTATGATGTTTGGTGTGAGGGGCGAGCGGCCGCAAATGAAAGATATGAATGGGAAAGGCATGATTGTGCCCCTGAAAAAATATGGTATCAGCCTCATCAGTATTGGCTTGTTGGTAGATGAAAAGAATGCAGTTGTTTGGCGTGGCCCCATGGCCAGCAGTGCCATCCGCCAGTTTATTACCGATGTGGATTGGGGCGAACTCGATTACCTCATCATCGATATGCCACCCGGCACCGGCGATATTCATCTAACGCTTATGCAAACAGTGCCTGTAACTGGTGTTGTCATCGTTACCACCCCGCAAAACGTGGCGTTGGCCGATGCGAAGAAAGCGATTGCCATGTTTGGCCAGGCACAGATAAATGTGCCCATTATTGGGTTGGTAGAAAATATGGCCTGGTTTACTCCGGCAGAATTGCCCGAGAATAAATATTACCTGTTTGGCAAAGAAGGTGGTAAAAAACTGGCAGAAGAATATGATTTGTCGTTTCTGGGCCAAATACCCCTTGTGCAAAGCATCCGCGAAGGGGGTGATAACGGCATACCGGCAATGGTAGGCGATGATGAAATCAGTAAAAAAGCCTTCAGGATGTTTGTATCTGCCGCTGTAAGAAATATCGCCATGCGAAATGCAAATGTTCCTGTAACCCAATTAATCGAGGTAACTGCGTAAGAAAATTTGCTAGATAATGAATGCCATATCCATCTTACCCATCCATACAAAGTCACGAAATAAGTTAAATCAGTGATTTATGTAACTTTTTCGAAAAAGTGTGTATGGCATATATACTGTAAAATGTGCTACTTTGATACTCGAAAGCTAGCATTGTAAGCAATTACAAACCCATTTTATCGAAACTAACTGTGTATAACCAGATATGTTTTGAGGGTATGATAAGGGTTGAAGTTAGGTTTCTGGATGCGAGTGATTATTAATCTTCCCAAATGCTTACAATGAGTGCAAAACAAGTTAACATTCTGCTTGCAGATGATGATACAGACGACCGTTCTTTTTTTGAAAAAGCCTTACAGGAAATACCTCTTGACACGCATTTTAATACTGTGAATAATGGGGAGCAACTCATGGAATACCTTGCTGAAAATGCAGACAACCTTCCTGATGTTATTTTTCTGGAT
>JANXUL010000188.1 GCA_025356235.1 Bacteroidota bacterium
GGAAAATGCAAGACAAAATAACCTGAAAGATATTACGGTTGCATTTCCATTGAATACACTTTGTGTGGTAAGCGGTGTAAGTGGAAGTGGTAAAACCACGTTGGTAAAACAAGTGCTGGTGCCTGCATTACGAAAACTGAAAGGCGAATTTTCTGAGAAAGTGGGCTTGCATAAAAATATCACAGGCGATATAGATTATATCTCTCAGATAGAAATGGTTGATCAAAACCCCATAGGTAAATCATCACGCAGTAACCCCATTACCTATATTAAGGCGTATGATCATATCCGCGACCTGTATGCTAAACAATCGTTGTCAAAAACACGCGGCTTTCAACCCAAACATTTTTCTTTTAATGTAGATGGAGGCCGTTGCGATACCTGTAAAGGCGAAGGGGAGCAGGTGGTAGAAATGCAGTTCCTGGCCGATGTGCACCTTACCTGTGAATCATGCGGTGGTAAACGTTTTAAAGAAGAGGTGCTGGAAGTGCAGTACAAAGGTAAAAGTGTGTTTGATGTATTGGAGATGAGTGTGGATGAAGCCATTGATTTTTTTGTTGATGAGAAGCCGATTAAAAATGCCATCCAGACGTTGCAGGATGTAGGTCTTGGCTATATCAAACTGGGCCAGAGCAGTGACACCTTAAGTGGTGGTGAAGCGCAGCGCGTAAAACTTGCCAGCTTCCTGGGAAAAGGAAAAAATCTTGGCCATATGCTGTTTGTTTTTGATGAGCCCACCACTGGTTTGCATTTTCATGATATCAAAAAATTACTGGCTTCCTTTAATGCGTTGATAGAACAGGGGCATTCATTGATTGTGATAGAACACAACACCGATGTAATCAAATGCGCCGACTGGATAATAGACCTCGGCCCCGAAGCGGGAGATGCAGGTGGAAACCTTGTGTATGCGGGCATTCCGGCAGGCATTAAAAAAGTGAAGAGTAGTTATACCGGAGCGTATTTATAAAAAAAAATGAACAAGGACTTTAAAATGTTGAAGTATTTATTTACACTTTAACATTTTAAAGTCCTTGTTCAATATTCAATATTTTCTTACCGTAACCTGTCTACACTTTTTATTAACTTCTCGTCTTTATAAATCCCTCTAATCGCCATTAATAAAAAAGCGGGGATACAGAATACCAACAGGGAAGTGAGTACAAACGTACCCTCATTAGGAATGAAGTTTTTTGTTTGCAAGAAATACAATACAATATTTATTATTGAAACACCCACTATCGCTGCAGTAATCTTAAGTTGCATCTTTCTGTCGTTATATAAAAAGATAGCAACCAGCGAGGCAATAGCAATGCCTACGGTAAGGACCATGATGATCATATTGCTCATCCCTGTTAAAGAAACAAATTGCTTCTCATTGATGTAAGTCTTATCATTCAGTACAAGCTTGTTGCCACTGAAAAAGGAAACCTTCAGCGTTACAAAAGCCAATGCTGAAGCAAACAGTAACCACAGGGTTTGTAAACGTTGTATCATGGTATTTTTTTTATCTCCCTCCTCAAAAATGAGGGGCGTTATATCGTACTTCTAAAATACAAGTTAGTCTTTTTAACTTCTTAACCTTTTAACCAGGCCAGTTGCCTTACCCCATCTCAGGATACAAAATAAACTGTGTCATAAAATCATTCACCTCTTTCTTAACCGCTCCCAAAATAGCCTGGTCCTCTGCGTTCATTAAAATCTTATCAATACAATCTACCACAAACTGCATGTGCTCTTCTTTCATACCCCTTGTGGTGATGGCGGGAACGCCCAGGCGGATACCGGAAGTGACAAAAGCACTCTTATCATCATAAGGCACCATATTTTTATTGGCTGTGATATCGGCCATTACCATCGCTTGTTCTGCTTTTTTACCGCTGATATTTTTATTACGCAGGTCAATCAATACCAAATGATTATCTGTTCCGCCGCTGATGATATTATATTCTTTGGCAACAAATGCTTTGGCGAGTGCCTGCGAATTTTTAATCACCTGGTTGGCATACCCCGTGAATTCATCACTTAATATTTCACCAAAAGCAATGGCTTTGGCTGCAATCACATGCTCCAATGGGCCGCCCTGGATGCCGGGGAAAACGGCCATATCCATTAGGTTACTCATCATGCGGATATTGCCTTTCACATCTTTCAAACCAAATGGGTTTTCAAAATCTTTCCGCATCATAATAATGCCACCACGTGGCCCACGTAATGTTTTATGGGTAGTAGAGGTTACAAAATGGCAATGATCAAATGGATCGTTCAATAGTTTTTTAGCAATTAGTCCGGCGGGGTGGGCAATATCGGCCATAACAAGGGCACCCACTTCATCTGCCACTTTGCGGATACGGCTATAATCCCAATCGCGGCTATAGGCACTGGCACCACAAATAATCATTTTAGGTTTTACTTCACGTGCTTTGGCTTCGAGCATATCATAATCCACCAAACCATCTTCTCTTTTTACACCATAGAAATGTGGACTATATAATTTTCCACTATAATTCACAGCAGAACCATGGGTTAAATGTCCGCCCATGCTCAGGTCAAGTCCTAATATGGCATCACCGGGTTGCAGCACAGCCAAAGCAACAGCCGCATTGGCTTGTGCGCCACTATGGGGTTGCACATTGGCATAATCAATATCGAAAATTTGTTTTAAACGGTCTATGGCTAATTGCTCTGTCTGGTCCACAATCTCACAACCGGCATAATAACGGCGGCCGGGATACCCTTCGGCGTATTTATTCGTCATTACATTCCCCATGGCCTGCATTACCTGTAAACTGGTAAAGTTTTCAGAGGCAATGAGTTCAATGCCATGACGTTGTCTTTCTAATTCCTGCCTGATCAGCTCAAAAACCAAGGTATCTCTTTGCATTAGCTTGTATTTATGGCAAAGATAAGTGGCAAGTAACAAGTTACAAGGCTCAAGTTCCAAGGTCCAATCCCCAAGGCTCAAGTTTCAAGATACAAGAATTCGAAGCTTCAAACTTGGACCTTGGAACTTGTATCTTAGTTCTTGTATCTAGGGCATTACAGCCAGCTTCTTTTCCCCAAACCTTGCCCTGTAAGCAGATTTTCCTATTTTCGACCTCTTGAGAATGTGTCTGGTATACATTACGGAAGTTGTGAGGCGTGCAAACAGAACTATTTTCAAAACTAAATAACCCCCATGAAAGCGATTATCCCGGTGGCCGGCGCAGGAACAAAATTGCGGCCGCATACTTATACACAACCCAAGGCTTTGATCCCTATTGCAGGAAAAACCATCCTGAGCTTTATTGTGGATCAATTGCAGGAAGCAGGTATTACAGAATTTATTTTTATCGTTGGCTATCTTGGCGAAAAAATCCAGGACTATGTAAAACAAACCTATCCCGACCTCACTACCCATTTTGTTTTTCAGAATGAGCGGCAGGGTACGGGGCACGCGATTGAACTGACCAGGAATATCGTTGGTACCGACGAAGTATTCGTTGCTTTGGGTGATACAATTTGTGAGTATGATGTGAAGGAAGTGATCAACAGCCCATACAGTATGTTGGGTATTAAAAAAGTAGATGATCCACGAAATTTTGGGGTAGCAGCAGTTGGCGAAGATGGGTTTATTGAACAGGTTGTGGAGAAACCCGCTATTCCAAAAAGTAATATGGCGTTGGTGGGTTTATACAAGATTAAGGAAACACATTTTTTATTCGAATGCCTGCATCATCTTTTCGCGCAGGATATAAAAACATTTGGTGAATATAATTTAACTGATGCGCTGGATTGTATGATCAAGCGCGGTGCCCGTTTCCAGGCATTTAAAGTGAAGAACTGGTTTGATTGCGGCAAAAAAGAAACCCTGCTTGAAAGCAATGCCACGTTGCTAAAAAAATTCGGTGGCAACATAACAGGGGCACACGATTTTAAGGATACCATCATCATACCACCGGTAAGTATTGCGCCGGGTTGCGATATTTCTAATTCTATCATCGGTCCGCATGTGGCCATTGGTGCGAATACTTCCATAAAACATTCCATCATCCGCGATAGTATTATTGGCTCTTACACGAACCTGTATGAAGTAGTACTTGATAACTCACTCATTGGGAGCGATGCATCTGTAAAAGGGTTGAGCCGCAGTTTGAATATTGGGGATAATACGGAAATTGATTTTGGGTAAATACTTTGAAAATTGAAGATTTGAAAATGATATTAAATTTCAAATACAAAGAATATTTTACGCCAAGACCAGGATCGATAATTACAATTCAGAACGGTAATCTAGTATAGAAGTTATACAAATAGCCCATTTTCAAATTTTCAAATTTTCAAATTGCCCCCCTCCCGAATCACGCAACTCTTCCACACCCAATACCCCATTATCCAAGCCGGTATGATCTGGGCCAGTGGTTGGAAACTGGCCAGTGCCGTAAGTAATGCTGGTGCCATGGGTTTGATTGGTGCAGGAAGTATGTATCCTGCCGTATTACGCGAGCATGTTCAACAATGTAAAGTAGCTACTGATAAACCCTTTGGTGTGAATATTCCGCTGATGTACCCGAATGTTGAGGAATTAATAAAAATTGTTGTTGAAGAAAAAGTACCCATCGTTTTTACCAGTGCCGGAAACCCCAAAACATGGACGGGCTTTTTAAAAGAAAAAAATATTACGGTGGTACATGTTGTGAGTAGCAGCAGGTTTGCCAAAAAAGCAGAAGAAGCGGGCTGCGATGCAGTAGTAGCAGAAGGCTTTGAAGCAGGCGGCCATAATGGACGTGAAGAAACCACTACCATGGTATTGGTGCCCCTTGTAAAAACAGCGGTAACCATTCCTGTGATTGCGGCCGGGGGTATTGCCACAGGCAGGCAAATGCTGGCAGCTATGGTATTGGGTGCAGATGGCGTACAAATTGGCAGCCGTTTTGTATGTACACCAGAAGCCTCATCGCATATTGCTTTTAAAGAAGCGGTGATGAAAGCGGAGGAGGGAGATACCTTGCTGAGCATGAAAAAGTTGATGCCCGTACGCTTATTAAAGAACCTTTTTTTTGATGAAGTGCGCGCTGCTGAATTACGGGGTGCCGATGAAGCTGAACTGAACAAAATACTTGGCCGTGCCCGGGCCAAAAAAGGCATGTTTGAGGGCGACCTATTAGAAGGTGAGCTGGAAATTGGCCAGGTAAGTGCATTAATAAAAGCAATGAAACCCGCAGCAGATGTGGTTACTGAAATATGGAACGATTACAGAGCTGCTTTAGAAGAACTGGGAGTTAACAGTTAATTACCAGTTCTTCTCTCCGTCTCATTACTTATGAAAATAAATGGCATCGGCCTGGGCAGTGCAGGTTACTACTAGATCATTGATACAAACATGTTCCGGCAAGTTGGCACAATAAAAAGCAATGTCTGCAATATCTGCTGCATGCAAAGGGGTATAGCCATCGTACACCTGCTTTGCCTTAGATGCATCGCCTTTAAAACGTACAATCGCAAACTCTGTTTCGGCTGCGCCGGGATGTATGGCGGTAACTTTAATGTGGTGTTGTAAAAGATCAATACGCATGGATTTGCTTAATGCGTCCACCGCATATTTACTCGCGCAGTAACCGTTTCCGTCTTTATACACTTCTTTACCGGCTACTGATCCCATATTGATAATATGGCCTTTCTTTTTAACGGTCATATAAGGTAAAACGGCTTTTGTTACATACATCATGCCCTTTACGTTGGTATCCATCATGGTATCCCAGTCATCTAGATTGGCATTTTCAAAACTATCTCTTCCAAGGGCAAGCCCTGCATTATTCACAAGAATATCAATCCCATGCCATTCGGCAGGTAATTTTTCGAGGGCAGAAAAAACCTGCTCCCTGTTCTGTACATCAAATACCAATGGCAAGGTTTGTATGCCATACTTGTTTTGTAATTCTTCTGACAGTGCCTGCAAGCGGTCTTCCCTTCTGCCGGTAATAATGCAGTTCCATTTAGCGGCGGCAAATTTTTCCGCAATGGCTTTTCCAAACCCTGAAGTGGCGCCGGTAATTAAAATAATATTGGTCATAGAAACATAATAAGGGTGCAAAATTAAGTGAACTGGATTGTATGCACGATGATAGAAAAAAATAAAACAGGGAGGAGCTGTAATGATAGCGATTACCTGATCAATACAACCGTACCTTTTCTGAAAACGGAGTTCCCTAAAAAATCCGTCCCCTCGGCCTGGTAAACATAGGTTCCGCTGGGTTGAGCAACGCCATTGAAAACACCGTCCCAGCCTTTACCTATTTCAGTAGTAGTAAACAGGAGTTGCCCATAACGATTGTAAACACTGAAATAATTCAGTTTCACAATGCCTATCGGTATAGGTTTCACTATATCATTTTTGCCATCCCCATCGGGGGTAAATGCGGAAGGAACAAGTATATTAGGACCTGTTTTAAAAACCCGAACAGTTAGCTGGTCATCATTAAAGCAATTGCCCGAAGTTACACGAACAGTATAGGTCACGGAATCAACTGCTCCATCGAGAATGACAATTGGATTGGCAATATTCGGGTCACTTAACCCAATAGTGGGACTCCATGTATAATTAATACCGCCTGTCGCATTTAGTTGGAGAGGTTGATTGGGTATAACTGCAGTATCTTTTCCTGCATAAGCAATTACCGGCGGGATAACAGTGATCACAATCGTATCGCTTTTTGGTTTTGGGCAACCGATCGTATCTGTTGCAGTAAGTATATAGGTAGTGGTTTTTGTTGGGCCTGCAGTTGGCTGTAAGGTATTTTCATTGATAAGCGAATTGGTTGGACTCCATGAAAAAACAGATCCTGTAACTGTGCCATTTAACTGAACACGGCTTCCAAAACATAGGGTTACATCTGAACCGACCGTTGCCGTTGGATAAGGTGCCACTTTTGCCAGAACAGAATCTTTCGCCTGGCATTTACCAAGATTGGCCAGCACGTAATACCTGGTGTTTACCAAAGGTTTTACCAAAGGAGATTTGATGGCTTGCACTTTCTCTCCGGTTGAAGCGGTCCATTGGTAACTGAGGGCATCGCTTATGGGCCTCAGTCGGAAACTGTCTGTTTGGCAAATGCCGGTATCCATGCCTGCTTTTACGGTAATAAATTGTAAAACATTCACTGTTACGGAATCAGCATTGGCGCAACCGTTATCATTTACAGATACATAATATTTTGTCGTATCCCTTGGGAAAACTAATGGTGTAGGGGAAGTAGGATTTAATATCCTTGTTTTATTTGGCCCATTCATGGGTGTCCACAAAACCAATCCGCTACTGATGTTTACTTTTAACAGCAGGCTGTCGTTACTGCAGATTAGTGTATCCCTGAAAGGTAAACTCAGCGCTGGCCGGTCAAGAATAGTTAATGGCTGTGTTATCGTATCAATACATCCCTTGCTGTTGCCTACAATCAAACTTATTTGTGTATTGGTTGGGGTTGCATATTTCCAGGCAGAGTCTTTACTGATTGCGGTATCTGCTAAAGTAGTACTGTCCCCAAAATTCCATCTCCAATTGTTTACTATGCCATATATGGTAGTACTGGCATCAAAAAATTTATAACTGTTTAAATAACACGTGCCCGACACATTTATTTTCGCAACAAAACCCGGGTAGATTTTTACTTGTGCAGTTGTGGAATCCTGGCAACCGGCTGAAGATGAAACTTTTAGTTTTACCGTATAGGTACCACTGTCTTTACCGCTTTTAAGAAAATCGTAAGTAGGCGTAGGGCTGGTTGAGGTATCTGTTGTTAATGTGGTTACTCCAAAGTCCCATAAATAAGAAGTGATATTAGAACTGGTTGATTCATTTTGAAAACTTAACGTGGTGCCATTACAGGTAATATATGATGGTTTTAATGTGGCTGCTGATAGGGAGCAGTTTGCTACAGCAATATGTATTTCTTTTTTAGTTATACCGATGAGTACTCCATTCCTGAATTCATTTGCACAAACTGCCACAATATAATCTCCTGTTGTTGATGGAGCAATACCTGAGATGATACCCGTTTGCGGGTCTATCGTAACTGAAGTACCCATGGGTGAAGATCCTGAATATACAGATGCATAAGGTACAGCACCATACGGGGGATTACTGGGCGGATTTGGCTGTGCCCCAGTTGCACTAACATCGCCACCTACCAATCCATCGCAAAAGGTGTAGGTTACCAGGTCTCCGTCTGTATCAGTTGCACTAAAGTCGAAAGTAAAAGGTGCATTGAAGCACACAATTACCGTATCTTTTTGTGCAAAAACTGGACTTGAATTTTTTGAATAATCTACGCCATTGATAATACCGGGTATTTTGTTTGTATAACTAATACCAATATTATTAGAATTGCCACTTACGTTTACAATACCCTGAATCCGGCAACATCTTTGCACAGCGAGTGTATAACCTGCAGCATTATTAGGCAGTTCAACAGTCTGGGAATAAATATCTATTAGATAACAAACAGGTGGCTTCGTATTTAAACAAGGACTGTAGTCTGTTTTATTTGGATTATCGGTTGATGTTCTGGCAATGGTGAGTGTACTAAGCAGCTGGTTAGTGGATCCATCGAATATGCCCAAAAAGATAGAAGCATCCCTTTGCCCACCAGTAGAATTACAGGCGAGATATTGCCTGACTGTAATCTGGTATTTTGATGAATTGGGCGCGCTTCCGGGGCTTAAATAGGTATATTGTATCCATCCACCTTTTAAGTGAGCGGCGGAAGCTGGTAATGCCAGGGATAGTAATATTACAATTGATAAAAATAATTTCTTCATGTTCATAATGCGCTTTCCTCTCCCTTGTGAAATAAAGGCTTGTTTTTATCAGGATATGAAAATACAGGATGTTAACTAAGCCTTTACAAATTCTTGCATTATTTAACGGAGTTGCAACATCTGCCCATAAGATAAAAAGAAAGAACAGTTTGCTGCTTAACCGGTAAAGAATATCTATAATTTACCTGATCAGCACCGCAGTCCCTTTCCTGAAAACAATTTTGCCCAGGTAATCTGTTCCTTCAGTAGAAAATACATAAGTGCCACTTGGCTGTGGGGTACCATTAAAAAAGCCATCCCATCCTTTACCGAGTTGGGTAGTGCTGAATAATAACTGTCCCCAGCGGTTATATACCCTGAAATAATGCAGGTTAGAGACACCTACGGTTACAGGTTTTAAAATATCATTCTTCCCATCCCCATTTGGGGTGAATGCAGAGGGTACAAATATATCCGGCCCGGTTCTGAAAATCCTTACTACAATAGCATCTTCGGCATAACAGCCACCGGCACCTGTTACCCTTACTATATACGTGGTGGAATCAGTTCTTTCATCCAGGATAGCAACCGGATTGGCAATAGACGGGTTACTCAGTCCGGTTTCAGGGCTCCAGCTATATTGTTCCCCACCGGTAGCCTGCAATTGCAAAGGTTGATTGATCAGCACCGCCGTATCCCTTCCGGCAAAAGCAATAATAGCGGGCGCAATGGTTACATTGATGGTATCCCGAACTGTTTTCGGGCAACCCATGGTATCTGAAACACTTAAAATATAAGCGGTGGTTTGGGATGGCCCTGCTATGGGTGTGCGCAGGTTTGGATTTGACAGGGAAACCGCAGGTGACCAGACAAAAGAGGATCCAACGATGATACTTCTCAATAATATGCGGTTACCGAAACAAATGGTTGTATCTGCACCAACGGCAGCTACCGGGTATGCGGCCACATTGATAGCAACCGTATCACGCGCCTGGCATTTTCCAAGATTGGCCGTTACATAATACTTTGTATTGATAATGGGTTTTACCAAAGGGTTCTTAACATTGGCTACTTTCTCGCCGGAAGAGGCTAACCATTGATAACTCAATGCATAACTAACGGGGTTTAATTGTACAATATCCGTAGTACAGATCAACGAATCATTTCCGGCGTTTACTTTAATAAAATTTAATACATTAACAGTAACGGTATCCGTATTGATGCACCCATTATCATTTAAGGTTACTATATAGCGGGTAGTATCTTTTGGAAAAACCAATGGGCTGGATGTATTGGCACCGAGAATATTTTTATTGGGAAGCCACGAATAATTACCCGGGTTACCAATAGGTATTACCAGTGTATCAATGCTACAGATCAATGTATCCTTAAACGGCAATTGCAACGGGGGCTTGTTACTTACTACCAGGTTTTTATGTAAAGTGTCTATACATCCTTTGGTGTTGGTAACTATTAAGGTTATATCTTTTGTGGAAGGAACTGCATACGTATATTTTGGATTTTTGCTGAGGGAAGTATCGGCATCTGTTGAGGTATCTCCAAAATTCCATCGCCAACTGTTAACAGTGCCATATATTGAGGTGGTTGCATCGTTAAATTGAAAAGGGTTCAGGTAGCAACCGCCTGCAATGGTAAAAGCTGGTTTAAAACCGGGGTATACGAATACGATTGTGCTATCCTCCCCAACACATCCATTTGGGCCGGTAACAGTAAGCTTTGCCGTATAACGTCCTGTATCACTATAAGTATGGTCAAATGTGGCACTGGTGGAGACATTAACGGTGGAAGCAGGATCAGTAAACGCCCATAGATAAGAGGTGATGGCTGCCGAAGTAGACTGGTTCTCAAAATGCACTATAAAATCATTGCATTGAATAATCTTATCCGGTAAAACGGCTTCAATAAAATCGCAGTTCTGCACTTTTAAAATAAAATCTTTCCTGTGTTCTGTAAAAGGCCTTCCGTTTCTCCATTCTGTAATACAAACATTCACAACATATTGGCCTTCGGGCGGTGCTATCCCGCTGATAATACCTGTACCAGTGTTGATTTTTACACCCGCCCCCAAAGGGAAACCTCCGCTATACGGAGATTCGTATATATGCTGGCAT
>JANXUL010000220.1 GCA_025356235.1 Bacteroidota bacterium
GAAAAATTACAAGCAGAAAGAATTGATGCAGCTGGCAGATTTGCTCGATCAGTAGGATGGGGAAGAGTGAATGGTGAGTAGTCAATACGAATAAATCCTTTTACAAGCCACTCACTACTCACCTATCCTGTAATAATACGAAAAGTATTCATGATCTTTTTTCCATCCATTCCGTTCGTATACTTTTTGGGCACGGTGGTTGGTGGTAGCCGTTTGTAATACCATCCAGCGACTGGATGTGTCGGCACCCATTTGCTGCGCAGCTTTCAGCAGGCTATCGGCAGCACCGGAACCACGGGCTTCGGGTGCCACAAACAGATCGTTCAGTAACCAGGCACGCTTCATACTTACCGATGAAAAAATGGGATAGAGTTGTGTAAATCCAACCATGATATGATCTAAAATCGCAACAAAAATAACCGATTCGTTTTGTTGCATACGTTCGGCGAGGAATTTTTGTGCAGCGCCAATATCAGTATCCTGTTTATAAAATATCCTGTACTGATCAAACAGAACCGCCACTTCCTTAATGTCTCTCATATCAGCTTTGCGGATAATCATTTGATAAAATTAAAGTGAAATGAAAAGTCAAAATCGAAAACCATTTTCATTTTGACTTTTCATTTTTGACTTGAGCGATATACACGCAAAAAAATTAAACTAAACTTGCTTCCATACCAATCGCCATATTATAGGCTTTACTTACGGGGCAGTTGGCTTTGGCATCTGCTGCACATTCCTGGAATTTCTCAGGTGTGATACCAGGTACTTTGGCTTTTACAACGAGATCGGAATTGGTGATCACCCCATCTCCCAGTGTAATCACACAGCTTGTTTCGATGTTTTCAGGTGTAAAACCGGCAGCCCCCAAAACAAAGCTGAGTTTCATGGTAAAACATCCTGCATGGGCAGCGGCCATTAACTCTTCGGGGTTAGTACCTATACCGTCTGCAAAACGTGAATTGAAAGAGTACTGTGTTTTGTTCAATACGGTACTTTGTGTTGTAAGGTTTCCATTACCTTCTTTGCCCGAACCATTCCAAACGGCTGTTGCTGTACGTTTCATAACTATTTAATTTTTAGATTTGACAAAATTATTACAACCATGATTAACTGGGACGATTTTGAAAAAATAGATATCCGCAGCGGAACCATACTTGAAGTTAATGATTTCCCGAAAGCCAAAAAACCCTCTTACCAATTGACCATTGATTTTGGTCCTTTGGGTATCAAACATTCCGCTGCACAGATTACACATCATTACACAAGGCAATCGCTCAAAGGCTGCCAGGTGGTGGCGGTGGTTAATTTTCCACCAAAACAGATCGCCAATTATTTCAGTGAATGTTTGGTCCTGGGCGTGTATGATGAGAATAATCAGGTAATTTTATTGCAACCCGGAAAACCGGTGGTTAACGGACAACGCATCGGCTAATGAGTGAACTGCATTATACATATTACGAAAGTCCCATAGGTATGCTTAAGATCGGCGGTACGGAGCAGTATATTGGCGAGCTGACTTTTGTAGACAATACTGACCAACTGGCTTATGGCGAGCCAGGCATAACCGAAATCATGCATCAATGTACCGAGCAGCTGATTGAATATTTTCATGGTAAGCGCAGAACATTTGATATCCCGGTGCACCAGACAGGTACCGATTTCCAGGTAAGGGTTTGGAGTGAACTGATGGAGATTGCTTATGGCAGAACCATCAGTTATATGGACCTTGCCAAACGCCTTGGCGACCCTAAAGTGATACGCGCAGCAGCCAGCACTAATGGTAAAAACAATATAGCCATCATGGTTCCCTGCCACCGGGTAATTGGCAGCGATAGTTCTCTGGTAGGCTATTCAGGTGGCAAATGGCGGAAGAAATGGTTATTGGGGCATGAGTTTAAAATTGCCCACGGAGTGCAGACGCTGTTTTGAATATCGAATAAGGAAGGCTGCATAATGAACTAACCCGATTAGTCAATTCAACATTACATGTTCCATATTCTTAACATTTTCTTGAAAAATGCCCTTCTAACCAACCATTGAATGAAATACTTTTACAGTAATGGCAGCAATTGGTAAAATCATACCTTTTTTCATTCTTTTGAACGTATTGGTGATTACCGGATGGTCGCAGAAATGTACCAATCTGGGACAAAACCCCGGCTCAGCATTTCCTGTATGTGGAACAAATTTCTTTGCCCAAACATCGGTACCTGCCTGCGGTGGCACTAAGTTGCCTACACCCTGTGGTAACGATGGTAACCAGTATTCGGATATCAATCCTTACTGGTACAAGTTTACCTGTTATGCAACCGGCACACTTGGATTTGTGATTACCCCAAAAAATCTGGGAGATGATTATGACTGGCAATTATTCGATATTACTGGTCGCAACCCAACAGATGTCTATACCGATGCCACATTAATTGTTTCAGCCAACTGGTCGGGCTCATCGGGTGCAACCGGTGCTTCACCTGCAGGTAAAAATCCGTTCGAATGTGCTTCAAACCCTGCTCAAAACATTCCTACATTCAGCATTATGCCTACCATTATCGTGGGGCATGATTATTTACTTTTAATCAGTCATTTCGATGATGCTACGCATACCCAAAGTGGTTATGATCTCTCGTTCCCGTCTGGTGCGCAAGGCGGCACGGCAAGTATCGTGAACCCGCTGGTACCCAAGCTCCAGAATGCACATGGCGACTGTAATGGTACAGATGTAATTGTTACCTTAAATAAACGGGTAGGATGTACCAGTGTTGCCAGTGACGGAAGCGATTTTTCTATAACAGGCCCATCCCCTATTTCAATTATATCGGCCTCGGCAAATGGCTGCAGTACTGGTTTTGATGCAGATACGATTATCCTGAAATTGAAGACAGGGCTTTTAGCGGGAACCTATACCGTAACGGCGAAAGTAGGCAGCGATGGAAATACAGTAACTGATAATTGCGCCAATAATTTAGCTGCTGGAGAAAACGTTTCTTTTAAATTTTTATCTGCACTGCCCGCACCATTAGACAGTGTCAGTCCCGTTGTATGTATAACCGATTCATTGCAACTGGTGTTTTCCAAACCAATCACCTGCAGCTCCATCGCCGCAGATGGCAGCGATTTTGTAATCACCGGACCGGCAGCAGTAATAATAAAAAGTGCAAAAGGCGTTTGTACAAACGGCCTAAGCAGTGTGATTAACCTGATACTTACCGCTCCTATCAAAGTAAACGGAACATTTACCATTACCCTACGGAATGGCAGTGATGGTAATACATTGATAGATGAATGCGGTTTTATTACCCCCGCCGGCTCTACCATTTCTTTTACTACCAAAAATATTATTACAGCTGATTTTCAAAGTACCATTAAAGCTGGGTGTAAATCAGATACCCTTTTATTAACCCATAACGGCAATGGTGGCACCAATCAATGGCGGTGGAGTATGGATAGTATTGTCATCAGCAGTAGCCAAAACCCGATATTCATTACCAAAGTGTTTGGCAACCATGCAATAAAACTTTTTGTGGCTAATAGCAAGTGTACAGATTCGGTTGTTATGAATGTTGTTATACCAGACCAAACAGTCAAAGCGGCTTTTGCAGCTTCCGATACTTTATGCCCAACGGATAATTTAGTTTTTACTGATCTGAGCAGCAGTAACACTACCCAATGGAAATGGGATTTTGGTAACGGTGTTACCAGCAATAGTCAAACCCCGCTCCCGCAATCTTATCCAATTACCAACCGGTTCAGTAAATATACGGCGCGGCTGGCCGTTCAAAACAGCTTTAATTGTGCGGATACAGCCTACAAAATTATTACGGTATTGATAACCTGCTATATAGCCGTACCCTCGGCATTTACACCTAATGGGGATGGATTAAATGATTACCTCTATCCGTTGAATGCCTATAAAGCAGGTAACCTTATTTTCAGGGTATTCAACCGTTACGGGCAAATCATTTTTGAAACAAAAGACTGGACAAAAAAATGGGATGGCCGTGTAAAAGGTATCCCGCAAAGCAGTGGAACCTATGTGTGGACACTTAATTATACCAATACAGATTCAGGGCAACCTGTTTTTTTAAGAGGAACGACTGTATTAATCAGGTAATTAAAAATCAATGTAAGAAGCTGTACCACCAGGCTCGCTCGTAATTCTTCATTCGTAATTTTCCTATTCCAATTACTTCATATCATCTCCCGAAAAACTAAGTGGCAATAACATACCGGCTTTGGGTATGATGAATATTTTGCCTTCCATACCCCCCAATATCAAACGGATAGGATGCTGTAAACGTGTTTCGTACTCAACCAGGGTTTGACGGCAGATACCGCAGGGTGTTATAGGCCGGTCGCTCTTGCCGTTATCATTATGGTAACTGATTGCAATACTTTCAACAGGTACACCCGGGTATAAAGAGGAAGCAGCAGATAACAAAACCCTTTCTGCACACAAACCTACAGGGTAGCTTGCATTTTCCTGGTTGCTTCCTGCAACAGTCTTTCCGTTGGTTAAGAGGGCCATGGCGCCTACCTGGAAATGCGAATACGGGGCATAAGCTATTTGGGTAACGTTTTTCGCTTCATTCAATAACCAGGCATCTTCTTTAGTGAGCTGATCAATTGATTCGTACACTTCAATTTCAAAATTTATTTTTTTATGCTCCATAAGGCTAACGTATTTAGACGAAAAAGTCCCCAAAGCATCGTGCTCAGAGGACCCCTTCCGGTTAATAAAGATACATTATTTGATGCTATTGAACAAGCGCTTCCAGCGTGGGCCTTTATCCCAGCTGAACCATATCAGTGAAGCTTTTCCTACTACATGTGTTTCAGGTACAAAGCCCCAATAACGGCTGTCCTGGCTGCGATGGCGGTTATCACCCATCATCCAGAAATAATTATATTTCGTTGTATAAGTAGTGGCTTCTTTGCCGTTAATGATGAACTTACCATTCACTTCTTCCATCGTGTTTTGCTCATAAGTAATGATGAGCCTTCTGTATAAAGCAATGGTTTGTGCATTCACCTGTAATACATCCCCTTTCTTCGGAATAGTGAGTGGACCGTAATTGTCAACGGTCCATGGGAAATTGATTTCATCATTCGGAAAAGTTTGTCCTACAAAATTTTCCGAGTAGGGTACCATTGTTTTTACATTCGGCTGTTTCTTTACCTTCGCAGCTTCTTCGGCGGTCATATTCAATACAATGGTTCCTGGTTTGGTATTATCAACCCTTAATTGGTCACCCGGGTTATCCATATCAATCCCCAATCCTTCTTTTAAAAATTCTTCTGTAAAAGGCGTACCATTCGTTTCAATAAGGTATTCTGTTTGTGAACCGGATGGAATAAATGCCGGTTGGTTATTAATAAATAAAGAACCGTTTTTTACCTGTACAATATCCCCGCTTATACCTGTACAGCGTTTGATGTAATTATCTGTTTTATCCATTGGGTGAACAATTACAGGGAATTGGGCATTGAGGGCCGCCCTGTCGCCTTTAAACTGTTCACGAAGCACATCATAATAAGGCCTCTTACTGCCATAATCGATAAGGTTAATAATTGTATCTCCCGCAGGAAAATTAAATACCACCACATCATTTCTTTTTACATCTGTAAAAGCGGGCAGGCGTTTATAGGGTAGCTGTACTGCTTTAATATATGAAGGTGTTGTTACAGAAAAGGGCATGGTGTTATGTACAAACGGAAATGAGATAGGCGTTTGAGGGATACGCGCTCCATAACTCATTTTATTTACGAACAGAAAATCATTGATCAGTAAAGTTTTTTCCATGCTGCCTGTTGGAATCACATACGCTTCAAAAACAAATGTTCGGATAATGGTTGCGGCAACGATGGCAAATACACCCGCATCTATCCATTCACGTGAAGCGGGTTTGTGGTAATGTTTGAGAATTTCTCCTCCATGCCATTTTTCTTTGTCAGAAAACCCGAGATATGGAAAATAAAGAAAGGGGAAAAATACCGTAGCGGTATGATCAAGTACGCTAACCTTTTTAAAGTGCATCACAAAAATAATTGTGATCCAGATGGTAATGAACTGTCCTGCAATGGGTATCAGTTGAAGCCAGAACCAATATTTACGGATATTGCATTTTTCAACGATCAGCCATGTATTATAAAAAGGTACCAGGGCTTTCCATGGTTCGATACCCGCTTTTTTAAACATGCCATACATGCCCACATGCCAACCAATAACACCGATAATGAATAGAATTAAACCCATAGTTAACAGTTAAGTATCAACAAAAATATCCTTTTCACCCACACTGTAATGAATTGCAGGTAAAAGTTTTCTTAAATATGAGGCGGGGATTCTTGTTAGAGGGGTTAAAGGAGTTAAAAATGAACTGGCCTGAACATACTCCTTTAACCCTTTTAACCTTTTTAACTACTTTAACGATACATACGCATCAATATCACCCACTACAATTTCTTTGCCCGAAAGTATAATTAAACGTTCTACCACGTTCCGGAGTTCACGAATATTACCGGTCCAGTCGTGCTTTTGTAAAGCTTCCATGGCTTTTAGGTGAATGGATTTTTTTGACTGCCCGTATTCCTCGGCTATATCGGTCAGGAATTTTTCTACCAATAACGGAATATCATCTCTCCGATGGTTTAAAGAGGGTACATGTATCAATATAACGCTCAACCGATGATAAAGGTCTAAGCGGAAATTTTTTTCGGTTACTTCCTTCAAAAGATCTTTATTGGTAGCGGCAATCACACGCACATCAACCGAAATCTCTTTTTCACCACCTACCCGGGTAATCTTTCCTTCCTGCAGGGCACGCAATACCTTGGCCTGGGCACTTAAACTCATATCGCCTATTTCATCTAGAAAAAGTGTACCGCCATTAGCCTGTTCAAATTTACCAATACGTTGTTTGATAGCGGAAGTAAACGAACCCTTTTCATGACCAAATAATTCGCTCTCGATCAGTTCACCTGGAATGGCTGCACAGTTCACTTCAACAATCGAGGCATTGGCGCGGTTACTTTTCTCGTGCAGCCACCTTGCCACCAGTTCTTTACCCGAACCGTTCTCGCCTGTTATCAATACACGTGCATCGGTAGGTGCCACTTTTTCTATGGTTTCTTTTATTTTTTGTATGCTTTCACTCTCACCAATGATTTCCTGTACTTTCGATACCTTTCTTTTCAATACTTTGGTTTCTTTTACCAAAACGGTTTTATCCAGGGCATTCCGAATGGTGATGAGGAGCCGGTTCAGGTCTGGCGGTTTGGATATGTAATCGAATGCGCCTTTTTTCACTGCATCAACAGCCGTTTCAATATTACCATGCCCGCTGATCATAATTACCGGTACTTCGGAATTTGATTCTATCACTTTTTGCAGAAATTCAATCCCGTCTAGCTTGGGCATTTTTATATCGCAAAGCACCACATCATACGATGCGGCAGTAAATTTTTTTAGGCCTTCCTCCCCATCAGCCGCTTCTTCTACTGTAAAGCCTTCATTACCCAATATTTCTTTCAGCACATTGCGAATGGCTTTTTCATCATCTATAATTAAAATAGCAGGCATATCTTTTTTATTTGGCACTAAGATAATGTAAGTTTTTTATGGCTGGTCAACGGTGGTACTATTAACCTTTTCTTGCGCCTCCCTGTCTCCACAATAGTCAAACTGAACATTGAAGTTTTGGTTATAAACACACATCTGGGTGAAGCATCAGAAATGATATATAAACCCGGCAAAAATATTTCTACCCGAGGCGGGGTTGTAATATCTTTTTCCCGCAGCATTGATATCATTTCCCAGGCTATAATTTTTATTCAGCAGGTTATCAATACCCACAAATATATCCAGTTGTTTTTCTGTTTGCTTACAGCGATAGCCGGTTTTTATTTGAAGTAACTGGTAAGCATCTGCATAGGCATCATTCGCGTCAGTAAGCGGTAATGCAGACGTGCTGTTTAATGAGAGGTTAGCATACATACCTTTCCGGGTTTCTATATCTATCCCGCTAAGCCAGACATTGCGGGGTACTCCCGTTAATTCATTACCTGAATAATTATTCGATGTTTGCTGGTAATTAGTAAAACGATAAGGCTGGTAGCTATAACTGCTCCATACATGTATGCCTGAAATAAACGGTGTTGTTTTTTTCAACAATTGGAATTTGATCAATGCTTCTATACCATTTTGTTTTATAGTACCTGCATTTACAAAATATTCCGCACCCGCTGCATTATTCCTTCTTACTATTGCATTTTCGAGTGTAAAAAAATAAGATGAAACATCAAATTGTAAACGCTGACTCAGCAATTCACCCTTAATACCTGCTTCATAATTCCAGCCATATTCAGCAAGGAGATCACCATAAAAATTTCCATCCGAGGGTCTTACTTCAGCAAGCGCAGGTAGCGAAAACCCTTTGGCAGCAAGGGCATATAGGGATATATCTCTGTTAATCCTGTACGAAACGGCAAACCTTGGTGTTAGCACAGCATGGATGTTTTTATTTACATACACTGAATTGGGATCTGTTAACCGTTTATATTTATAGGATTGATTATTCAGGCTAAGTCCTGCTGTTACATTCCATTTGTCATCAACTGTATATTGCATTTGCGAGAAAGCAAACCATTGGTTGATAAATATATTGTCTTTGAACTGAACGGTATCTGGAACACCTGCCCTGTTACCAAAATCATTAATCGATGAATGATTGTAAAGCCATTCCACACCATTCATCCATTGAAAATCTGTGCGAACTGTCTTCTTACGAAAAATCAGATTCGTACCGGCACCCAGGTTATCTTCTGTCCTTTTTTCATAATTCGTTATAAAAGGATTTTTGAAAGAAGTGTTATTGCCGGTGATAAATGATTTTATAATAAACAGGTCCCCAACAGCTATTTCATGATGGATGCCGCCGAAAATAGTCTTGTTATAAATAGCCGCCTGTTGCTGCAAAGAGCCAGGTAAAATACCGGCGGGCTGCCGTGATAATTTTGGATTAGCGAGCATTTGTGCCATTGTAATACCGCCGGGTGTCTGATAAAACAAATCTGTATAGAAAATAAGAAATTGGATTTGTTGCTTTTTCAATTGCCATGCTGCCTGCCATTTAATAGCATCTTTTCTGGTAGCAGACTGTTCGCGGTAGCCATCAGATTGCTGGTGAGTTTGTTGAAGGGAGGATGCGAAATATTTTCCGTTGTATTGCCAGCTTATTCGCTCTGCAAACAGTCCATAAGACCCGCTGGTCGCACCTACTGAATAACTATTTCGAGAAGTATTTGAAAAAGCCAGATCCGACCTCAATAATAAAGTCCCGCCTGTTCCGGCACCATACAAACTGGCAGAAGGGCCTTTAATAATTTCAGCACCTGTTAGTTGATTCATGTCTATCAGGTTCAGGTATGTATTGCCGCCGCCATCCGTTAAAGGAATATCGTTCCAATACACTTTTACATTTCGTACCCCAAAAGGTGAACGTAATAAACTGCCACGAACCGATAACCGGTAACTGGCCGGCGACCTTTCTTCCATACGTACCCCGGGCACTGTATTCAATATGGGTACTAATGAGGTATTGGCATAGCGGTTGATTTCTTTTGAAGTGATCGTTGCCACCGCTGCGGGTACTGCTTTCCACTGCAATCTTGTGTTGAATGCCTGCACGGTAACTTCCGGTAAAATGGTATCGTTTTTCACCTTATCAACAACCATTCTGTCCGCTGCCTGGCAGAATGATACGCTATTGTTGCTATAAATGAAAACAAAAAGAAATAAATACTTCATAGTTCTTATAAACAATTGGCAAGTTAGGCAGAAAACAAAAACCCGGAAACGAATGCTCCGGGTTTGCTTTAAGAAAATGTTTAACGGTTATTTTTTCAGATACATCACTTCTTTAACCAGCTTAACTGTCCTGGCTACATCGGGCATGGCCAGTGCAGCGAGATTAGGGGCATAATGCATAGGTGCATCGGCACTGGTAATACGGCGGATTGGAGCGTCAAGGTAATCAAAGCCTTCCTTTTGTATTCGATAACTGATCTCAGAAGAAATGGAAGCAAACGGCCATTGTTCTTCTACAATTACCAGGCGGCTTGTTTTCTTAACGCTTTCTAAAATCGTCATCCAGTCTAATGGACGGATTGTCCTCAAATCAATTACCTCGGCACTGATGCCTTCTTTTTCCAATTCGGCAGCAGCTCCCAAAGCTACTTTCATCATTTTATTATAAGAGACGATAGTTACATCGCGGCCCTGCTTTTTCACATCGGCCTTACCTATTGGAATGTAGTATTCTTCATCGGGCACATCGCTTTTATCCCCATACATCACTTCACTTTCCATGAATATTACGGGGTCTTGTTCATAACGTATAGCTTGTTTAAGCAAACCTTTAGCATCGTAGCCATTAGAAGGTGATACCACTTTTATACCCGGGATATTTGCGTAATAGCTTTCAAAAGCGGTTGAATGCTGGGCACCTAACTGGCCTGCGCTGCCATTGGGTCCGCGAAAAACAATTGGGCAACCAATCTGTCCTCCACTCATGGCCAGCATTTTAGAAGCGGTATTCAATATCTGGTCCATAGCCAGCACGGCAAAGTTCCATGTCATAAACTCTACCACCGGCCTTAATCCACTTTGGGCAGCCCCTACGGCAACAGCAGTAAAGCCCAGTTCAGAAATAGGGGTATCAATCACACGTTTCTCACCAAATTCAGCCAACATTCCCTGGCTTACTTTATAGGCTCCGTTGTATTCGGCTACTTCCTCACCCATTAAGAAGACTCTGTCATCCCTTCTCATCTCTTCATTCATGGCTTCACGTAGAGCCTCTCTGAAAGCAATAGAACGCATCATATCAGTTTATTAAATGAGCAGCAAAAATATAAGATTATCAGGTACAAAACCAAAAAACGCTGAACGTAGAACGCTGAACGATAAAACCGGGGCTTACAGCAGAAAATGATTGGCTGTTGCTAATAAAAAAATCCCCTGTCAAATTAGACAGGGGACCATTCATTTCTATACAAGTCAAGAGTTAAATTAAAATACGTTCCAGCCAAAGCTCATGTAATATAAACCACCGATTTCGGGGTTACCAAAGCCTGTGCGATAGTATTTATTGAACAGATTGGTTGCACCGATCTTAACCATTGATTTACTAGCTGGGAATTTGTAGCTAACGGCAGCATCTACTGTTCTCATATAGGGAACCATACCTGTGGCAAAAGTACCCTGGTAGAGAAAGCTATTGGCCCACCTGTAAACAACGTTGAATCCAAGACGGTTGTCTTTGCCAAATCCACTGTTACTAAACATAATATTGGTGCGGTGTTTAGGTGTATTGAAATAAGAAACAAAACCACTTGGGAGGTCGCCAATTTTATCAGAGTAATAATTACCACTGATAGAATAGTTCTTACCCAATAAATATTCTACGGATGCACCATAACCACTGGTTTTCACATCACCCGGCGCATTCACTGAAATGCTGTAGCCAATACTCTTATTAGGATCTAACAGATCGCCTGGGTTAAATGCAGCGGCATTTCTGGATTGTACACCGTTTACACTGCTGAGGAAATCTTTATAAGTAGACCAATAAGCATATACGTCTATCAATAATCGCTGGGCAATCAACCCTTTATAACCTACTTCAAATGATTTACTTGATTCTGGCCTGAAATCATTGTCAAAAGTCTGTTGTTGCAATAATGCCGGGTTAGGCGCCCCTGCTAATGCACTTGCTCCGAAAGCCTGAACACTTGGCACCGTAAACAATGGGTTTGTACTGAATTGATAGTAATTCCTAAGTTGTGGTAAACCACCCATCAAACGGGTTCCGCCACCTACTAACAGGTTAATCCACTGGTTTTGCGTAGTTGGGAAACGATAAGCTGTTTGATAAGAAAAACGCAGGTTATGGTCTTTTGCCAGTTTTACAACTGCTGAAGCCCTTGGTGTAAAGCGCCCTTTGAAATTGGTATTTTTATCATACCGGCCTGATACAGTCAGTTTCAACACATCATTCAATAACTTCTGTGATAACTGTGCATACGCACCAAGCTCATTGATCTTAATTGGACCCGCTGTATCTGCAAATAAAGTTCCCTGAGAATTGAGCACATATTGTCTTGAACTTAATCCAACCAGAAAATCGGTACCGCTTCTGGCTAAGCCCAGGTCTTCAGTAAAATTATATTGTCCTTCAAACACATTCAACCTTGTTCTATCAAGGAACAAACCACCGCCCTGTGAAATAGGTGTACCGGCAATTTTCTGAAATACAGGATTAAGGCCGATATTTTGACCAATAGGGATACCCTGATCTGCAAATGCGCGTGCCGCATTGTGCGCAGCTATATTTGACGCACCCGCATCAAGGTTACCGATATAAGCAGCAATATATTGAGGATACCAGGTACCACTTGGTTTTATTGCTTCATTGAATAACCTGGTAGTAATGGTTGCATTAAATGAACTACCTGAGTTTTCATGGGTGGTATATGCACGTGCAAACCAGTTTTTATGTTTCAACTCGAATTTAAACTGACTCATTTTAAGGTCTTTCAGTGAGTACCTGTCGCTACCCGTATAAACAGTGTTACCTGTTCCGAAGTTAGCCTGGAATGAAGCTTCAATGTTATCAGTTAATTTATAATACAAACCACCGGTTAATTTAAAGTTGACAGTTGTTGGGTCTACTACATTTTTTTCATCCCATCCGGTTCTGCTGACAGATTGATTTTGGAAGATGTTACGGCCTCT
>JANXUL010000240.1 GCA_025356235.1 Bacteroidota bacterium
GCAACTGTATTGGGTGCCTGCGGTACCGCTTTTGCCATGCGTTATATCCGTGCCAATATACAAGGTGGTATTGAAATTGGATTCAGTGCCGCTACCGCTTCATTAATAGCCGCACAAACAGTGAAAGGCGCGGCAGAATTATTATTACAAAAAAATACGCACCCCGAACAGGAGATAGATAAAGTAACCACCCCTAAAGGTTGCACGATTGCCGGATTGAATGAGATGGAACACCAGGGATTTAGTTCCTCATTGATTAAGGGAATTGTTACAAGTTATAAGAAGATCGTAAATGATATGTAATTAGTACAATTGCCCCGTTTCTGTATCCATTTGAAAAGTTAATGCAAAAACCTTTGTATAATCCCTTATTACCTGGTATGAAGAACTTCCGATCTGGATACCTTCGAGTATATCCTGTTTGATCCTGTCTTCCCTGATATTTTTAAGGTGAAAGAAAACATAATCTTCCTTTGTACGGATCAGTTTAATAAAGAATCCAGCACCAGTATTCAGAAAAAGAGAAGTGCCATCAAAATAACCCCATGACTCTTTAGAAGATTGACGTTGCCCGGCTGTAAAAGCTACCAACTGACATGCATACAAGGGTATGCGGTCGTAATTATTGTATTTCATTATCATTTTTACACTATCGCACATTACATTTTTTTCTAAAAAATCGGCATAGGTTGCATATACACCTTTGGGCATTTTCTCAAACTGAGATACTTTCCTCATCTTAGTATTATAATAATCATTAAAATCGATCGGCGATTGCCAGTTGGCATCGGTTTCCTTTGCTGCAAAATTTTGTGAAAGAAATTCTTTTTTCAGTAGGATAAGTAATGAGTCTGTAAGGTCGGTATATGCATTGCCTTTATTGTATAGTGTTGTAAAACTTCCTTCTATTTTCTTTTGTGGGTAGTAACCAATGCCGGGTGAAGTGTATATATCAAAACCATAATGAAGTGTAGCTAGCAGTCTGGGGTTCGATACCGAATAAAGTTGATTTGCGGAACTGCTAAACCAGAATTTTTGCAATACAATCACTAGTTGCCGCTTGCTGCTGCTGTCTAATATAATATTTTTTTCAATAAAACTTTCTTTTAACCAGCTGATTGGGCCCCTGCTGATCTGCAGCCCCAATGTACTGTATCCACTTTTTTGCAGATTGGTTCCCACGGGTAAAAAACCGATCTTTTTATTATCAAATCTTGCATCAATTAATCTGATTTGACTGATTGATAAAAGCGATATATTATCTGTAAGTCTGTTTTTGAGTGATATTCCCACTACTGGGTAATAATTGATAAGGGAAGCAAGGTTTAAAGGAGCATTTATTTTTTTTGGAAAAGCAAGGAACTTTGGGTCATTGAATTTGTTTTCATCAATCAATAGCAGTGTATCAGGTGTACGGTCTGCAACCTCTTTATTGAAATCTACTAATTGAGCCCGGGAAAAATTAGAAATCAAAGCCAGGCAGAAAAAAAATAAAAATCTTTGCATATTCAGAAGTTTCTTATTTTAAAAATATCCACCCAATAAAAAGGTAATTGAGGCATATAATCAATACAATTCACCGGTATCATAATCCAATTGATAGGTCAAGGCATAAGCTTTTGTATAATCTTTCAAAACCTGGTACGATGACCCGCCAATTTTTATAGAGCTTTGCAGATCCGCCTTAATTCTTTCTTCATTGAGGTTCTTCAGATAGAAAAAAGCAAAATCCTTTTTTGTACGGATAAGTTTTATAAAGAAACCATTGCCCGTATTGATAAATAAAGAAGAGCCGTCGTAATAACCCCAGGACAGGTTGCAGGATTTAGGATCACCTTGCTGATAAGCCGTTAACTGGCAGGCATACGTTAATGCCCTGTCAAAATTATTATACTTCACAATCATGTCTATACTGTCACTCATTGGGGTTGCTGTAATAAAATCATCGTAGGTCTTGTACACACCCTTAGGTATTTTTTCCGGGTGGGAGAATCTTTTTAAACGATTTGTATAATAATCATTAAAATCAACAGGTGAGTACCAGTTAGCTTCTGCTTCTTTGGCGGTATAGTTATTGGTAAATACTTCTTTGCTGAATAGCGACAATAAAGAATCGGTCAATATATTATAGATATTGCCATCATTGTACAATCCGGTCAATTTTCCAGTGATTTTTTTTGTGGGTAATAGCCAATACCCTGGGAAGTATAAATATCAAAATGATAATGAAGTGTAGTGACCAGTCTTGGATTAGCAGCTGTGTAACGGTCATTGGCAGAATTGCTGAACCAGAATTTTTGTAATACTATCGTCAATACGCGATTCGCAGTGGTGTCGTTTATGGTACCTTTTTGTAAGATGTTTTCCCTTAACCAGTCAACCGGGTCTTTGGTAATTTGTAGGCCCAGAATGTTATAACCTTTTTTTTGTAGTGTATTTTTAACCGGCGAGAACCCAACTTTCTCATTGTCAAACCGCGCATCAATGAACTTGATACTTGCGAGGCCATTGAGGCTGAAAGAGCCAGTAAAATTTGTTTTGGGAGTAAACCCGAGAATCGGATAATTGTTTACAGAGAAGGCAGCCCTTGTTGAAATGGGGGTGTAAGGAAGGTTATTAATTTCCGTAATTGCATCATTTGATTTCGGGACAAAGTTTTTTGTATTTAAAGTTGGGTCAGCCACTTCTCTCACATCAATTATTTCATTTCTATTAGTTGGTGCCCTGTAAATAAGATTCTGTGCATTGGCGGTTAGGCCCAAAAAAATGAAAATGAACTGAATGAATAGTTTGTGCATTTGATGAGTTTTCCTTTTAAATGTACAAAACTATTCTTCCAGTGTCAAGTATTATTTCATATACTTTTTTAGAAAAGCGATGGCTTTTACATGTGCATCTTCAGTGGCTGCTTTATTAAAACTGGGGTTACTTGGATTGGCAAATCCATGACCGGCATCATATTTAAAGGCAGTTATTTTTTTACCTGCCATTTGTATATCTGATTCAAATTTGTTAACCATTTCAGGTGAGGGGCTCCGGTCCTAGTTTCCAAAAAAATCGATAATATCACAGTTAAGGGTTTTTAGTTTGTCCATATTGGTTTCGGGTCGTCCGTAATACATAACACAACCTGCCGCCTGTTTACCAGCTAATAATGTGGTTTGCAGGCTCCACATTCCACCAAAGCACCAGCCAATTGTGTAAATTTTTGCATCTGTGCCTGCATAGGCCAAGGCGCCTTTAATAATGTTTTCCAACCTGTCTGTTTTTGCCAACTGCATCAATTTCATTGCACTATCAGGTGTTGCGGCAACTCTTCCATCGTATAGATCAATAGCGAGTATATTTACATTATCCAGTTCTCTCGAAAGGATTTCACTTTCACTTTTAATATAATCATTCAATCCCCACCATTCCTGTATGCAAATACCCATTTTTTGGATCCTTTCTTACTTTTGATCGCATAGCCCATTGCGGTGGAACCGTCTGCGGCTATAAAACTAACAGCCTGTCTTGTTGGATCTTCCAATTTGTAGTATTTGGGGGTTTCATGCAACATGGCAAAGGCCGGGGTCGCTGCTTCCTGCCTGAATTGCTCCCGTACATCGGCATTAAAACAACTTACATAGCAGGAAGGGGTAAGCAACTGTGGCTCAGGTGCTTTGTACCGGTAACTGAGAAAGGCCGCTGAGGCAAAAGCTGCCAGGCCCAACAGGAGGATTTTTCATATAATTAAATTTTATCAGGAAAGATGTACACTTCAAATTAACACTTTAGGTGAAGGGATGTTTAGTTTTAAGCGGCTATTTTTTTTTGTCAAACTTTTTCATGTAGGTTTGTACGACCTCTGAAGATTTTCTACACTGTTCTTTTTCCAAGGTCATTTATTTTACTGTTCGGGCTCAAGGGCAATTTGCTGCTTTTTGGTTCGTAATTATTTTTTTGCCTATAGAACCGGAAGCATACGTGTGCGACGCAAGAAAGTTCAAATTTGACATAAAGCTTGGTTCAAAAAACCAACCAATACGATAACTGATCAATTAATTTAATACTATGGCCAAATTTATTTTTGTTACCGGTGGTGTAACAAGTAGCTTAGGAAAAGGCATTATTGCAGCCTCGCTTGCAAAGTTATTGCAGGCAAGGGGCCTCCGTGTAACCATTCAAAAATTTGATCCGTATATAAATGTTGATCCGGGTACACTTAATCCGTATGAACATGGCGAATGTTATGTAACCGAAGATGGTGCAGAAACTGATCTCGACCTTGGCCATTACGAAAGGTTTTTAAGTATTTACACAACACAGGCGAATAATGTAACTACCGGCCGGATTTATCAAACCGTTATTAATAAAGAAAGGGCAGGTGATTTTTTAGGTAAAACCGTACAGGTAGTGCCGCATATTACAGATGAGATCAAAAGAAGGATGTTATTATTAGGTGCGGATGATAAATATGATGTGATCCTTACAGAAATCGGAGGTACCGTAGGTGATATTGAGAGTTTACCTTTTATTGAAGCCGTTCGGCAGTTACAGTGGGAATTGCCGGATGAAGATGTGATGGTGGTGCACCTTACCCTGATTCCTTATTTGAAAGCAGCGAAAGAACTTAAAACCAAACCTACCCAGCACAGCGTTAAAATGCTTAGCGAAACAGGAGTGCATCCGGATATACTTGTTTGCCGTACAGAAGAACCTTTAAATAATGATATCAAAAGAAAGATTGCATTATTCTGTAATGTAAAACAGGAAGCTGTGATCGAAGCGATGGATGCTTCCACCATTTATGAAGTACCCTTGTTGATGCTTCGCGAGAAACTCGATCTTATCTGTCTCCGTAAAATGAATATCACGAATTATGGTGAACCCAACCTGGATAAATGGAAGGGGTTCCTTGATAAACTGAAATACCCACGCAGTAAAGTAACGGTTGGCCTTATTGGTAAATATATTGAACTGCAGGATGCTTACAAATCTATCCTTGAGAGTTTTGTACATGCCGGGGCGATGAACGAAGTAAAAGTGCAGGTAGTGAATGTGCACAGCGAATTCATTACAGCAGAGAATGTGGGTGAAAAACTGGATGGACTTGACGGATTATTAGTGGCACCGGGTTTTGGTCACCGAGGCATTGAAGGCAAAATTGTTGCCGTTCAATATGCACGTGAAAAAGGATTACCATTCTTTGGGATTTGCCTCGGTATGCAGATGGCAGTAATTGAATATGCAAGAAATGTATTGGGATTAAAAGATGCACACTCTACTGAAATGGATGATTCTACCAACCACGCAGTGATTAACATGATGGAAGAACAGAAGAAAATAAAAATGATGGGTGGCACGATGCGTTTGGGATCATATCCCTGCGAGATCAAGGAAGGGACGCTGGCCCACACAATTTACGGAGAAACCAGCATCAGCGAAAGACACCGCCACCGGTATGAATTTAATGATGAATACCTGGCACAATTCGAATCAAATGGTATGGTAGCCAGCGGATGTAACCCCGAAACAGGACTTGTGGAAATAATGGAAATACCTGCACACCCTTTCTTCATTGGCGTCCAATACCATCCTGAATTAAAAAGCACCGTTGAACGGCCAGCACCTTTGTTTGTAAGCTTTATTGATGCAGCAAAGAAATACAATGATAAAAAGAGCTCATTCAAAACAGCGTCATTGCAGGATGCTTTAATATGATTTTGTGCGTATTTTATCCCAGAGCTTTCAGGCAAAGTAGCAAAGCTGCAAAGAATGTTTCTTAAAGGCATTGCACATAATATACTTTGCGTGAAATATTTTCGATAGTAAATATTTTTTTTCTTTACGCTCTGTATTCTTCTCATAATTGAGTATTTTCAGTAACCTAAAATAAAAAGGTTATGAACAAATACAAGTTAGTCACAGGATTTATTTTTATAATCATTTTTTCTTCTTTGAATGCACAACCCCCTGAGGGTTTGAAATGGACGCGCGATGGCAATGGCTATTTCACAACAGAAGGTGGTGAAATTATAAAAAACGAGTTGCCTTCTTTAGCTAAAATAGTTATTGTTCCTAAAGCGTTATTGAAACCCAAAAATGATACGGCTTCTCTTAGTATCCGTAATTTTTTCTTTTCTGGTGATGATAAAAAAATACTCATCTATACCAATTCCAAAAAAGTATGGCGAGATGATACCCGCGGTGATTACTGGTTACTGAACCTGGCCGATAACAGCTTGCGGCAAATAGGAAAAACACGCCCAAGATCTTCTTTAATGTTTGCCAAATTTTCACCTGACGGTAAGAAAGTGGCTTATGTAAGCGAATACAATATTTATCTGGAAGATATTGCAAGCAGTAAGGTAACCCCTTTAACAACCGGAGGAACGCGTAAGCTGATCAATGGTACATTTGATTGGGTATATGAAGAAGAATTCGGCTGCCGCGATGGTTTTCGCTGGAGCCCGGATAGTAAAAAAATTGCGTATTGGCAGATCAATGCAAGTAAAGTAAAAAGTTACCTGATGCTGAATACCACTGATTCTATCTATCCTTTTTCTGTACCGGTTGAATATCCTACTGCGGGCGAAGCACCATCACCTTACAAAATAGGGATAGTAGATATTGCAACCACCAAAACTAATTGGATGGCTATACCCACCGATCCGGTTTTACAATCGTATGTGCCAAGAATGGAATGGGCCGGCAATAGTAACCAGCTGATCCTGCAGCACCTGAACCGTAAACAGAATGTTTGTAACCTATTGCTCAGCGATGCAGTTACCGGAAAGTCCACTTCTATTTATCACGAAACAGAAACTGCATGGATTGACGAGGCTTCCTCATTGGCAGATAAGTTCTGGTTAAATGGCGGCAAAGAATTTTTGTGGACCAGCGACAAAGATGGCTGGAGGCATTTGTATCGGATTGGTATTGATGGGAAAGGTGAAAAGCTGATAACCAAAGGGAGCTATGATATGATGAGTGTTTTTGCTATTAATGAAGAAAGGGGCTATGTGTATTTTTATGCCACACCCGATAATGCCACACAACGTTATTTGTACAGAACCAAATTGGATGGAACCGGCTATGCAGAAAGAGTATCGCCAGCCAATCAAAATGGTACTCATACGTACACCGTATCGCCAACAGGCAGGTTTGCACAACATACATTCTCGAATTACTATACCCCTCCTTCAAGGGAATGGGTGACTTTGCCTGATCATAAAACCTTCAATGGGGATAATACAAACAACGCAGTGGCAAAAGCCGATAAAAGTAAATCAAATGTAGAATTCTTTAAAGTAAAAACCGCAGAAGGTGTTGAAATGGATGCGTGGATGGTAAAGCCCAACAATTTTGATGCAACCAAAAAATACCCGGTCGTATTTTATGTATATACCGAGCCAGCCGGACAAAATGCAAAAGACCAATATGGTGCCGGCAACAATTTTATGTATAAGGGAAGTATGGCAAATGACGGATACATATACATAACCGTGGATAATCGAGGCACACCTGCACCCAAGGGAAGGGAATGGCGCAAATCTATCTATCGGAAAATAGGGCAGTTAAATATCCGCGACCAGGCATTGGCTGCAAAAGAAATTTTAAAATGGCCTTATGTAGATACTTCCCGTGTGGCTGTATGGGGCTGGAGTGGTGGTGGCTCAGCTACTTTGGGATTGATGTTTCAATATCCAGAGATATATAAAACCGGTATTGCCATTGCCGCAGTAGGAAACCAGCTTACCTATGATAATATTTACCAGGAACGTTATATGGGCCTGCCCCAGGAAAACCGGGAAGATTTTGTAAAAGGTTCACCGATCACCTATGCCAAAAACCTGAAGGGTCATTTGCTGTATGTTCATGGAACAGGTGATGATAACGTGCACTATAATAATGCCGAACAGCTGATCAACGAATTGATAGCAAATGGAAAACAATTTCAGCTGATGAGTTACCCGAACAGAACCCACGGTATTTCTGAAGGGAAAGGAACAACAGCGCATTTACAACAATTGTATACTGATTATTTAAGGATGTATTGTCCGCCAGGCGGGCGGTAATATTTTTTAATATTTAAAATTCAATTCTTCTTTTAATAAGAAACCCTATGAGCATTCAATACTCATAGGGTTTCTTATTAATGATAGGCCGATTACAGGATCAATTCCTTTTCTCCACTTTCGGTACCATCGGTGCTTTAAACTCTTTTGTTTTCAGCATATTTTTTATTTCAATAATCGCCCTTTCCAATTGCGGGTCTATGCCTTTAGCCATCGCCCCCAGATCTTCGGGTACTTCGATATCAGGATCCACGCCGTGGCCCTCTTTAAACCAGGTACCATCAGGATTATAAATACGGAAAGAAGGGGCGGTAATCGTCCCGCCATCAATCAGGTCGGGATAGCCACTAATGCCTATCAATCCGCCCCATGTTCTGGTGCCGATTAACGGCCCGAGATTCTTCTTTCTGAAATAATCAGGGAACGCATCACCACCACTACCGCTCCAACCATTGATAAGCATCACTTTCGGACCAAAATTGGCATACTGCGGCCACTGCCAGGGTTTACCATCACGGGTAGCAACAAAAGATAGTGGTGTGCGGTTAAGCATTTCAACAAAGCGGTCGGGTATTTGTCCGCCGTTATTAAAACGCTCATCAATAATAAGTGCTTTTTTATTCCATTGTGCATTAAACTGTCGCATTAGTTCGCTCTGACCATCAAGGCCGGTGCTGGGCACATATATATAACCTACATCACCATTGGTAGCGTCTTCAACACGTTTGCGCATGGTTTCAATCCATTCGAGGTTACGTAAACGGTATTCATCATCCATTGTTTTTATAATAACCGTTTTTGCACCTGTAAATGATGCAGTAGTGTTGTATGTAAGCTCAACGGTTTTATTAGCCAGCCCCTGGAATGCCACAAAGGGTTCATTATCGGCTGTGATGGGAATGCCATTTACTGCCAGGATAAAATCACCTTCTTTTATATCGCCACCTGCTCTATCCAATGGAGAACGTACTTCAGCATCCCATGCCGCGCCATGTATGATTTTTTTGATCTTATAAAAACCACCCACAGCTTCCCAGTTCACACCAATATACCCTGTTGATTCTGATCGTACCCTTTCAAAATCGCCACCGGAATGATAGGTATGTGAAGAATTCAGTTCGCCAATCATTTCACCAATAACGAAATCTACTTCTTCACGTGTCATGGCACCTTCCAGTATTTTCATATACCTGTCTTTCACCTGCACCCAATTTACTCCGTGCATATTCGCATCATAGAAATAATCCCTTTCAATGCGCCATACATCCGTAAATAACTGTTTCCATTCCTGCATCGGGTCAACGGTCATCTGCATTTCATTCAGGCGAAGCGGTTTGTCAAATTTGGCCCCTTCATCCGGAGTGGTTACAGCCAATGCACCCGATCTCGCCACAAGGATTTTATCTTTATTAGCACTCACCAGGTAATTATCTACATCGGCCAGGATATTTTTTTCTTCCCGCTTGTCTATATCATAAAATTTCAGAGAAGCTTTGCCGTCAGTTGCACCGGTATTGGGGGAACGTAAAAACAGGGCTTTGCCTTTAATCATTTTTAATGACCTGAGATTACCCGGTATAACAGGTAATAATTCCATTCTTTGTTCCATTCCATCGAAGTCGATTACTACTGCCGTTATATCAGGTTTCTTTTCATCAACAGTTGGTTTGGGTTTATCATCTTTTTTTGTGGTGTCTTTTATAACTGGTTTGGGAACTTCTTTCAGTGAAACCGTATCGTTTTTAGGTATCAATAACGACGGTGTATTTTTTTGAAGGCCAATTGCTGCCAGTTGTGTACTGTTGGCATAAATGAAAGTGTTATCAGCATCGCTGTAAAAAGGCTGGTAATTTTGATTGGTTAACACAAAAAGATATTTCCCATCCGGGGAAAAAGACGGACTGGAACAACTGTAAAAACCACTGGTTAC
>JANXUL010000262.1 GCA_025356235.1 Bacteroidota bacterium
GAAGTGGTTATGACTGTATTACACGCCGGTGGAAAGTTTGATAAGAACACCTACAAAGTATCGGGTGGATTGCATGGCGTGGGTGTAAGTTGTGTGAATGCACTGAGTGCTAAATTGCTGGTAAATGTTCATCGGGAAGGAAAAATATTTGAGCAGGAATACCATATTGGCGTTCCGCAATACGCCGTACGTGAAGCAGGCACCAGTACCAAAACCGGCACCTACGTTCATTTCTGGCCCGATCTGACCATTTTTCAGGAATCGGTTTACAGAAGGGAAATCCTGGAGGGCCGCCTGCGCGAATTATCCTATCTGAACAGACGCATCAATATCATATTAACCGATTTACGCGAGAAAGATGATGCAGGCATTGTGTATTCCAAAAACTTTTACAGTGAAGGCGGCATAGTAGAGTTTGTGGAAATGCTCGACAGGAATGGTAACCGCAACCCACTTATTCCCGCTCCATTATATGTGGATGGGCACGATGAAGCGTCCAATATCGCAGTAGAGGTAGCCCTTACCTATAATGATGATTTTAAAGAACATATTTTCTCTTACGTAAACAATATTAACACCATTGAGGGCGGAACACACGTTACGGGTTTCAGGCAGGCGTTAACAAGGGTATTTAAAACCTATGGCGATAAGCAGGGTTTGTTTGAAAGGGCCAAAGTAATGATTGAAGGGGATGATTTCAGGGAAGGATTGAGTGCCATCATCTCTGTAAAAGTTCCGGAACCGCAATTTGAAGGACAGACAAAAACAAAACTGGGTAACAGTGAAGTAAGTGGTATCGTTCAAACAACGGTTGCCCGTGCATTGGAAGCCTATCTCGAAGAAAACCCGAGGGAAGCGAAGAATGTTATCTCCAAGATTATTTTAGCCGCCCAGGCAAGGGTTGCAGCCAAGAAAGCCCGTGATATGGTACAACGCAAAACCGTTTTGAGCGGTGGCGGATTACCCGGCAAATTGTCTGATTGCAGTGAAAGAGATCCCGAAAAATGCGAATTATATTTAGTGGAAGGAGACTCAGCAGGCGGTACGGCCAAACAGGGCCGCGACAGGAGTTACCAGGCCATACTGCCATTGCGCGGTAAAATATTGAACGTAGAGAAAGCCATGGAGCACAAAATCTACGAGAACGAAGAAATCAGGAACATGTACACCGCATTAGGTGTAACCGTTGGTACTCCCGATGATCCAAAAGCATTGAATACGGCTAAACTGCGCTACCACAAGCTTATCATCATGACCGATGCCGATGTGGACGGATCGCATATTGCCACTTTGATATTGACTTTTATCTTCCGTTACATGAAAGAATTGGTGGAACAGGGCTGTGTGTACATTGCCCAGCCGCCTTTATACCTGGTAAAAAAGGGTAAGGAACAGGCTTATGCCTATTCTGAAGAGCAAAGAAAAGCCTGGATTGAGAAATTAGGCGGTGGCAAGGATGACAGCGTAACCACACAGCGATACAAAGGTTTGGGTGAGATGAATGCCGATCAATTATGGGAAACCACCATGGATCCAGCCCGCAGAACCCTAAAACAGGTAACCATAGAAAGTGCCGCAGAAGCCGACCGTATCTTTAGCATGCTGATGGGAGATGATGTGGCCCCACGCCGTGAGTTCATAGAAACCCATGCCAAATATGCCAGGATTGATGTGTAATTGGGGCAAACCATAGATGATAAGGTTCATAAATAATAGAAAGAGCCGGCAGGAAATGCCGGTTTTTTCATGCATTGACTTGAAAGTCTGTTGGGTCATGATCTATTCACGATGGAGCTTCCCAGACGTAGAAATTTCACTTTCCTGAAAAAAATTGGTAGATTGTGCCTTATAACCCATTGTTCATCTACTAACTTTTAAATTCTAACAACATGGACACTTCAAAAATGATTAAAGCATATTGCCTGAAAACAAAGGAAAAGAATGTTCCCATGCAGGATGCCGTGGTTACCAAAACTGCCAAAGGCGGCTATATGGCCGGCGGTCATGATGGTAAAGGAAATAAAATGGCTGCTATTATGAGCGAAGCCAAAGCTTTACAGGCAATCGCAGATGGTGTTGCGAAAAAAGGATTCTAGCCACATAAGAACAAGAGATTAGATCCGGCCTGGTAAAGGCCGGATTTTTTATGCCTGGTATGGAAGATGACAATCCCCTATTTTTTCGCACGGAGCGATCTCTCTGGAGGAAAATTCACGTAATAATCCCTGCGATTTATACCTAATAAGACCCCAGTCAGATTTATTAACTTTGGAAAAAGGGGTTACCATGATCATCCGCATCCCATTACGTTTCGAAGGCAGTAAAGGAGAAAAAAATCTTTATGCATTATTTGATAGTGGCGCAACGTATTCATGTATCAATGAAATTTTAGTAAAGGATCTGGAAATTTTAACGCCATTGCATACACCCATGAGATTAGCTACAGCCAGCAGTAGTACTTTTATGGAGATCAACAACACATGCCGACTGGATTTTTATCATGAAGATATACGGTTAAGTGATGAGTTTTTGGTAGTACCAGGTGTAAGTGAAGAAGTCATCATTGGCGCGGCAAC
>JANXUL010000303.1 GCA_025356235.1 Bacteroidota bacterium
CGGGGGATAATAAGGAACAATGCAAGGTGTATAGGTTACTACAACCGAGTCTGTTGCTGTACACCCCCCATTAGGATCAGTAACGGTTAATAGATAAGTGCCTTTTGCATTTACAGTTGGTGTTGGAGTAGTGGCACCAGAAGAAATTCTTCCCTTAACAGTTGTCCAGCTAAAGAGGGCATTGGGTGTTGTGGATGCCCCGTTTAATATTACAGAACCTATTGTGCAATTCAGGTCTTTTGTTACACCCGCCTTAACATTAGGTGCGGTGCAAAGAATAAATGGCAAATAATTAATGGTAACATTTGTACCCACATTTACTTGTGTACCACTCCAGAAAGCTCCGGTAATCGCTGATTCATCAGAACCGGAACCAATGTTTATTCCGGCATAAGGTGCCCAAACAGTTCCTTGCCATTTAATATTTTTGTTGCCATCATCTTTGTCGTCTTTATCAGAATCATTCTTGTCATCATCATCGTCAGATGATGAACGGTTGCCGGTACTAAATGCATAGGTCCCATTAGGGGATGTTATACCGTTTCCATGTGTTTCCAGAAATATTCTTGAAGCATCACCGCCATTGAGCAGTTTCACTGAATGTATATTCACATCCACATCACCATACACATAAATGTAAATAGCACCTTTAGCGCTATTTTTAAAATCGTATACAAAAGAGTTCTTTTTCCCCGTATTTTTTATCAGTTTAAATACATACACACCCGGACCTGAAAAAGTGAGCGTTTGCTTTCCCGAAAGGGCCAAATTACCATATGAACCGGGTGTTATTGTTTTGGTAGATGTAACATTCACCGTGCCGGCTGCCGGAAAGTTTGTTATGGCTGGCATCGAAGGCATAATGGGAAGAGCCGGTAGTGCTGTAAGATTACCACCTGCAGGTGCTGGACCTGAATATACCGTTCCAACAGGATGTGTTACTTTTCCCTTGACGGTTCCCCCGCCGATTGTTATATTACCGGCAACATCGATGTTTCCGGCGATAGTTGTTTTGTTACCGATATCTAATACATTTCCTAAAAACTTAGCTGAATTAGCAGCAGTAATTTTTCCATTCACGGAAGTATTATTGCCTAATTGTATGGTGCCCCCGCTAAAAACATTTCCGCCGAAATTAACATTGGTAGCCGCTTTAATGAGCCTGTAACTTCCTACAGCGCCCAATTTTATATTTGAAGATGCTCCGATATTGACAGAACAGCCGGGATACAAAGGCGCTTTCTGACCCTGATCCGTCGGACAATTACCATTACCGCCAAATAAAACAAAGTCAGTTATTTTTAATTGCTGCGCATCTGAAATAGCAGGTAAGAATGCGAGTGATAATAAAAAAACAATACCTTTTATATGCGAATGCATTGGAAAAAGTTTAAAATTAGTTTTAGTTAAAACCACTGAACTAAATGCGGGAGAGGAAGCTGGAGAGAGAAGAAAAGATGATGCAAAAAATACTACATTTCCATTCATCAAATGAATAGAAAAGGCAACTTTCTCTGTACAGTTAGTTTCAGTTGGTTATTCAGGTTATTTCTTCTTAATGCGTAACAGAAAATATCATTACAGAATATTACCGTAAGTATATTTTTTATACTCATTAAGTTATGAGGGTAATTCGCAGGGTTGGATTTTATATGTACGTCAACGAAGTAAGGAACAGCGAGCAGGATAGTCTGATAACATAGGGGGATGGTATTCGCGACTTCTTACTTTGTTGCTGTTCGTTGCAGAAATAGTTTTACGTTTCCCTGCCTGGTAAAAGAATTTTTAAATATACATTTCTTATTCAGTAAGTTCAGCATATCGTTAACATTTTTTTAAAAAGGTGGTGCAAGACAGATAAGCAGTTAAAGGCAAATATGCATAACAAATTGATTTTCATTACTTTGCTATTATAGAAATAAAACCGGGCTATTGAAAAAAGGTGGCAATTTCAAAACAGAAAAGAAAAAAGGATAGCTGAGTAAAAATTGATCACCCAAAAAAATAGCTGGCAAAGGATCTCCTGCCACAAAATTTCATTGGAAATGAATCCTTTATGAAATAAACCAGGCATTGCACAGGTAGTATTAAACAAGTCTTATCTTTAAAATATTGCAGGATTTCCTTTTATCGCAGTCCGACAGCCTGCAATGAAAAAACAGATACTGGATTATACACCCGGCTACAGTTAAACTACATTCATTAAATGTATGCAAGAAGCAAAACACCACGAGTCAAAGACCAGTTTCCAATTAGAAAGATTTATTTTTTTTAGTGATGGTGTTTTTGCCATTTGTATTACCCTTTTGGTAATGGAAATAAAAGTGCCTGCTTTGCCAGAACCTACAGACCGGGCTTTATTGCAATACCTCTCTTCAACCTCTTTGAAATTCTTTGGTTTTTTGCTCAGCTTTTACATTATTGGTCACTACTGGATAGTGCACCATCGTATTTTTGGATATGTAAAAAAATCAACAGGAATGCTTCTATGGCTTAACCTTGCCTTTTTGCTCACTGTTATTTTATTGCCCTTCAGTTCCGGATTATTTGGCGAGTATGGTTCTAATATTAATATGGACCTTCCCTACTTGATTTATGTATTGAATATGTGCCTTACAGGCTTAGTCAATTGCTGGTTGTGGGTTTACGTAAGCCATCCTAAGAGAGATCTGTTAACACATACCATATCTAAAGATAGAATTCATTTAGGGATAATTAGAAGCCTGGCCATACCCTTTATCTTTATCCTTTCGCTGATCGTATCTCTTTTTTCTCCAGTTATATCAAGGATTATCCTGATACTCATTCCACTTGTATCAAACTATGATTTTAAGAAGTTAGAAAATAAAGCCAATTCATAACATGGCTATATATAGCCTCACAAAATAAAACATGCATATACGCAAAAAAAATATCATTGTTATTTCTTTAATCCCGTCTAAGCCGCATAATACACTTCTCTAACCAATGTGTTATTGACAGTATAAGATATATCCAGCTTATTACCCGATAGTTCATTGATGGTATATGTAATTTGAACAGGCAGTCCAGATATGTTTGTAAAGGTTTCTTTTAATTGCTTATCACCAACAATCTCCCATACGCCTTTGTAACCATCAGAGTTCATAAGCGTGCCATTTGATTCTGCGCCAATAATAAGAGTATACGTTTTATTATATCCTTTTTGCTGGGTACTAAGTGTTTGCCGGATATTATTTACATACAGGTCCTGCAATTGCCAAAACCGGTTACCCAAACCAGTAAGGTTTTTAATGGCCTGCTGCTGGGGAGTAAGTACCGCTTCATTTTTACTGCATCCCATAAAAAGGATAGTGCAAAAAATAATCGTGAAACTTTTGAATATTATTTTTATACTATTTGCCATATTCCGCTAATAATTTCGTCATGCGAAACAATAAATGTAAGTATATCGGATACGCAGTTTTCAACTAAAAAATCCATATTATATGTTACCTACAACTCAACAAATATAAGCTTAATTTTTAGGCAGTTTTTCCAGTGGCTTAATAACGTTCCACATATATTTGAGGCTTGCAATCAATATCATTATTTCTTCACTGAAGGGTAACTCCGCAGATAATCTCTTGTTTTTATACCCGATTCTTTCAAATCCTGTATTGTCCATTTACCATCAGACGCTGCGGTGGTTTGTAATATGGAACAGGATTCGTTTTTATCTGTTACCGACCAGGTTATCCAGCTTAATCCACGGGCATTTATCCAGTCGATCCATTTCTGCCATTCGGCCTCATTAACAGGTCCGTCTCCACTGGCTTCCATGCCGGCCGATTCTGAAATAAAAACGGGCAGGCCTTTATTGATTGCCGCATCTGTCCTGTCGCGCAGCCATTGTTTATGTGTACCGGCATAAAAGTGCATGGTGTACATCAAATTAGTATAGCCTTTAATGGGGTCTTCCGCAGGTAAATGGATGTCCTGGTCCCAATGCGGAGAGCCTACCAAAATAATATTATCGGGGTCAATTGCTCTTATGGTTGCAATGATTTCTGTTGCGTATTCTTTTACTTCTTTCCAGCTTTCTTTATCGGGCTCATTAAATATTTCATAGATCACATTTGGATATTTGCCATAACGGGTTGCCATTTCTGCAAAAAAAACTTTGGCTTCCTTCAAGTTCACATTATGGCTGTGCCAGTCAATAATAACATAGATA
>JANXUL010000309.1 GCA_025356235.1 Bacteroidota bacterium
CGAAAAACATTGCGTAAAAAAATGATCATAGTACCCGGCACACTCGCATCAATAGTGTCTGGTTTTATTCGTGTAATGCCCAGAAGAACCATCACCTCTATTTATAATAAAGTAGGAAATAAATAACTGGTTGCACGAAGAGAAAAACTCATTTCGTCTTCGATTAATGTATCAGCTGGGCTTTACTAGTAGGAATTTCAATAACTATCATTAAGCGAGAACACTGGTTTCCTATACATCCATTGCCCACCTGTAAAATCAGGTACTTCTACCGTTTGGTTGCCCAGTTCAATAGACCTTTCACTTAAAGGTGTGATAGAACTCCAGGTGGCGGCATCATATACATCCATGGGTGTAGGTGTTTTACGTTTGATGGATTCCACGAAAGCATGGATCACAAAGAAATCCATTCCGCCATGACCGGCACCTTCTGTATCCTTGCTCCACCTTTGCCATAGCGGGTGATCATATTTGTCCAACCATGTTTTGGCATCATCCCACTGGTGTGCCCTGGCCGATTTTTCCTGGATATAAATACTTTTGTTTACATCCATCCACAAGCCTTCTGTACCCTGTACCCTGAAGCCTAATGAATATGGACGGGGCAGATTGGTATCGTGTTGCAGTAAAATCGTTTCACCATTGGCACAATTAATGGATGTGGTAACCACATCACCCAGTTTAAAATTCACTTTTGCATTCGGATGGCTTTCACCACCCTGTTTTACAATATGGTTATGCAGCCCCCTTGCTTTTGATGAAAAAGAACAAAGCGAAAGGAAACGGTTGCCCCTGTTGATATTCGCATAATGCGCTATAGGCCCGATACCATGCGTTGGATAGAGGTCGCCATTACGATGCACAGAATGTTCAGTGCGCCAATGGGCTTCTGAATAGGCTTTCTCGCCAAATTCAACGCCATGGCCATACATATTAACCCCATCATTAAATTTCACTTCACGCAGGTCGTGCTGGTAACCGCCTTGTAAATGAATAATTTCACCAAACATGCCCTGCCGTACCATATTCAATACTGCCATAACATCCCTGCGGTAGCAAACATTTTCCATCATCATCACATGGGCATTATTTTTTTCTGCGGCTTTTACCACATCCCAATGATCTTCTAACGTAATTCCTAAAATAACTTCAGTACCTACGTATTTTATACCGGCATCCAATGCACCCATGATCATGGGTTTATGTAATTCCCACGGCGTAACAATCAATACGCCATCCAGGCCTTTTATCTCCAATAATTTTTTCCATGCATTCACATCACCGGTAAATACTTGTGGCATTTTCTTACCGGATTTAGTAATCATTTCTTTGGCAATGGTTAACGCTCTCTCTTCTATTTCACAAATAGCCACCAGTTCAACATCATCCCTTCTCAATATAAGGTCTAGATGGTTTTGTCCTCGGGCACCTACGCCAATAATCGCCAGCCTTACTTTTGTATCGGCTGTACCGGCAAATACTTTAGCAGCCGGAGCTATGGCCATTGCAGCAGCTGCAAAGCCGGTGTTCCTGATAAAATTTCTTCTTTTCATTACTATTGATTTATACGATTACTGTTTATTTCTATAATACGCTCCTCACGAGAGAGCATAATGGCACACGGATGACACGGATAAAACAGATTAAGGCGGATTGCCTTTGTCAGGCAAATCAATAAGCATCCGTTTAATCTGTATCGTCCATGTGCCCTTAATAGTTTATACATATTTAGTAACACCGGGAACGGCAACAGGATAAAATCCATCTGCATTTGGCAAAACAGGAGGTGTTGCATTCCAGTCGTACACTTTGGGGTGCAGGTCGAGACCGGAATTAATGGCTTTGTTCCAGTCAACAACCTGTCCGCTATAAGTGGCCATCCTTCCTAAAATGGAAGTCATACTGCTGTGTGCACCATTTTCTGCATCGGCAAACTTGTATTCGCCTTTGGCAATAGCCGCAAACAATTCATCATGTTCGGTTTGATAAGGATTATTTTCTTTGCTCCTATCGTACTGATAAATCGTTTTTCCGCTTGCATCGGTAATCCGTCCCGCACCGCACATGATCTTCCCTTTGGTTCCCACAAAGAGCTCATCCACCTTACTCATCGTTCCCGGTATGTGCCGGCACTGGCTATTTAATATTGAGCCATCCGCATATTCAAACTCAACAAAATGGTGATCGAATATTTCGCCATTTTCTTTTCCATTGCGTACCTGCCTTCCCCCCATGCCTTGTGCTTTAACCGGGTGCCCACCTTTGAACCAGTTAATCACATCCAGGTTATGAATATGTTGCTCGGTAATATGGTCGCCGCAGAGCCATACAAAATAGTACCAGTTACGCATCTGGTATTCCATTTCTGTTTGCCCCGCTTTGCGCGGCCTCACCCATACTCCATCATTGTTCCACCATGCCTGGGCAGAAGTGATATCCCCAATCATATCTTTCCTTTGAAAAAGTTCACGGTATGAATTCTGATAATGCCTTTGTAAGCCCACCACTACATTTAATTTTTTCTGCCTGGCAATAGCTGCTGCGGCCAACACGCGTTGGATACCCGCAGGGTCGGTAGCTACGGGCTTTTCCATGAATATATGTTTGTTCTGTTTTACCGCTTCTTCAAAATGCATGGGACGAAAACCGGGAGGCGTTGCGAGTATTACTACATCGGCCAAAGCAATTGCTTTGAGGTATCCATCAAACCCGGTAAATTTTCTTTCCTCCGGAACATCGATCCTGCTTTTGGCAGCCATGCCTTCTGCGCTTTCATCGGAATTCAGGTTTTTATAACATTTATCCAGGTTATCGCGAAAGGCATCTGCCATGGCCACCAGCTTCACATTCTGCTTGCTTAAAAGTGCCTGCATAGCGGCACCTGTTCCACGGCCACCGCACCCTACCAGTGCTACTTTAATAACATCATCAGAACCAGAAAAAAAGTTGGCCCTCGATAAAAGTGGTGCAGTTATAAGCGCACCGGCAAGCAAAGAACCTTGTTTTACAAATTGCCTGCGGGAATTGTGGGAAGCATTGTTAGTCATATGGTTTGTTTTTAAAAGGATTGATAATTATTGTCCAAGATATTTAATAAAAAATTCTTCCACCTGTTCTTTTGAAGGTTGTTGCTTTGGACTGATAATTCTAAAGCCAACTGCCCTTGCATCAGTAAGCCACCATTTGCTTCTGGGTATTTGCGGATCGCGGCGGTTCCATACGGGATCAGATTTTAATCGTTTAGCAGAACGCAATCCTGCCGCATCATCTGTAAACCCTCCACCACGCAAGGTTTTGGGGTAACGTGAAGCATTCGGCACAGCCATCGGATTATTATCGGCTATCACTGTATAATAATTTTCTGTAAAATGATCAAGTGTCCATTCCATCACATTGCCCAGCATATCATACAGGCCCCAGGCATTCGGCAGTTTTTGGCCTACTTTCTGAAACTTATCATCGCTGTTTTTACTATACCAGGCATAGTCGTCGAGTTTAGATGCATCATTACCAAAATAATAAACAGAAGTGCTGCCTGCGCGGCAGGCATATTCCCATTCAGCTTCTGTGGGAAGGCGATAGAAAATACCTGTTTTCTGGTATAGCCAACGGCAATACATCAATGCCCCATACTGCGACATGCTATTAACCGGAAACCCACCTTCTTTGCCCATGCCCCAGCTAAAGTCAATGTATTGCGCGCTGGGCCGGGTGATGGCATCTACCTCAGAATTGAGGCTGGTGGATTCATCTTTTAAAAACACATCAAAAGCATCGCGGGTTACTTCGTGGGCACTCATCCAGAATGCATCAACGTGTATGTTTCGTTGCGGGCCTTCATTAGGTAGCCTGTCTTTTTCAGTAGCGGGGCTACCTATTGTAAAATGCCCGCTTTTAACAGGCACCATTTTAAATTGAAGGGAGGTAGCGGGTAGTTTTTGATAGTAGCTTGTAAAATCGATAGTATTATTTTGAGCAGGTAGCCCCCTGGCAAATACAAGACAGGATAACAATGCAACAAATTGTTTCACGGAAAGTGTTTAGGAAAGTCAAGATAAGGAATTTTGCAACTACAATAATGAATAGTGACCAGGGTAAATGGCTGAGACCTTTATTGATTGCCCGTTTTTCTTGTTTTATATTTGGTTGTTGTGTTTGAACAATCTCAAAAAATGTGTATCTTAATCAAATCCGTAATAAGCAGTACTCACCATGCAAGATGTACGGAAAAGTCTAAAAGAATATTCCGTTTACAAAGATGTTATAGAGACCTTATAGAGATGTTATAGAGACTTTATAGAGATCTAATAGTAATGAAGCAGTGATGTAAAAGCGTATCGCAGTATTTACACAATAAAGCAAAGCCAGTATAGCCTCAGTATTCACCCTTAATCGGCATCACCCTCATAAGCCCATGCTAAGGGTGCAATTCAAATTTTCAATCTGCGACATGGATAATTCACAATTTATTACTCATTCATTTTTTCCAATACCGCTCAAATTTCCCAAAACTGTGATATACAACCTTCCCCTTTTTTAAAACCGTTACCAGCACAGAAGCATTGTTTTCAACCGCCAGTTTTTTCACCAATTCAAATGATACGATGCTGCAGGCTGTAGCCAACCAATCAGCATCGGTGCCATCTTTAACTATCACAGTTACATTTCGTTGGGAAGTAATACCGTAACCGGTTTGGGGATTAGTGATATGCGAATATTTTTTACCTGCATGTTCCATATATTGATAAGCATCGCCGGAGGTGGAAACGGCTGTATTTTGCAGCAATAATTTTTGTGGTAGAAGATTATCTGTTTGTTCCGGTACGTTAACGCCGATTACCCAGCCTTTTGTGCCGGGAGGCGCATTGCTTATGGCCATATCGCCACTGGCATCTACCAGTGCCTGGTTAATACCAAATGTTTTTAATAAGTCAAGCACTGCCTGTGCAACATACCCCTGGGCAATACCACCCAGATCAAGCAGGGTATTCTTAACAGGCAAATCAACTTCGCGCCTGCCGGTATCTATTTTTATAACAGAAAAATTGACCAATGCTTTTCTTTTCAAAACCTGTTGCGCTGATGGAAATATTTTTTCTTTTCTCGCCTTACGCCATAAACGGCTGAGGGGACCAATGGTAATGTCAAAAGCCCCACTGCTCATAGTATATGCTTTTTTTGAAAACAATAATATATTCATCATTACCGCCGACACCTTTTGCGGGCCTGAACCTGCGCTGGCACTAAGCCGGCTGAGTTCACTTGTGCTATCATAATCGCTGAAATGCGCATTCAAGGTATCCACCAATACAAAACAATGATTGGCCAATGAATCGGCCTGTATTTTATCGTGTGCATAAAAGATAAGATTGAAGGGGGAACCCATTTTTTCTGTGGAGAAGGAGAAGCGTGTTAATTGGCCATTACCTTCCTGCAGAATACAGATACAAAACAGTAATAGAAACAAGCGGCAGTACAAAGTCGGAGATTTATATGGTTCCTTAAAACATTGTAGAAAAATAAACTCATTCGTTACCCCTCTCATCTGCGCAAAGAGGGATAACGAAAGGAGCAACAATTATTAGACAAAAAAACATATTACTGATATACAAACTTTGCTTTCTTCCCGCCAATCATCACTTCAAACTCTCCAGGCTCCGTAACCGTTTTTAGTTTGGCATTCACGAATGCAAGGTCATTTTTATCAATTGTAAAAGATATATTTTTAGCTTCCCCCGCTTTCAAACTGATCTTTTGAAAAGCCCTTAAACGCTGGATACAGGGGGTGATACTGGCATACAGATCTCTTGAATATAATTCCACGGTGTGCTTACCATCCCGGCTGCCGGTATTTTTTACTGTGATATTTACCGTAAGTTTTGTATTGGCAGTAAGTATGGCGCTGCTAATATGCAGGTCGCTGTATTCAAAATCAGTATAGCTAAGGCCATGACCGAAAGCAAAAAGCGGATCATACCCCGAATTTACATTATCATTAAAAACTTCTCTTACTTCTTCAGTGGGCTTCCTGTCGTACATGACTATTTCACCCATACTGCGTGGATAGCTGAATGGCAATTTACCATCCGGATTATAATCACCAAATAATACGTCGGCAACAGCTTCGGCGGTTTTCTTTCCGCTCCAGTAAGCCATCAATATACCTTTCATAGATGGTTCGATACCCGTAATAAAACGCGGCCTTCCTTCTGTCAAAACCAATATTACCGGCTTACCTGTTGCCGCAGCGGCTTTGGCAAGGGCCAGCTGTTCATCGGGCAGGGCAAGATCCCTGGTATTACCCGGACTTTCCGCATACGCGTTTTCGCCAAGGCATAAAACAATCACGTCGGCATTGGCAGCAGCCGTTGTTAATTTGGCTGCATCATAATTCATGGGATCATCGAAGCCTTTACGGGTTGTGGTAGTAGTATTGATTGCGCCGATTTTATCTTGTATGGCTTGTAAAATCGTTTTACTGTCGGAAGGATACCATTGTTCTTCCTGCCCCTGCCAGGTATAACTCCAGCAGCCGTTCAATGCACTGATACTTTGCGCAGACGGTCCGGCCACCAATACTTTTGTATTTTTTGCTAACGGTAATACCTTGTTTTGATTTTTCAGTAAGGTCATAGCTTCATGCGCTGCATCCAATGCCAATAACTGGTATTCAGGTTTACCAAAATTATTCCTGGCAAGAACTTCGGGGTAAGGGTTATCGAAAAGTGCGAGTTTATATTTTAATACCAGGATCCTCTTCACTGCATCATCAATACGGCTCATGGGCACTTCCCCCTTTTTTACAGCTTCTATCAGCAAATCATAAAAAGAGAAATCGCTGGGTACCATGCTCATATCTATTCCGGCATTAATAGCCATCACCACTGCCTGCCTGGGTGTAGCAGCCACATTATGCCTTTCATGCAGGCGTTTAATATCTTCCCAGTCGGTAACAATCAAGCCTTCAAAACCTAATTCCTTTCTCAATACATCGGTCAATAAATATTTGCTGGCATGTACCGGTTCACCATTTATTTCACCGGAGTTGATCATGATAGTAGATGCCCCGGCTTTTACAGCTTCCCGAAATTGAGGCAGGTAATATTCCCTCATTTCTATCTCGGGCATATAAGTGGGTGTTCTGTCTTTTCCATTTCTGGGTGCTGAATAACCCAGGTAATGTTTCATACAACTGGCTACTGCTGTTGGATTTTTTAAACCATCTTCTTCATACGCTTTTATTACCGCGGCTCCCATAGTTTTACCGATATAGACATCCTCGCCATAGGTTTCCGGGAAACGCGACCATAAAGGCTGACGGCCAATATCCAGTACCGGTGCGAAGTTCCAGCGTATGCCCGAAGCCCTGAGTTCGTTGGCAGTAACTTTTGCCATGGCTGCCGCCAGTGCCGGGTTCCGTGTAGCCGCCATCCCTATATTCTGAGGAAATAGAGTGGAGTTTAACGTATACGTTTGCCCATGCATCCCATCCAATCCATAAACAACCGGTATTCCCAATTTTGTTTTTTTTGCTTCATCCTGTATTTGTGTAATGATCTGTCGCCACATATCTACAGATAACGCATGGGCAGTTGTATTCAGAACAGATCCTACATTATGATCAATAACTGCTTTCTTCAATGCCGCCGGATCTACCATACCATCAGTATTACCCCAGCCTCCTTTTGCAATCACGGCAAAAGTAACCTGTGTCATTTGTCCTACTTTTTCTTCCAGGCTCATTTTTTTGATCAGTGTTTCAGCCTTTTGCTGGTTTGTTTGTGCATGAAGTTGCACATGAAACCCGATAACAAAAAACAGGAAGAGTCGTTTTTTCATAGCAATTGTTTTTTTTTATTGATGGTATGTTGGTGATTTTTTTACATATGTTACCTTCCCGGAACTCTTCCGTCAGATCTGCCTATCCCTGTTAAACACTATATCTGTTTAGTAGGGTGATGAAGATAAATAATATTTCTACATGTAATATCGAAGTCTTACGCACGCCTACATAGTAACTTGCATTGCTTGATGCTGATTAGGTTTGCATTTATTATCCTGATTTGCCAAAAAGAGGAAATATAACGAAGCCCACACCTCCTCATTAATAACAATGGCTACTCATTTTCCCTGTAATTAATGAAGCTTACTGTTCTCTTCTGATTTTTGTGACACATTTGATACCCACATTCGAGGCGAGGAATCTGATTTGGGGTCTGGAGGATATGAGAACTAAAATTTTGCCATAACCTGTTCAGCTTATACATTTGCACTCCCATAGGGGGTAGCTTAGTTGGCTAGAGCGTCCCAACATAGGTCGGGAAGGTCGTTAGTTCAATAATATATTTTAAATAAGGGGGGGTTAGCTCAGTTGGCTAGAGCGCTTGCATGGCATGCAAGAGGTCGTCGGTTCGACCCCGATACTCTCCACGCTTTAAGACCCTGAAAGGGGTCTTTTTTTGTGTCCATCCACTATATATTTCACCTGATATTTTGACCTGTCACCTTAAAATTGGGTCAGGAATGGGTCAGAAAAACTTCAAAGGTGCTGTTAGCATCATAAACGACAATGACAGGGTTAGGCTAAGATGGAGATACAAGTCACAGAGATACTCAATTAGTCTTTCCATTTACAACAGGTCAAATATTTTGGCTGCAAAGAAAATTGCCCTCTTAATTGAGCAGGATATTTCAAGGGATAAGTTTGATTTCACCTTAGCCAGATACAGAGGTAAACCTGAAACCCTAAAATCTACCGGGAGAACGATAGTTGAGTATTTTGAGGAATGGACTTCCAGTTACAAGCAAATGGACTGTGAGCAGCATACTAATTATAATTCAGTCCGGAATATGCTTAGAAACTGGGGTAAAGTCGAGCAATCTAATATTCATATTAAGCTGAATGCAGAGACTTTTTGTGGTGCTACTTATAACAGGCGGCTTACTATGCTAAAAGGCTTCGTAAAATGGCTTGTAAAGGCTCAAATTTGGACGTTCAATGCCCATCACCATGAACAGTTGCAGAACTTGGTAACGGTCAAGATTAATTGACCTGCTTTTCAAATACGATTCTGTCTCCTTTAATGTAAAGGGTGCAAGCGGCATTAAGATTATTACACGGTTATGTAACCCACCCTTGTCTTTTACCACCTTTTGTATCATCCAAGAGGCCGCAGAACCGCATATTACTACTGTGAGATTGGGATATTTGGAGGCCCAGGTATTGCAGAAATGGTCAAAGCATTTTAAGAAATTGGACTTGGGTGAATTGATCCATGGAAATTCATCGAAGAAGATAACAGCCCGCTTTTTAGTTACAACAGGTGTAAGGAAATTTTGCAGATCGTAAAAAGCTGCCGTCCAATTTGCCGGTACAGCAAGTTTGGCTGGACTGTTCATAGCCGTTTGCAGGGCCAGGCTGAAATTTTCCAGTTGCGCAGGCATTTTGGCGTTATGTACTCTGGTAAATTCAAACACAAGATGCTTTGAATAAACAGACCTGATCAGGAATGTCTTTCCTACCCGGCGTCTTCCATACATGGCTATTAATTCGGGAGATTTTGATGCTATATACCCATGTGAGCAAAAAAGACCTAGGTAGAATTGAGAGTCCGTTAGACAAACTGAAATGGTGAGCCTTGCGTTTTTTGAGTAGATACAAGAACCATATCCAATGCCATCTACCCAAGAAACGCAAATGTTTTGTATTGAAAATCTATTATTATTTGATTTTTGAAGTTTGCTTTACGTAAAAAAGAAGCTTACTTTTAAGTGTTGTACGCAATGCAGTAAGACTCTGATAACATTATGAATATTAAAAATAAAATACACAAGGTTTTAGACAACTACGACAAATCTGACGAAGACATTTTATCAATACAAGAATTTTTGATAGAGTTTGACTACGCAACAAAATATTTATCCCGGTCATTAAAAGTAAGGTCGTTTGTTATGTATTTGCTTTTCTTCAAAAAAGCGTATTTCGAATTAGGACAAAGGGAAATAACAATTAAGCTTTCCGAAATTGGAGAAAATTTATTGTCCGACTTAGGTTTACCAATGTCGGGAGACGTTGTAAAAAGAGGAATAAATGATTTGGTGCATTTAAAAATTATTGAAAAAACAGTTTCTAAACCATATATCCCTTTACGCAAAAATCATACAAACTTTGAAGCTATTAACATTATGGGTATATTTATTAAGCACTAATAGTTTCTTCACAAACTGACGTTGT
>JANXUL010000003.1 GCA_025356235.1 Bacteroidota bacterium
CTTGCAACAGATACCCCGAAATAAAATGTTCATTGTTATCATATCCGGTTTACTGGGTAGTTTTTTTCCTGCTTATCTTTTTTGCATTGCCGAAACAAAAATTGACAGTTCCTTAGCCGGTATACTCAATGCATTAACTCCCTTCTTTGTTATCTTGGTGGGGATGGCTTTCTTTAAACTAAAAGCCCATCCGAAAAAAATTATCGGTGTATTGATTGGCTTTTCGGGGTTATGTTTACTGATTGCCCCTGCCGGCAATATTCATTTCGAAAATTTCTCTTATTCATTATTGATATTATTGGCTACGCTTTTTTATGGTATCAATGTAAACCTTGTTGGCAGCCGTATGCAGGGCATCGGTTCGCTGAACATTGCTTCCCTGGCATTTGTTTTTTTAATCATCCCATGCATTATCATCCTTTATATTACCGGTTATTTTTCTTTATCATTTACTGATAAACATGTTTTAATTTCTACACTCGCCTCTTTTGTGCTGGGCGTAATGGGCACCGCCATAGCCTCCATTCTTTTTTATATGCTGGTAAAAAGGGCGGGCACTTTATTTGCTTCCATGGTTACGTATGGTATACCATTTATTGCCGTATTATGGGGTGTATTTTACGGCGAACAAGTAACCTTACTGCAGATAGGTTGTTTGGGAATTATTTTGGCGGGGGTGTATTTGGTGAATAAGAAATAATGGAGGTACTAAACCAGTTGCGGGTTAGCGGGTTATGGGTTTATTAATTACAAATTGATTACCAGTAATCATAACTTCTTGAAAACCCCTCAACTGTCAACCCATAAAACCCCCACTTACATAACGACTACACCGACATCATTTCTTTTTCCTTGGCGGCAAGGTGCTTATCCACCAGTACAATATATTTATCGGTTATTTCCTGGATACTTTTTTCACCGTCTTTCGCGGCATCTTCACTTAAACCATCTTTCTCCAGTTTCTTTACCTGCTCAATGGCATCCCGGCGGATATTACGGATAGCCACTTTGGAATGTTCCCCTTCGCCACTTGCTTTTTTAAAGAGTTCTTTCCTTCTTTCTTCGGTCAAAGGCGGCATGAAGAGGCGTATCTGGTTACCATCGCTTTGCGGGGTAATACCGATATTGGCCTGCATGATACTTTTTTCAATAGGCTGCAGCATATTTTTCTCCCATGGCTGGATGCTGATCGTGCGCACATCCAGTACACTGATATTGGCTACCTGTGCAATAGGTGTAGGCGAGCCATAATAATCCACATTGATGCCGTCGAGCATCGCCGGACTGGCTTTGCCGGCCCTTATTTTGGTCAATTCAACTTCCAGGTGGCCGATCGCCTTTTTCATGCCATCTTCCGTATCGTCTACTATCATTTGTAATTCTTCTGACATAATAATCATTTTTAACTCGGGGCGAAAATAATAAATAGTTGGGAGTTTGTGGGTTGTGGTTTACACTTATCCTGATTGGGCTGCAAAACAAGCTAAAACTCCAAACAACAAACCCCAAACTCTCCTATCTTCGCAGCCATAATAAAAAAAGTTATGGCAAGTATACAGGATTTAAAAAATATTTCGAGCCAGATCAGACGTGATATCGTAAGAATGGTTCATGCAGTACAAAGCGGTCACCCCGGTGGTTCATTGGGCTGTGCGGATTATTTTACCGCTCTTTTCTTTCATTCTATGCACCACCATGTGCCTTTTTCCATGGATGGAAAGAATGAGGACCTTTTCTTCCTTTCCAACGGGCATATATCACCCGTATATTATTCGGCCCTTGCCCGCTCTGGTTATTTTGAAGTGAAAGAACTGGCCACTTTCCGAAAGATCAATTCCCGTTTACAGGGCCACCCTACTACCCACGAACATTTACCCGGCGTAAGGGTTGCGAGTGGATCATTGGGACAGGGTATGAGTGTAGCCCTTGGTGCCGCATTAACCAAAAAATTAAATGGCGATAACCACCTGGTATTTTCATTGCATGGCGATGGTGAACTGGATGAGGGACAAAACTGGGAAGCCATCATGTTTGCCGCACACCATAAAGTAGATAACCTGATCTCTACCATCGACTGGAACGGTCAGCAGATAGATGGCCCTACCAAAAAAGTAATGGGACTTGACAGCCTTCGCGCCAAGTTTGAAGCATTTAACTGGACCGTAATAGAAATGAATGGCAATGATATGGATGATGTGGTGGCAGGTTTCGACAAAGCAAAATCACTCACCGGCCAGGGAAAACCTATCTGTATTTTAATGAAAACAGAAATGGGCAAAGGCGTTGATTTTATGGAAGGAAGCCACGAATGGCATGGTATTGCACCTAATGATGAGCAGTTAGCTAAAGCATTGGCGCAGCTACCCGAGAGTTTGGGAGATTATTAATAAAGCAAAACTAATTAATTATTCTATTTATACTAAAAAGGTCATCATAAGCTGTGATGACCTTTTTTCTGCCTTAAAGCCGTCGTTTACTTTTTTTGTAATGTATGATGGATACAATTCATCTTATTTTACAAAGCCGATCCTTTCCCGTTTTTCCCAGTTCTTTTGTTCTGCTTTTTCATCCAGCATATTTTCTATACTGTCGTATATCTGGGCCAGTTGTGTATCATGTTCTCCTATTCGTGTACGTAATTCGGCAAGTTGTTCTTTAATGTCGCCGAATTGTGCAACAGATTTACGTAAAGTGATGAAGGCCCTTACAATTGCGATATTCATTTTCCTGGCTTTAGCACTTTTTAATACACTGGCCAACATAGCAACGCCGTGTTCGGTAAAGGCATACGGCGCATAAGACTTTCCTCTATGTTTCCGGGAACTCATCACAAATTGTGATGAGTTGTCCTGTCCCATATCGAGGCCAAGGAGCGGCTTTGACGATGAGGTTTTTTCCCATTCTTTTGCAGTGAGGCGAAACATAAAATCATCCGGAAAATTATCCATATTCCTTTTGATTGCCTGATTCAAAACCCTCGTTTCAACTTCATACAAGATTGCCAGATCAAAATCGAGCATAATCTTATGTCCACGTATTTCATAAATTTTACGTTGAATGATCGGCACTTCCATTAAAGCAGTTTATAACAATACATTTACTTAAAATAAAGGCAATTATAAAATTAGGTACGCAAGCTATAAACCAATCAGGTATTAATACCTAATCAGACAGATTTTTCAACTGTGTTAGCTTTTCAATGAAAATAATTGCAGGCTCGCTTTCCGGGAAGGTACCCATGCTGCGAATAGGGCAATCAATGCCACGGTGGCAATGACCAGTAAGAAATCGCCGGCTACCATTTTTACGGGATAATAATCTATAATAAATGTATTGCCCCCCAATTTGATGGGTTTAAAATGTAATTGTATCCAGCAAACAAGTATTGCCAGCAAAAGGCCAGCCGCACCCCCCAGGCCTGCCAATAATAGACCTTCTGTGAGGAATATTCCCTTAACTGTTTGTTCATTAGCACCCATGGCTTTTAATACAGCAATGTCTTTTTGCTTTTCCAGCACCAGCATGGTTAATGCACCGATCATATTAAATGCCGCCACTACCAATATCAATGAAAGGATGCCATAGATCACCCATTTTTCTACCTGCATTACCGCATATAAACTCCGGTTTTGTTCATAACGTGTTTCAACGAGGTAGCTGTTTCCCAATTGTGTTTGAAGGTTTTTTTTTACTTTATCGGGGTCGCCCGTTATTTTCAATTCCATGGCGCTGTATTCATCAGCTTCCATATTCAACATATATTTTACAAAACCAAGGTTGCTGAATACATATTTGTTATCAAAATCCTGCTGCACCATAAAAGTGCCGGCGGGGGTTACTGTATACGCATTCAGCCCATCAGCAGAACTTAGTTTAGCAGCCTGCTTATTGGGCAGGTAAAGGGTTACGGCGTAACCTTTGTCAACGTCAACGCCCGCTGCATTTTCAATACCTGCACCTACCACAAGTTGTGGTGCTTCTATCGTACCGGTTGCGAATTTTCCACGGGGTATGTGGTTACGCATTTTGTTAATGGAGGTGTATTGTTCATCTACCCCTTTTACTGATACAATGGTTTGAAAAGCACCGTTTAACACCGCTTTCTCTTCAGCCACAAAACTAATCACGGCAACACCTTTTGTGTTTTTTATCTGCTGCACCTGTGTGGGAGAAATATGGAACGTTTTTCCGCGGGCGGGTACAACGCGCATATCCGCGTAAAAATCTGCATACAGTCCTTTTACCAGGTCTTCGAAACCATTGAATACACTTAGTACAATGATCAGTGCCGCACTACCTACAGCAATAGCCATGATACTTATCCACGCAATGATATTAATGGCATTGGTAGATTTGCTTGATTTGAAATATCGCCAGGCGAAGAGGAGGTTCAACGGTTGAGGATTTTTTTTAATTACAAGGTTTGGGAAATGGTAATTACGAATTATTCCTGCTCCGGTGGTTTCTCATCATTTATTTTCTTCAAAATTTCTTCCATTTTGAAAACATAATCAAGGGTATCATCCAGGTAAAAATGCAATACGGGTATCCGGCGCAGTTGGTGTTTTACCCTGTCGGCCAGTTCTTTTTTTATTTCCCATGCTCTCGATTCGATTGTTTTCATAACACCGGCCGCATCTTTAACCTGAAATAGACTCAAATAAATACGTGCCTCCAGCAGGTCGGGCGTTACTTTTACTGATGAGATGGAGACCATTCCGCCATCCAGCATGCTCAAACCTAATCGCCTGAAAATATCATTCAGCTCTTCCTGCAGGGCTCCGGCCACCTGCCTTTGACGCTTTCCTTCCTCCATATTCTAACATTTGATTGACTGCAAAATTACTTACTTTGCTGAGTTTTAACTGTTTTATCATTTATGAAGCGATTTTCAAGGATACTTTTTTACCTGAGGAGCCAGAAAAGGAATATTGTACTCTACGTAACCTTTAATCTTTTATCCATCATTTTCTCGTTGGTTTCACTGGCCATGCTGGCCCCTTTTCTCCAAATGCTGTTCAAAAAGGAAAAGCTGATCAGTACCAGGCCCGAATGGAGCTTTTCTGCAACCAGTATTCTAGAGTATGTAAAATACCTCATCAGCAATATCATCAATCAGCATAGTGAGGTGTATGCATTAGGGGCTATCTGTGTGATTATTGTTATATCTGTTTTTTTTAAGAACCTGTTTACTTATTTGTCATTCCGGGTACTGGCACCGATGCGGAATTATGTAATGACAAAACTCCGTTCCGATCTCTACTCTAAAATATTAGAACTGCCGATTGGGTTTTTTACCGAGCAAAGAAAAGGCGATATCATCAGTCGCATGAGCAATGATGCAAATGAAGTAGAATGGAGTGTGATGAGCACATTGGAAGGATTGATCCGCGATCCTTTGAATATCCTTATCTACCTGTTTACGTTAGTTTATATCAGCCCGGCTTTATCCTTGTTTTTATTAGTACTGTTACCTTTAACCGGATTTATTATTGGAAGGGTAAGCCGTTCATTAAAAAAACAATCCACCGCATCACAGGAACAGCTTGGTACGCTTATGTCTATACTGGATGAAACGTTGGGGGGATTAAGGGTGATCAAAGCTTTTAATGCGGAAAAAATATTACGGAATAAATTCTTTCACACCAATAATACACTGAACCATATCCGAAACAGGATGAATTTCCGGAGAGACCTGGCTTCGCCTATGTCGGAGTTTCTCGGTGTACTTGTTTTATCCTGTATACTTTGGTTTGGGGGTAAACTCGTATTAAATCACCAGGCCGGATTAAATGCAGACAGCTTCATTACATACATCCTCATCTTCACACAGATCATTAATCCTGCCAAATCATTATCAACCGCTTTTTATAACGCACAACGTGGAAGTGCCGCCATTCAACGGATAGAAGAAATATTACAGGCACCGGTAACCGTAACCGATCATCCCGATGCAAAAACGTTAACTGCATTCAATCACAGCATAGAATTTAAAAATGTTTCTTTTGCTTATGATGACAAAATTATCCTGAAAAATATCAACCTCACCATAGAAAAAGGAAAAACAATTGCCCTGGTAGGTTCTTCCGGCGCCGGTAAAAGCTCGCTGGCCGACCTTGTTCCCCGGTTCCATGATGTATCGGGTGGCGAGTTATTAATTGATGGCGTGAATATTAAAAACTATACCCTGCATTCCGTCAGGAGCCTGATGGGTATTGTAACACAGGAGCCTATCTTATTCAATGATACAATTGCCAGTAATATTGCATTGGGGGTTGACAATGTAACCACGCAACAAATCGCAGATGCCGCAACCGTGGCTAACGCCTTACATTTTATCCAGCAAAAGGAAGAAGGTTTCGATTCCAATATCGGCGACCGCGGAAGCAAATTAAGTGGTGGTGAAAGGCAAAGGTTAACTATTGCAAGGGCAGTCCTAAAGAACCCGCCGATTTTAATTCTGGATGAAGCTACTTCTTCATTGGATACCGAAAGTGAACGCCTGGTTCAGGATGCTATTAATAATATGATGCAGAACCGGACATCTCTTGTAATTGCACACCGTTTGTCTACTATCCGGCATGCAGATGAAATTATTGTATTACAAAAAGGCGAGATCGTTGAACGAGGTAATCATGATCAGCTGCTGGCACATAATGGCATTTACAGGCGGTTGGTGGATATGCAGGAAGTGAAGTGACAGAAGCATATTAAAAAAGGCCGCATACATGCGGCCTTCCCTGTTTATAGTAATTCTTTACTTGCTATTGTTCCACTGTAGGCTTTACCAATCCTAGTTTTGCTTCCAGGCTTAAGGTTGCATGGGGTACGGCTCGCAAACGGGCTTTATCTATCAACTTACCCGTTACGCGGCAAACGCCATAGGTTTTGTTTTCAATACGCATCATGGCTTTTTCCAGGTGATCAATATAAGTGATCTGGCGACTGGCCATCTGGCTCAGCTGCTCCCTTTCCATGCTCATACTGCCGTCTTCCATTGTCATGTATCGGGCATCGTCGTTATCACCGCCCATTTCATCCTTACGGGTAATCAATCCCTGTAAATAAGTAAGCTCCTTTTTAGCTGCTTCTAATTTTTTAGTGATCAGTTCCCTGAATTCATTCAGGTCATTATCACTATATTTTACTAACGGATCACCATTGCTTCTGGATACATCTGTTCTTTTTTCTAATTGTGTATAGCCGGGCTTATAAGGAACACTCGTTCTTGTATTGATCTTAGGAACTTTCACGTCTTTGATGGGTTCGGGTTGTTTTTTTACAGGTTTAACGGGTGGAGCCGGTGGGGCTTTCACCTCAATTTTTGGTTTCATGGGTGGTGCAGCAGGTTTAACCGGTGCTGGGGCAGGTTTTGCAGCCACAACAGACTTCGCAACAGGTTTTGCCGTCACAACAGGTTTGGCAGCAGGCTTCGGCACTACTTTCGCCGCTTTAGCAGGAATTGCTTTAACAGGCGCAGCCTTTTTTGCGGGTACCGCTTTTGCAGGAACAGGCTTAGGCGCAGGTTTAGAAGCCACTTTCTTAGCCGGAACTGCTTTCTTAGGTGCAGGTTTAGGCATCGATTTCTTAACCGGGACTGCCTTTTTAGGCGCAGGTTTAGGAGCCACTTTCTTAGCCGGGGCTACTTTTTTGGGAGCGGGCTTTGAAGCCACTTTCTTAGCCGGGGCCGCCTTTTTAGGCGCAGGTTTCTTAGTTGGCATACAGTTTTATCCTTTTTTGATTACTACCACTCTCAACAGAATGTCATTGATTTCAACTTCAGTGCCATCCTGCATTTGGGGCACCCAATCAATGGAATCTGCCAAAATTTCGCGGCAAATATAGTCGTTATACTTAATAATAGACGGCTTCAGGTTTTTACTCTCAAGCACAGTCACGAATATACGGTCTGTGAGGTCAAAACCGCTTTCTTTTCTGATATTTTGTATCCGGTTCACGAATTCACGGGCATCACCTTCCTGTTTCAGTTCATCGGTAAGGGTAATATCCAGGGCAACCGTAAGGCTGCCTTTACTGGCTACACTCCACCCGGGGATGTCTTCGGCTACTATATCTACATCTGTCAATCCAACGGTAATGAGTTCTCCTTCTACCGTTAAATTATAGCTGCCTTCTTTTTCAATCATAGCTATATCCAGTTGGGAAAAATTACTGATAGCCGCACTTACTGCTTTCATCCTGGTACCCAACCGGGTACCCAATGCTTTGAAATTAGCTTTTATTTTTTTGCTAATCACCCCTTCTGTTTTGGTGATGTACACCATTTCTTTCACATTCACTTCGGCTTTAATCAGGTCTTCGATTTTTTCCAATTGTGTTTTCATTCCGGCATTCAAAACCGGTACCATCACTTTTTGCAATGGCTGGCGCACTTTAATATTTACTTTTTTACGAAGCGATAATACCAGCGAACATACATCCTGCGCCAACTGCATCCTTTCTTCCAGCGAAGCATCAATAGCCGATTCATTGGCGATCGGGAAATCAGCATGATGGATAGATTCAACAGTGAACTTACCGGTTACGGCATTCAGGTTACGGAAAACAGAATCGCTGAAGAATGGGGATATCGGTGCCATTAGGCGAACGATTGTCTCCAGGCATTCATATAAAGTTTGGTAAGCACTTATCTTATCCTGTTCATACTCCCCTTTCCAAAAACGACGGCGGCAGAGGCGCACATACCAGTTGCTTAAATGTTCATCTAAAAATTCTTCAATGGAACGGCCCGCTAAAGTAGGCTCATAATCATCCATGGCTGCTGTTACATTCTTTATCAAAGTATTTAAAGAAGAAAGTATCCAACGGTCGATCTCGGGCCTTTCTGCCAAAGGAATGGTTGCTTCTGTAAAAGCAAACCCATCCACATTTGCATACAAAGCAAAGAACTGGTAAGTATTATACAGCGTACCAAAAAATTTACGTTGTACTTCCTGTATGCCTGCCAGGTCGAATTTTAAATTGTCCCATGGCGAGGCATTCGTGATCAGGTACCAGCGGGTAGCATCGGCACCATATTTTTCAATGGTTTCGAATGGGTTTACCACATTGCCCAGGCGTTTGCTCATTTTATTTCCGTTCTTATCCAATACCAGTCCGTTACTCACCACGGTTTTATAAGCAACACTGTCAAACAACATCACACCCAATGCATGCAGGGTGTAAAACCAGCCACGGGTTTGATCAACCCCTTCGGCGATGAAATCGGCGGGAAAAGCCTCGCCTTTATCAACCAGTTCTTTATTCTCAAAAGGATAATGCCATTGGGCGTAGGGCATAGCACCGCTATCAAACCACACATCAATCAGGTCGGCTACACGCTTCATGGGTTTGCCGGAGGCGCTTACCAGAATGATATCATCCACAAATGGTTTGTGCAGGTCGAGTATCCCTTCGTGCAGGTAATGTTTGTTTACATCACCACCCAATACTTCACTGGCTTTTCTGATACCTTCATTCAGTTCATGAATAGAACCGATACATACTTGTTCATCGCCCTCTTCGGTTCTCCAAACGGGTAAGGGTGTGCCCCAGTAGCGGCTGCGACTGAGGTTCCAGTCAACCATATTTTCGAGCCAGTTACCAAAGCGGCCCTCGCCGGTTGATTTGGGTTTCCAGTTGATGGTTTTATTCAGTTCCACCATCCGATCCTTTACGGCCGTGGTTTTAATAAACCATGCATCCAGCGGATAATAGAGAATGGGTTTATCGGTTCTCCAGCAATGGGGGTAACTGTGTTCGTATTTTTCTACTTTAAACGCGCGGTTTTCTTTTTTCAGTTTTACGCTGATGTCAACATTCACATCTACGTAATTGGGATCGTCTTTATAATTCTTAACGTACCGGTTACTGAACTCACCAAGTCCCTCTACAAATTTGCCTTGCTTATCAACCATCGTTAAGATGCCGATATTGTATTTTTTTCCAACCTTGTAATCGTCTGCACCAAATGCGGGGGATGTGTGTACAATGCCGGTACCGTCTTCTGTAGTTACAAAATCACCTAGCAAAACGCGGAAGGGTTTGGCGTTTGGGGTTTGGAGGTTGATGTTTTCTAAAGAGTTGGCTTCGTAGGAAAGTAGTTGCTCATATTCACAGTCTTCTATTTGCGATCCTTTGAATTCTGTCAGCACTTCCCAGGGCAGAATTTTTGCTTTTTCATCATATTCTTCAAAACCGGTATTTTCTCCTTCTGGCTTAAAATACTTACCCAGCAAAGTTTTCGCCAGTATTACATTTACAGGAAGGTGCGTGTATGGATTGAATGTTTTTATCAATACATAAGTAATATTGGGACCAACTGTTAAACCGAGATTAGAAGGGAGCGTCCATGGCGTAGTTGTCCATGCCATAAAGAATACCTCACCCCCGCCCTCTCCACTGTGTGGAAACGGAGTGATTTCTTTAAAAAGAAAATCACTCTTCTTATTCCTTATCGCCTTAAACATGGCCACAGCACTTGTATCCTTTACATCCTTATACGTTCCCGGCTGGTTAAGTTCATGCGAACTCAAGCCTGTTCCAGCAGCGGGTGAATAGGGTTGGATACTGACACTTTCGTACAACAATCCTTTTTTATATAATTCACTCAGTATCCACCAGAGTGTTTCAATGTAATTATTCTCGTAAGTGATGTAGGGATGATCGAGATCAACCCAATAACCCATCTTGGTTGTAAGCTCATCCCATTTGCCTTTATAGCGCAATACTGCTTCGCGGCATTTTTGGTTATAGTCTTCAACAGATATTTTTTTGCCGATATCTTCTTTGGTAATACCCAGTTCTTTTTCTACACCCAACTCAATTGGCAACCCGTGTGTATCCCAGCCACCCTTGCGTTTTACCTGGAAGCCCTGCATGGTTTTATAGCGACAAACCATATCCTTCAACGTGCGTGAAATCACATGGTGTATGCCGGGCATGCCATTGGCACTGGGTGGGCCTTCATAAAACACAAAGGGCTTTCTGCCCTCGCGGAGTGAAACGCTTTTTTCAAAAGCCTGTCCATTGCTCCATTTGGCCAATATTTCCTGTTCGATTACCGGAAGGTTTAATCCGGAGAATTCTGGGTATTTCACACGCATAAAAGGCTTATCCTGTCTGTTTTTAAAGTCTGCGAAGGTAGTAAATATCCCAATCAGAAATCAGGTCTGAAAGGGTTTCACCGGCAGTAAAACTGGATATTACGGGCAATATTTGCTTCCCGCATGACCAAACTCATGTTTTCTCTTTCCCGAGCTGGTTAGTTTTGCACCTTATAGATTGATATGAACATTACGACCGCCCTTTTAACAAAATATAACCAGCCTGTTCCCCGGTATACCAGCTATCCAACCGTTCCGTTCTGGAAAGAAGGCCTGTACAAGGATCAATGGGAAAGGCTTTTCGGGCATAAATTTGAAGCGAATGATGCTGCAAATGGCATCAGTCTATACATACACCTGCCTTTTTGCGAATCGCTTTGTACGTATTGTGGCTGTAATAAAAAAATCACTCTCCAACACTCTGTTGAAGAAACTTACATTGAAACAATACTGGCAGAATGGAAACTCTATTGCGCCCTGATGACAACAAAACCGGTCATCCGCGAACTGCATTTGGGTGGTGGCACGCCTACTTTTTTTTCTCCTGAAAACCTCGTAAACCTGTTAAGCCGCTTATTTGAGACAGCCACGATCCATCCCGAACGTGAATTCAGTTTTGAGGGCCATCCGAATAATACCACGAAAGAACACCTTCAGGCCTTGTACACTATTGGTTTTAGACGGGTAAGTTTTGGGGTACAGGACCATAACCCGGAAGTGCAGCGGGTTATTAACCGCATTCAACCTTTGGAAAGAGTGCAACAGGTGATCCTTGACGCCAGGGAAATCGGGTATGAATCCGTTAATACCGACCTGATTTACGGTCTGCCCTTACAAACACCGGAAAGTATGGAAAAAACCATACGGCAAACCATTGAATTAAGACCCGACAGGATTGCCTTTTACAGCTATGCACATGTACCCTGGACCAGCCGTGCGCAAAGGTTGTTTGATGAGCATGACCTGCCTTCGGCTGAAATAAAAATGCAACTGTATCGCCTGAGTAAAAAATTATTTCAGGAAGCCGGTTATATTGATATTGGCATGGATCATTTCGCCCTTCCGCACGACGATTTGTACCGTGCGAAAACAGACGGCACCCTTCACCGGAACTTTATGGGGTATACATTACATCCCACCAATATGCTTATCGGGCTGGGCGTTTCGGCTATCAGTGATGCCGGAATGGGGTATGCACAGAATGAAAAAACACTGCATAATTATTATGATGTGATCGGTAAAGGAGAACTGGCTGTTACTAAAGGTTATTTTTTGACTGACGAAGACAAGGCTTTCGGCAAATACATACTCGATATCAGTTGCCGGGGAAAAACAAGTTTCAGAGAAGAAGACCTTACGCTGCTGAAACAGTGGAGTTTCCCCTTACTGGAAGACCTGGAAAATGACGGGTTGATTATACTGGACGATACAGGCCTTGAGGTAACTGAAAAAGGCAGTCATTTTATCAGGAATATTTGTTTTGCTTTTGACCTGCATGTGCATAGAAAAAAGATCGTTTCAAGTGCACCGCTTTTCAGTAAAGCCATTTAAAAACTCTATTTCGATCTTCTGCGTGCCCGTTTATAAATAGCGATGGCGCCGAGCAGTAAAAAGATGAAGACGACCAGTCCGGCAATACCCCAAACAAAACTAAGGCTTTGTTTTACTGTTACCAGCATTACAATAGCAATGAGTAAAACAGTGGCTACTTCGTTCCATATCCTGAGTTGCTGGGAACTGTACCTGAATTCGCCACGCATCTCCTGCAAAAATATCATGTGGAGTGATAAATGATAGAGGTAAAGTAAAACAACAAAAATCAGTTTGAATAATAACCACTGGCCTGCGGGATCAAAAACAACCCTGTTCCAGCCGCCATCAAACATCGTATAGGTTCCCAGTATTAAAGTCAATATCGCCGATGGCCAGGTAATCCCGTACCACAATCTTTTCATCATCAGTGCCAACTGTTCACGTAAAACCTTTTGCTCCTGGCCAGTCTTTTCACCCGCTTCGGTTGAATAGATAAATAAACGGGGTATATAAAAAAGTCCGGCGAACCAGGTAACCACAAAAATAATATGTAACGCTTTCAGGTAAGGGTACATGGATACAGTTATGAAGTATGTTTGATCTCGAAGCTGAATATCGACTATTTACTTTTCAATAGACGATATGATTTGCCTGTTGCCCGTTTTATATTCCCCAATCCATTTTGCCAATGCGTCTACCCACAATGGATGTGTATTTAAACAGGGTATCATTGAATAAGATTCGCCGCCGGCCTGCATAAAAGATTCTCTTCCCCGCATGTCTATTTCTTCCAGTGTTTCCAGGCAATCGCTTACAAATGCAGGGCAAACCACTAATAATTTTTTGATCCCTTCCTTAGGCATTTCTTCCAAACGGATATCTGTAAAAGGTTGTAGCCATCCTTTACCCAAACGCGACTGAAAAGAAATGCTGAATTTGTTTTTGGGCAAGCCAAGTTTTTCTGTTACCAAACGTGTGGTGGTAAATACCTGGTGCCGGTAACAGGTGGCATGTGCAGGTGAATCTGTTTCACAACAATTGGTAACCTTCAGGCAATGGCAGCCTGTAGTATCGCTTTTACGGATATGCCTTTCTGGTATGCCATGGTAGCTGAATAATATATGGTCATAATCTTTCGCCAGCCAGGGTTCAATATTGGCTGCTAATGCATGGATGTAATCGGGGTTATTATAAAAGGGTTTAAGCACCGAAAGTTTGAAGGGGTATGCCTGTTGAGCGTATTGCTCTTCGGCATATACTACTGCCGTTTCATAACTACTCATGGCATAGTGTGGATATAAGGGAACAAGTACCACTTCTTCAAGACCGGGGTGTTGTTGAAGCAATTGATCAAAAGCTGCTGCCGGCGATGGGCTTCCATAACGCATGGCCACGGCCACCGGCTCCTCTATTTTTTGTTGCAGGGATTGCCGCAATTGTTTTGTAAATACAATTAGTGGCGAACCTTCATCTGTCCATACGGTCTTATACGCTTCCGCGGATTTAGGGGCCCTGAACGGTACAATAATCCCCCTTACCAATAAGGCACGGGCAATAAAGGGTATATCAATTACCCTCCCGTCCATCAAAAATTCATTCAGGTATTTTCTAACATCTTTTACTTTCGTAGAATCCGGTGAGCCCAGGTTCATTAATAAGATCGCTTTTTTCGCAGGTTGTAGCATAATGGAATTGTGTTTGCAAATGTAAAGTAACAATCAGCATACTTTACTGTTCGATGTTTTTTAAACAGATTTTCACAAGGAGAGGAGGATAATGATATATATCAGCTTTCTTAGTAATAAAACCCTGAAACGTGACACAGAAATGACAGAGTAATGACGTAAATCATGCTTTGTAACAAAGCCCCAAGGATACCTTTGTGTACTTAAAAAAACAGTCCTAAAAGCGGAATCAGCAGCATGGAGATCAACCAATTTTTTGTAACCGGGATTAACTATAAAAAAACAGATGCCGCTATTCGTGGGGAATTTGCTATTAGTCCGGATCAATATGCTTCTCTTTTACAAAAAGCCGCTATTCTGGGGCTAACCGAAATATTCATATTAAGTACCTGTAACAGAACAGAGATTTATGGGTTATCCTCCGATGCAGATACATTAATAACCCTGCTTTGCGGAGAAACTACCGGAGATGTCGATACTTTTCGTCAGTTATGCTATATCAAACAAGGTAAGGAAGCCATAGAGCATATCTTTTCTGTTGGAGCAGGCCTCGATTCACAGATACTGGGTGATTATGAAATTGTGGGACAGATGAAGCTGGCTGTAAAATTTGCCAAAGAAAAAGGAATGATTGGAGGTTTTACAGAAAGGTTGTTCAATACGGTATTACAATCCTCAAAACTTATTAAGAATGAAACTGCTTTAAGTGGGGGCACCATTTCTGTTTCCTTTGCCGCTATCCAGTTCCTGAAAGAACATTGTGTGGATACTTCCAGCAAAAAAATCGTTTTACTGGGTACCGGTAAAATTGGTCGTAACACCTGTAAGAACCTGATTGATTATCTGGAAACAACCAATATTACTCTCATCAACCGTACAGATGAAAAAGCTGTTGAACTGGCCTCTGAGCTAGGTTTACGCAGTTCGGCTTATGCGGCAATGGAATATGAAATACATTCGGCAGATATTGTAATTGTGGCCACGAATGCTGATAAAGCTGTTATTACCAGACAAAGCCTTTTACACAGTACGCCTAAAATACTGATTGATTTGTCTATCCCTAATAATATTGAGCCGGCAACCGGCACACTTCCGCATATTCTATTGGCGAATGTGGATGACCTTTCGCTGATCAATGACAAAACGCTTGAAAAGCGCCAGGCCGAAGTTCCCAGGGCGATGGAAATTATTTCTGATCACATAACTGAATTTCTTGAATGGCATGAGTTGCGCCGCCATGTACCCATATTGAAAGCGGTAAAACAGAAATTACAGGATATGTATTCCTGCGAATTGTTCCGCTCATCAGACCCGGCTCTCCGGCAAACGATGAACAAAGCGGCTATTCAGAAAGCCGTAAATAATGTGGCCATGAAAATGCGTCACCAACATCAGCCCGGATGTTACTATATTGAGGCTATCAACGATTTTATGACAACCAGCGTTAACTGATCCATGAACAAAGTATTGAGGATAGGGACCCGCGACAGCCAGCTGGCTGTTTGGCAAGCCACATTAGTGCAGTCACAACTGCTGCAACAAGGTATTACCACAGAACTGGTATATATAAAAAGTGATGGCGATATTGACCTAGTAACCCCACTTTATGAAATTGGTGTACAAGGCATCTTTACCAAAACACTCGATGCTGCTTTATTAAATAACCGGATAGACATAGCCGTACATTCCATGAAAGATGTACCCACACAATTGGCACAAGGAATTATACAGGCTGCAGTATTAATGCGTGCTTCTTATAAGGATATTTTTGTTTATAAAAACAGTGCCGTCATCCATGCATGGGAACTGAATAATTTACAGATCAGTTCCCCTTCAGCGGCCGGGGGTATCATAGCCACCAGCAGCACCCGCCGCAAAGCACAATGGTTAAACCGTTATCCGCACCATACTATTGAAAACCTGCGTGGCAACGTAAATACAAGGTTGCGCAAAGTGACTGAAAGCGAATGGGATGGGGCTATTTTTGCAGCGGCAGGATTAGAGCGCATCGGCTTACGACCCGAAAAATCTGCAGAACTGGATTGGATGTTGCCCGCCCCCGCACAAGGTGCTATTATGATCGTTTGCAGAGAAGAAGATACGGCAGCAAAAGATATCTGTGTATTGTTGAATGATACTACTACAGCTTTGTGTACGAAAATTGAACGGGATTTTTTAAGAACACTATTCGGCGGATGCTCAACACCTATCAGTGCGTTAGCGGAGTTGAAAGAGGATACTGTTTTTTTCCAGGGTAATATCTTATCGCCCGACGGAAAAGACAAAATGGAGAGTGCTATGAATGTCCCTTTACTGCAGAGCGCAGCATTGGGTATACAGGCCGCAAAAAAATTATTAGAGGAAGGAGCCGATAAAATAGTAGCTGCTATTCGCGATGCAGGAAAATAAAATAAACATATTATCTACCCGGCCTGTTAACAAATCTCTGTTGCAGGATGCCCGCGCAAAAAATATGGTGCTCGATACTTTGTCATTCATAGAAACAGAACCCATTCAAACCATAGAAATACAACAGGAAGTTGAACAGGTATCCATACAATTGGCAACCGTTGTTTTCACCAGTATGAATGCAGTTGAATCTGTTACAGGAATGCTGGATGGGCATATTCCCGATTGGAACATTTACTGCATCGGCTACCGCACCAAAGAACTGATAGAAGAATACTTCGGCGAAACCGCGATTGCAGGAACAGCCGACAGCGCCATGGAACTGGCAGAATTAATTATTGAAGAAGATACCACAGATGAAGTGGTCTTTTTCTGTGGCGATCAACGCAGGCAAGAGCTACCTTCCAAACTGGAAGCGCACGATATCAATGTAATCGAGATCACGGTTTACCAAACCATTCCTATTAATCATACCCTTGAAAAAGAATATGACGGGGTAGTTTTTTTTAGTCCCAGTGCTGTTGACAGTTTTTTTAAAAATAATAAGTTACCTGCCAAAACAATTGTGTTCGCTATTGGTATCACCACAGAGCAAACCATCCACAAAAATTGCGGCAATAAAATCATCGTAAGCAAGTTACCAGGGAAAGAGAAACTGGTGGAGCAGGCGATGGGATATTTTTTGTAAATGGTGAACCTGAATCGTGAGTAGTGAATTGTGAGTAGTGAGTTTTTAAATGAAAGATGATTTATTAATATAAAAAAGATGCAGTTGTAAAACCTGATTACATATCATACCAAAAGATACTCACCATTCACTACTCACTACTCACAAAATATGATACACAACGACCTCTTACTAAGAACCCTTCGGGGAGAAGAAACGGAAAGAACACCTGTATGGATGATGCGCCAGGCCGGCCGCTACCTTCCGGAATATATGGTACTCAGGGGCAAATATGGCTTCTTTGAACGATGCCAGACACCCGAATTAGCCTGCCAGATCACACTCCAACCGGTAGATATTATAGGCGTAGATGCTGCTATTTTATTTTCTGATATTTTGGTGGTGCCCCAAGCGATGGGATTAGAAGTACAGCTCATTGAAAGTAAAGGACCCTTCTTACCCGATCCGATAAAGACATTGAATGATTTGAAACGTGTTCGTGTTCCTGATGTTGATGAAACATTAGGTTATGTATTCGATGCCATTAAAATGATTAAACAGGAACTCAATGGAAGGGTGCCGTTAATTGGCTTTGCCGGGTCACCATGGACATTATTATGTTACATGGTACAAGGCAAGGGCTCCAAAACATTCGACGAGGCCAAAGCATTTTGCTACACACAACCCGAATTGGCTCACCAGCTTTTACAGATGATCACCGATACCACCATTGTCTATCTAACCGCACAGGTAAAAGCAGGCGCGGATACCATTCAGTTATTTGATAGCTGGGGCGGGCTATTAGGTCCGGATGATTTTGAAACATTTTCCTTACAATACATGCGGCAGATTATTACTGCTTTAAAAGATATTGTTCCCACTATACTTTTTGCCAAAGGTGCCTGGCATAGTTTAGATGCGATGGCAGCAACCGGTGCGCAGGGTTTGGGGATTGACTGGTGCATACGTCCCGAAATGGCAAGGCAGTTTGCGGGGAAAAATATAACTCTTCAGGGGAATTTCGATCCGGCTAAATTATTATCGCCCATTCCCGTTATACAGAAAGAAGTCAAAGCCATGCTGGATGCATTTGGGCCAGGCAGGCATATCGCCAATTTAGGGCATGGTATTTTGCCTAATGTACCCGTTGATCACGCCAGGGCTTTTGTGGATAGCGTAAAAAATTACCGGCATACAAAATGAGCA
>JANXUL010000017.1 GCA_025356235.1 Bacteroidota bacterium
TAAAAAGAAGCGGCGACTTGCTCTTGCAATGGAGCCATCGCCGCTTCTTTAAACTTGCTTACTATTTTTTAACCCTACATAATGAAGTTCTTTATATCTTAGCGTTCTACAATATCTGTCCTGCCAAAAGGGTACATCATACGGCCTCACCCCATTCCCTCAAGGGAGTTAGGTTAGGTAAGGTATAAAATAAGAAAGCCGCTTCAACAGCGGCTTTCTTATTTACTCAATATTTTTGTTTTACCATTTATCTACTTCTTCAGACGCACTGTTAGAAGCGGCAACAGCGTCTGTAATGGGTGTAGGAGCAACAGCTGCTTCTACATCAACGGTTGTTTCTGCTGCAACGGCCTCTGGTTCAGCACTAACCTGCTCTCTTTCTGTTCCGGTTCCACCTTCGCCACCTTCCGCATCATTGTATTCGTGGTTAAATGCATCAAAATCAAAATCCGGCATCAGGTCTGTTTTTACATAGTCTATGGCTTCACCCAAAGCTTTGATAAACTTATTAAAATCTTCTTTGTAAAGGAAGATCTTATGCCTGTCGTACCCATTGTCATCAAAACGTTTGCGGCTCTCGGTAATGGTTAAAAAGTAATCATTACCCCTGGTTGCCCGCACATCAAAAAAATAGGTTCTTCTTTTACCGGCCCTGATACGTTTGCTGTAAACACTCTCCATCTTTTTGTCGTTGTTCTCGTACGCCACAGTTTTTAGTTTTTGGTTTTCATTTTTTTTATAAGTGTCACAAATATAGGATTGTTTCAGAATTACCAAAATTTTAGGATTTGGGGCAATACCATTAAATTAGGTACGGACGTAAATCTTGCGGTTATCTAACCTATCTCTCTCCCCTCTTCTGTCAATTGTAGCCTGTATAACTCTGCATAATAGCCGTTATTGGCCATTAGCACTTCATGTGTGCCCTGTTCGGCTACCTCGCCGTTTTCCAGAACGATGATATTATCGAAATTGAAGGAAGAAAAAATGCGGTGGGTAATAATGATAGCGGTTTTATCGTGCAGGTAACGGTATAAATTACTAATGATCTCATTTTCTGTTTTGGCATCAACGGCACTAAGGCAATCATCAAATACAATAATCTCGGGTTCTTTTATGAGTGCCCGGGCGATGGATATCCTTTGTTTCTGGCCACCGCTAAGGGTTACTCCCCTTTCCCCGATCATGGTATTATAGCCATTACTGAAACCAAGTATTTCTTTATGCACACTGGCAAAACTGGCAGCCTGTTCAATTTTATCCTGCATGGCGGCCTGGGCCAGTCCGAAACTGATATTATCGCTTACTGTATCACTAAATAAAAAAACATCCTGCTGAACATAGCTGATCTGTTCGCGAAGGGTATGCAGGTCAATTTTTTTTAAGGAATGCTCCCCCACCCTTATGCTGCCTTCTGTTGGGTCATAAAAGCGGAGTAATAGCTGGGCAATGGTTGATTTACCGCTTCCCGTTCTTCCCAACAACAAAACCTTATCGCCTTTTTTAATACTCAGATTAAAATGATCCAAAGCCTTTATGCCAGTATGCGGGTAAGTGAAACTGATATCATCAAAAATAATATCTCCTGAAACAGTTGCTGTTAAAGCGTTTGCAGGATTGGCGATAACAGGCTCGGTTTGTAAGAATTCATTCAGTCTTTTTTGCGAGGCTGCGGCCCTTTGTATCATACTGGCAGTCCAGCCGATGGCACTTACGGGGAAAGTAAGCATATTGATATAGATCACAAATTCCACGATCAATCCTACTTTGCTGCTGTCCTGCAATGCCTGCAGGCCACCCACCAGTATCGTAACCAATGTACTGATGCCGATCATCAATGCCATACTTGGAAAATATATGGCTTCTACTTTTGCCAATCCCACTGCATTCTTTTTATAATCCTCACTATTTTTTTGAAAGAAACCCAACATGGCTTTTTCCTGCACAAAAGATTTAATCACCCGGATACCTGAAAAAGACTCCTGGGCATTGGTAGTTAGGTCTGATAATAACGACTGTATTTTTTCACTTTTTTTATTAATGATGCTGTTTACCAGGTAAATGGTAATGGCGAGTATGGGCAAGGGTGCCAGTACCAGTAAGGTTAAGTGAACATCTTTGCGCAGCATATTCATTACACAAAAACCAATCAGGGTAATCAGGTTGATGAGGTACATCACGGCGGGACCGGTGTACATCCTTACCCGGCTGATATCCTCTGCCATCCGGTTCATAAGATCGCCTGTGCTATGGGTTTTGTAGAAATTGGTATCGAGTTTCTGGTAATGTTGAAAAACCTCGTTTTTCTGATCGTATTCAATATGCCTGCTCATGACGATGATTGTCTGCCGCATAAAAAACATTAATATTCCCCTTATAACAGCTAATGCAAGAATTGTAATGCTGCATAAAGCCACCAGCCAGCCAAAGCTCGTATGAGCCGATTGAATCAAATTAATGAACCAATCTACCAATCGGTCATGAACAGGCTGGGAAAGCATTGGTCTGGCACCAGGCAGGCGTTGCTGTACCTGGTTAATGACAAAGCCAGTGATTTGTGGTGCCAATACCGCAAAATAGTTAGAGGCAACCACAAAAAATATCCCGATAAAGAAACGTTTACGGTATTTCCAGAAATATTTATTGAGGGCGGAAAGATGCTTCAAGCGATGTTCGAATTTCAGCAAAGGTAAAGGGCATTGCTGATTTAAAAATGCTGTAAAATGATGCGGGGAACTGGCATTTGTAAGGGGGATTGGTGAGACGACTAACGAAAGCCACCCGCCCGACTCTGCTTTGCAGGTTTGTCAAACCATCGTTTACCTGGCAACCAAGTACGGAAACTATATTGGATAAATGGCTTTATTTTCTCATCATGCCCTTGTTAAAATCAGCCTATGCCCAGGAAGCAAGTAGAAATGCGGAAGGAGGATTTTTATATGCCATTCATTTCACAATGCGGGTTAAAACCAAGTCCCGTAAACAAAACGGGCATCCTATTTTATCCTGTTTAATGTATTTAGTATTTATTGTTGTTTTTAATAAACAAGAAGCGTAAAAAGCTTCATAAAGTGACGTGCATAAATAGTATTCATGAAGGCTAAGATGCTTATGGGGTTTAGGTTTTATGGGCCCGGGAGTAAGCGGATTGATGCACCTGTGAAGCAGAAAGGCACTGACCGAATTGATGTGCGAATTTTGCAAGAAGTTTCGTGAGTTGTGTAACAATTGTCATTTTGATAGGCTTGAACTTTACGATGTAATTATCATTTTACCGATAATAAATAAAATGATAAGAAAAACATTGTTTTTTCATCCTATAAATAGAAAAGCCAGCCAAATAAAAATTTCTCCGACCTACTTTTTTAGTACACCTCATTCCCCATTTTTAAAAATAAATTATGACAAATACAACGAATCAGCTGGATGATTCTGTAACAACGATTATTGAACCATCCAAGAAGCACTCACGTAAGAAATTCTTAATTAATGCAGGCCGTTTTTCGCTCCTTTCTGTTGTGGCAGTAACCGCCTGCAAAAAATCAAGCAGTAATGGTGGTCTTGATCTTGGTAGTGGTGATGTTGGCATCTTAAACTATGCATACGCGCTGGAACAGCTCGAAGCTGCTTTTTATATTAAAGTGATGGCTTCCCCTTATTCCAGTATGCCTGCAGCTGAGGCCTCTTATCTCACAGATATCCGTGACCATGAAATTGCCCACCGCGAATTTTTTAAAGCCGCATTGGGCAGTAATGCCATTAGCGCGCTTGAGGTTAATTTTTCAACAATTGATTTTACCAGCAGGACAAGTGTATTGGCTACAGCCAAAGCTTTTGAAGACCTCGGTGTAACAGCCTATAATGGTGCAGGACAATTATTACAGGATGCAGGTTACCTGACATTAGCGGGTAAAATTGTTTCTGTAGAAGCACGTCATGCCGCTTTGATCCGCGACCTGATCACACCGGGTAGTTTTGCAGATAACACTGCCGTGGATGCAAATGCACTTGATATGGCAAGAACACCACCACAAGTGCTTGCTATTGCGGGCGCTTACATCACCACGCAAATTGATGCAAGTCATTTGCCTTCATAAAAAATAAATATTGACTAATTTTAAAAATCATTACTATGAATTTTCAAAATATCTTATCAGAAATTGAAAAAGTGGATCCGGAGATTTACGAAAGAACCAGCGAGCGCAGGGATACTTTTAAAAATTTCGGGAGCATAGGTAAAAGAGTTGCACTTGCGGCCTTACCTTTTGCATTGGGATCTATTTTCCAGAAGGCATACGGACAAACAACAACAGGTGTTATTGGTGTATTGAATTTCGCATTGCAACTGGAGTATCTTGAGTCCAATTTTTATATCAAAGGCGTTGCAACACCGGGATTGATACCTGCTGGTGCCGGGTTAACAGCATTAACAGTTATCCGTGATCATGAAAATGCACACGTTAATTTTTTAAGAACAGCGATCACAGCGGCGGGTGGTGTGCCTTATACCTATACTGCGGCGCAGTTTGATTTCACAGCCAAGGGAACGTTCCCTGATGTATTTACCAATTACAGTACTTTTCTTGCCGTAGCGCAGGCTTTTGAAGATACCGGCGTAAGGGCTTACAAAGGCCAGGCACCCAATTTACAGGGGGCAGCTAACCGCTCTTTTTTAACCGCCGCTTTACAGATCCACTCAGTTGAAGGCCGTCATGCTTCTCATATACGTATGATGCGGCAGGCTCTCGGTGCACCGGTAAAACCCTGGATAACAGGTGTTGTAAGCGGTATTGATTCAAGGACTAACGGAAATTATATAGGTGAAGACACTACAGTTCAGGGTGGTGTTACAATCACTACCCTCTCAGGTGTGAATGCTAATATATCTGTTTCTGCAGCAACCGAAGCTTTTGATGAGCCTTTAACAAAGGACCAGGTAGTAGCATTGGTAACGCCCTTCTTCGCATAGTGTATTTATGTTTTAAATAGTATTATTTTGCCTAATCAAGTTTGTGTTCTATTGGACATACTTGATTAGGCAATTTTTTTTGCATGGAAAGGCAATGGTTAAAAAGGTTAAAATGGTTTAATGGCTTAAAAAAAATATGTGAATCGTGTAATCATTTTCAAAATATATGTAATAGTTACTATTTTGAAAAGAACCAACTTTACTGCACATCGATTATTGCATAATCGAAAGGCCAATGTAAATTGAATTTTATTTGGCAATTGTAATTATTCTTTATGCCCAAAAGTTTATTTCTTATCGCATGCCTATTCCCCGTCCTATTACTGGCACAGGATGCATCCAGTATACTTCCTCAAAATAATACGGTAAAAGATACGGCAACGCAAACCGACCTGATTGATATTGCAACAAAATTATTTCATATCAAAACCAAAAAAATAAGGGAACAGCGGGATAAGAAAATTTATTTTTCATTATTACCTATCAGTAGTTCTGTTCCGGGCGGAAGTGGCAGGGCTTTAATAACCAGTACCACAGCAGCTGCCTATCTGGGCCCGCGGAAAACAACGAATATTTCTAGTGCCACTTTTACCCCATACTGGAATTTTAATGGCCGTTTCGGGTTACCACTACGAACCAGTGTATGGTTGCCCAATAACACCTGGACCATCCAGGGTGATACACGCTTTTTATATTATCCGCAATATACCTGGGGCCTTGGGAGCAGTCGTGCCTATGATGAGCATATTCTGGTAAATTATAAGTATGTCCGTTTCTATCAAAGCGCACTTAAAAAAATAACTCCTTATTTTTTTGCGGGACTTGGGTATCATTTAGATTATCATTTGAATATTAAAAGCGATGATTCAACAGTTAACCTGAAACAATATACCGGCTATGCCTATGGTACGGGCAGTAATTCATTCTCATCGGGCGTTAGCTTTAATTTTCTGTATGATACACGCAATAACTCTATCAATCCATTACCCGGTTCTTATGCCAATGTTGTGTACCGCGTTAATCCAACACTGTTGGGAAGTAATGATAGCTGGCATTCTTTATATGTAGATATCAGAAAATATTTTTCCCTCAATCCTGCGCAACATAACCAGCAAAATGTATTGGCACTATGGTCATATATGTGGACAGTATTCGATAGCAAAACACCCTATCTAGACCTGCCTGCTATTGGCTGGGATCCGTATGACCGTTCAGGAAGGGGTATAGACCAGAGCCGGTACCGCGGCAAATCATTGTTTTACCTGGAAGGCGAATACCGGCGTGACATTACTGATAATGGTTTGCTTGGCTTTGTAGTTTTCGCTAACATCAATACCGTAAGTGGTTCGGGAACTTTGTTTAATAACTGGCACCCTGCTGCCGGAACGGGATTACGGATTAAATTTAATAAGGGCTCCAATACCAATATTGGAATTGATTATGCTTTTAGTAAAGGATATAGCTCCATAATTTTCAATCTGGGCGAGGCGTTTTGATACCGCGTAGTGTACTTAATTATTAAAAAACTTATTTTTAAAATAACAAAAGCCCGCTTACTTGGGTTGCATAAGGTATCAGTGCCTGCGAAAATGATAACGGGTTTTAATGAATTAGTATTTATTTTTAATAAAAAGTAAATATGGAGCATTCATTATTGCAGGAATTAATACAAAAAATAATAATTGAATCCGAGAGATTATTGCCGGTATATATGGCAAATGAGGCAGATAAGGTTATCGCTAATGGGAATTGTGCCATTTGTATTATTGATAAGGATGGAATGATTTATGGGAAGATGTACGGCTCAAATACTATCAGAGCCCGGGAGTCTTTCAGGGTTGCATGGACAAAAGCCAGCCAAGTACATATAACGGGATTGAAAACCGGAGAGTTTGAAAAACTGGCGTTTAATAATGAGGTTGATGAAACTAAATTCGGAATTCAAAGGCCTGATTATATAGGATGGGTAGGCGGTCAGCCCTTAGTTTTAAAAGATGGCACTTGTTTATCGGTTGGGTTTAGTGGGTTCAGGGGTGAAATGGATTTGGAAATTGTATGCAGGGCCCTTGAACTTGCTGAAAAAAACAGTTAATACAATGAGTTTCTTCTAGTCTGCTATTACTAAAAGCCCACCGTAGCCAAAGCTTCGATGGGCGTAGTCTCTTTCACATTTTCAGCCGACTTGTCCGCTGAAGGTCTCTTCAGCGACCCTGGTAGTGACAAACGGAGCTGCACTGGGTAATTTCTTAAAGCAATATCCAAGCATACATGTGCCAGGATATGCACAGGATTTTACTGATTAATTACCTACTACTTATAATGAAATTTACCAAGAACAAAAATTTAGCATAGGGGATCATGTAGCAACTGAAATGGCGTTGGCATATGTCCTGGATACCTACAATTCAGGGGTAGCATTGCTCAAGCAGGACACAAGTGGAATTTTTAGAAAGCTGCGCACAACTGCTTTGTAACCGTAGCAATATATAACAACGGTATAAGTGGTATTGACCTCCCCCCGAAAAACCGGAGCATTGTAAATTAGAAAAATGGGGCAATTATTCATAATTTAAACAAGAAAAATTGCACATGAAAAGTCAAAATTTACAGAAGCACAAATTGTCTTTTCGATCAAACAATCTGAACAGGGCGTGAGGGTTGAAGAGATCTGTCGGAAGCTGGGTATCAGCGAGGCTACCTTTTACAACTGGAAGAAAAAATACGGAGGTTTAGGGGTTTCTGAACTGCGTGAGCTTCGCCAGTTAAAAGATGAGAATGTCCGATTAAAGCAGATGGTTGCTGACCTCAGCCTTGACAAGCAAATGTTACAAGATGTTATTAAAAAAAAGCGCTGAGGCCAGCCCAGAAGAAGGTGCTGGCCTTCGATATGATCAGCAATTACAAGGTGTCAACTCGCAGGGTATGTCGGGTTCTTCAAATCCACCATTCAATGTTTTATTATCAATATCATGGACGCGAAGATCGTGCTATCAGGGCCAGGATTAAGGAGATTGCAGCTACCAAGGTACGTTATGGCCGTTTGTGAAAATTCATTGTTGCCACTCACTTTATGGGTTTTGACATTCCATCTTTTTTCTTCAACATTGATTACGTTGTTGCATTTTGTTGTGACATGCTTTCAATCTGGCTTCTTCAGATGAATAGTTGGATTGCGAACTTATTTGATTGAAGCGTAATAACAAAAAGCAGTTAAAGCTTATAGTTTATTATGAATATGAACATTTAATTGATCGGCTGGAAAACCCACGCAAACTATTATCGATCCGAAAAAAAATATATACCTCAACTTACCTGAAAAGAATAACCACTCCGTTTTTGTAAATAAAGTCTGATCGGGAAATTATATTTTTATACCGTACCAGGTAATAGTAGGCGCCCACAGGCACTTGATTACCATTAAAACTTCCATCCCAGCCGGTATTGATATCTTTTGTTTCAAAAATAACAGCTCCCGAGCGGGCGTAAATCCGCAGGTTATATTCATCTGCATTACAATTACTCTGTGATTTGAAAATATCATTAATACCATCTCCATTAGGGCTGAAGGCATTGGGGAGTACTACATCGCAATTGCTGCATATTTTTGGGCGAACCTGTGTCACGAAATTCTTACTACAGCCATTTGAATCAATGGCTGTTATGTTATAGATACCGGGGCGGCTAACGGTTACACTACTGTCCCTTGCGCCGCCACTCCAGTTATACAGAATGCCGGGTACGACCGGGGCGATGGTTGTTTGTTGGTTGCTGCAAACAGCGGTATCAGTAACCCATTGTAAAGCTGACAGCTTTGAAATAAACACAGGGAAAGGCTCAGAAATAATGCAATCTGTTGCTGTAGCTTTTGTAATGCGTACATTGTAGTTACCGTTGCTATTGTTACCGGGTACAACATACAGGCTGTCCGTTGCCCCTGTAATGGCAATGCTGTCTTTATACCATTGATAAACGGCGCCTGGTTTTGTTGGCGCTTTTAATAACAGGTTACCTGAGCAGGAATTGCCCTGTAAGATTGAAATATATTGTAAATTAAGGTCCCTGGTTTCAACCAGGCTGAAATTGTCCATGTAATTGAAAAAAATACCAACCAATTTGTTACGCTCATTGTAATATTGGGGAAGTTTGGAACAATCGGGGCCTATCGCAATCACATTGATATCAAAGGGGATAGTTAAATTAATTTTACCCTGGCTCCATCCGGTACTATCTCCCGCTATAGATGTCTCACCTAATAAAACCCATCCCCCTGCATTAAGGGGGCAACCGTTGCCTTTATAGGGCCTGCCAAACGGAATGGCAGAACAATTCGCATTGCCAAAAACAGCCACTTTAAAAGGGTTTGCCGGAGCTGTGGCTCTAGGGCCTATTTCTTCATATCTTGGCATTGGAAATCCGGCGTAAAAAACAAAACTGTAAGAAACATTTTTTTTTAAGGGTGTTTGTAAACATTGCGCTATATAGTCTTTATCCAGGGTTTTCTCAGCTCCGGTATCTGAAGTGTTTTGCCCAATTAAAATAAAAGCAGAACCATCAGATAATGGCAGCTTGACGGGCCTGGCAAAATTAAGCTGTACAGAATCGTCAGGACATTTATTGTTATGATAGATCTCCACACCTGATGTAAGCGTTCCGGGCCGCCAAAAATCAATAATATCATAATCTGTATTGTAGAAACGTACAGGGCTAGGGCAGTGGGTGTAAGATTCGAAAGAAGGATTTTTTAAGAGATTATAAGGCGGGATAATCTTACACTGGCAGGAAGGGTCTCGTAAGTTAATACATGCCGGTTGTGTATGAACAGAGGTAGATAGGGCCATAAACAGCAGTACAAGAAAAAACTTCCCGGGCAAATTGTCAAAAAAATGTTCATCCTGCAGCATGGTTGGACAATCTAATTAAAATGTATTAGAACTTGTTGGGGCACTACTGCAGGTAGCATTGGTACAGGTTCCTCCACAGATGGCCCTTACCTGCCAGGTTCCACCCGTATTCCCAGAGAAACCGCCGCCCCCCTTATAACTTCCTCCATAAGAATAACAGATGGCTCCAGGTACAGCATCCCAACTTAATATAACATTTGAACCGGATGGAGTTGCAGTTGGATTACCAGGCGTACTACAGGAACATTGTAAAACAACAGCAGCCTTTTTGCTCTCCTTTTTTTCTTTTGCGTTTTTTACAGGAATAAACGATGTTAATGAAATAAAAATAATGATCAGCATTTTGCTGATAACAGAGTGCGTTTTCATAGGATTAAATTTAAAAAGTAATGAAATGCTGCTACAGGATGAACCACTAAATTTAAAAATATTAGTCAAAATTCAAAGTACTTTTAATGTGCTTTCTATAACTCTTTTCAGGCTTATATCAACAACTGGAGCAGGGACTAAGAAAAAAGAAATTAAAAAAATAATATGTCAAATATTCAAGAGGGAGGTAAAGTTAAACACAAAACAAAAATATTGTTAAGTTCAATGGCAGGCCGGAAAATCACGAATAGAACTGTATCTCCTGCTCGAGGATATTGATCATAGTAAAACCAAGGTCCGCCATCCGCAGAGCAACGGTATCTGCGAAAGGTTGCATCGCACTATGCAAGATGAGTTTTACGCTGTCGCCTCCCGAATAAAATTGTATAACTGTCTGGACACCCTTCAAACAGATCTCGATGAGTGGATGATCCCTCTTCGCCAGAACAAATTGATCCCCATCAAGTATTGAAAATCAAAGAGTTGTATTAATTTTAGAAAGACCATACACAAATATTTTATAAGGGGTATGCGTAAATGGTATCGGGGTTACAAAAATGGTGGTTTTTCCAAGCATAAGGTCAATTTTAGTGGTTTTCATGTCTATTGACTAGTCCTTGAACTGTCTTGGCTTATTTGCATTCCGCCTGCTGGAAATAGCCCAAAGGTTATATATTATTTGATCAGGTCATTAATTAGTGCTGTCCAGCCAGTCTGGTGGCTCGCACCCAAGCCCCGCTGGTTATCTCCATCAAAATATTCGTAAAACAATAATAGGTTCTCATTGCCTGGTTGCTGGTAAAACCAATTATACTGCCCGTGTATGGGTCTAGCGTTATTATTGTTTTGCTGGAAAGTATTTAATATCCTTTCACGTAACATGTCAGCTATCTCGTGTAAGGTCAATATATTTTCTGTTCCTTTTGGAAATGGCAAACGGATAGAATCACCATAAAAGTCGCCGTATTTATGTATGGCTTTTATTAGCAGGTAATTCAAAGGCATCCACACAGGTCCTCTCCAATTCGAGTTGCCGCCAAATAATCCAGAAGTGGAATCTGCATGATCATATTCTATATTGTAATTTTCTCCCGCAATGGTTAATTGATATGGATGCTCACGGTAATATCTGGAAACTGCGCGTACTCCACCCGGGCCTAAAAATTCTGATTCATCCAATACCCATTCCAGTAATTGGATAAGGCGCTCTTTCCCTACAAGAGAAAACAGAATATTCTTATCACCATCCTGTTGCCTGTTCGCTAAAAACTGGTTGTGAACCATTCGGTAGTTTGTGAACCATTCCATCCGCTTTATAAAGTCCGGAAGCCCTTTCATTTGTTCTTTGCCTATGACTGATACTGCGAATAGAGGAATCAGTCCCACTATTGACCGCACTTGCAGCGCAAAAGGTTTTTTACCATCTATAGACAATACATCATAAAAGAAATGATCTGATTCATTCCACAGCCCAAGTTCATTTAACGCCTGGGAAATAATAACGAAGTGTTCATAGAATTTCAATGCCATTTCTTCAAACGCATCATCCTGAACGGCAATTTCAATAGCGATGTCCATCATGTTGAGGGCATACATTCCCATCCAGGCAGTACCATCAGTTTGCTCCAGGCTTATTTCCCCGGGCAGCTTGCTGTTACGATTAAACACACCTATATTATCTAAGCCCAGGAAACCGCCTTCGAATACATTATTACCATTGGAATCTTTCCGGTTTACCCACCACGTAAAATTGATGATGAGTTTTTGAAATATTTTTTTTAGAAATTGGAGATCACCTTTACCTGTCTTTTCTTTCTCTATCTCATATACCCGTAATGCGGCAAAAGCCTGTACCGGTGGATTAACATCCCCGAAGTTCCATTCGTATGCAGGCACCTGCCCTTCGGGGTTCATATACCATTCACGCATCAGAATTAGTAACTGGTGTTTGGCAAATGCAGTATCTATCAGCGCCATAGGAATACAATGAAATGCAAGATCCCAGGCAGCAAACCAGGGATACTCCCATTTGTCTGGCATCAAAAGAATATCCTTTGCTTTCAAATTTTTCCAGTCATGATTTCTTTGTAATAACCTTGATAAAACAGGAGGAGTAATGCCGTCACTTGTTTGTAACCAGCGGTCAACATCATAATGATAATATTGTTTGCTCCATAATAAACCGGCGAATGCCTGTCGGTAAATATTGATTGATTCCGTTGAAACAGCAGCCGGTATTATTTCATTGTAAAATTCATCTGCTTCTTTTTTTCTAATGGCAAACACATTTTCAAAGTTTTTTGAAAACGGATCCTTTATTTTTTCATTGCTAAGCCGCAGATGGATTGTACGTGATGCACCCGGTTCGATTGTAAACGTGTAAACAGGGGCACATTTGGTTCCCGTCTTTCGCTTCTTCAGCATATCCCTGTTCTTATTTCCTATAATGGCATCATGAAAAGCGTCCTTTACTACATCAGTCTGGTTGGGTTTGTTAAACAGTTTTTCATTATTAGTTTCATTTTCTGTAAAAAGGATCTCGTCTGTATCCAAAAAATAAAAATAATAATCACCCAATAGGTTATTAACGGCATGAACTGTACCAGCGTCTTCCAGTTGTAACAAAGGTTTCTGATTATCTTCCCCGAATTGCCAGTGATTGTAAAACCATAATGTTGGTAAAATTGTTAGTGACGCGGAATTCCCTCCCCGGTTAGTGATGTCAATTTTGATAAAAATATCTGTTGAGGATTGCTTGGCGTATTCGATAACTACATCGAAATAATGGTTCTCCTTAAATACCTGGGTATCCAAAATTTCATATTCAGGTTCCTGCCTGCTTCTTCCCCGGTTTTGCGTGATCAATTCTTCATATGGGAAAGCCGCCTGCGGATATTTATACAGGTACTTCATATAATAATGAGAGGGAACATTGTCCAGGTAATAGTATAACTCCTTCACATCTTCGCCATGGTTACCTTCTCCATTGGTTAGTCCGAACAACCTTTCTTTTAAGATGGGATCATTACCGTTCCATAATGCAACAGCAAAGCATAGTCGCTGATTATAGTCACTGATACCGCCAAGTCCGTCTTCTCCCCAGCGATAAACCCTGCTTCTTGCATGATCATGCGTAAAATAATTCCAGGCATCACCATTCTCACTATAGTCTTCGCGAATCGTACCCCATTGACGCTCGCTCAGGTAAGGTCCCCATAACTCAAGCGGAACATCTTTTTGACTATTTTCCTGTAAGCGCTTTTGTTCTGCGTTCATTTTACAATATTAACCATTGGTAGAAAATCCGGGATATAAAGTCATTCCCCCGTCCATGAACACGGTAGTGCCTGTAATGTAATCCGCCTCATCAGAAGCCAGCCATGCTGCGAGGTTCCCGATATCTTCCGGCTGCCCAATACGCTGGTAAGGAATCAGAGTTAATAATTTATCCATCGCTTCCGGTGTTTCCCAGGCGGAACGGTTAATGGGTGTTTGTATAGCGCCAGGGCCGATGCTGTTCACACGTATTTTTTTGGGCGCGAGTTCCTGCGCCATACTTTTCATCAGCATCATTACTCCGCCTTTGCTCGTTGCATAATTCACATGTCCTCCCCATGGTATTACTTCATGTACGCTGCTGATACAAATAATTTTTCCCGCTGCTTTACTTCTTTCCGGGACGATGCCTCTACGCAGAAATTCGCGTACCGCCTCTCTTGCACAAAGAAACTGGCCTGTAAGGTTTACGTTTAAAACCAGTTGCCAATCGGCAAGTGACATTTCGGCAAAAGGCGAATCCTTTTGAAGTCCCGCATTATTAACCAGGATATCGATTGTACCAAAAGACCGGCACATAATGCGGAACATTTCCTGTACCTGTGCTTCATTGCTTACATCAGCCTGTAAACAAATGGCATTTCCACCGTTGGCTTTGATTTCATCCACCACTGCCTGCGCTGCTTCTGGGTTACTAACATAATTAACCGCTACATTAGCACCGTCGTTTGCAAGGGCCAGGGCAATTCCCTTACCGATACCACTGTTAGCACCGGTGACGAGCGCGGACTGCCCTTTTAATTTTAAATCTGATTTCATACAATAGAGTTTTCAGGTGATTTTTTAATAAATTTCGACAATTCGGCTCCAGCCAACATAGCTGCTAATGGCGCAACGCAATATATCCAGAATCCGTGCCATTGTTTTCCAACGAACGCCGAGGCGAAAGTCCTTGCCGGATTCATACTCATCCCGCTTAAAGGCGCCTCAAAACTGATGAATAATTGTATGAGCACAGCTACAATAAATACCGTATACCTCGAAAACCGCTGATCTTTTTCACTGAATAAGACAACACTTATCAGTACAAATGAAATGAAAAATTCGGCAACAAAGGCTACTACCTCACCCTCCTTTCCGGGCTGGGTAATTATATAATTGATCGCAGGGTTACTGAAAAGGTTGGGAATAATTAGGTAAACGAGCCATATACCAAATGTCCCTCCTGCCAGCTGGAACAAAATATAAAAGATACAGTCTATGCTGCTGATCTGCTTAAGCCTAAACCGGGCGATTGTCACAGCAGGATTAATATAGGCACCAGATTTCCTGCCCCATAAGGAGGTAAAAATATAGAGGGCAGTGAGGCCCATGGACAGACCGATTAATGATCTTCTTGCAAGTGATGAACTAATATGTTGCCGGATATACAGATTGGGATGGTCTACCAATACATCAAAGAGCCCGGCGGAAAACATGAATAAACCGAGTCCGGCTGCTTCATACATATATTTCACGAAATGCTCGCCCGGCTTTTTCAAAATTGTCAGATAAATGATTTGTCAATATTTTATTTCAGTCTTTCCAGCAAGTGGTCACCCACCCTTAAAGCATTGGCCATAATAGTCAGCGACGGGTTGACCGCACCACTGGAAGGAAAGAAACTACCGTCAACAACATACAGATTATCTATCTCATGTGCTTTACAATCGATATCAAGTACGGAAGTTGCCGGGTTCGTTCCAAAACGGAGCGTGCCCACTTGGTGGGCGGTTCCCGAAATTGGGATGTTCTTCCGCAAGTAAATACTATGCGGAAGAAAACTGTTTCCAGAATCAATGCTTTGCAGAATATGTTTCCATTTTTCTACCAGCCGGTTGAATCCTTCGGTATTGTTTTCTGTGTAGTCTAGATGGATCCGGTCATTAATGACCTGAACACGGTTATTTGCGGCAGGCAGGTCCTCGCCGGTAATCCACCAATCTATCGAATGGGTAGCCATTTCATCGAGGACCATGCCGGGAGCGAAAAAAGGAGCATCGGCGGAAAGTTGGTCCTTATTCGATTTGCCGAGCAATTGAACATGTCCCATTGGAAAAGCAAATTCATCATCGCCCCAGTAAAAATCATTAACAGCAAGGGTTTTTTGAAAAATAGTGGGATTGGGTTTGGTGCTGATGCCCAGCATGGCTGCATTCAGGTGTTTCATGAAATTCCGGCCGACCTGATCGCTTTTATTCGCCAGTCCCTTGGGGTGATTTGTATTGGCGCTCTGGAGTAAAAGTGCAGCGGAATTGATAGCACCGCAGGCTACAACGACGATATCCGCTTTATAAGTAACTATCCCGCCCTGGTAGGACACTTCCACATAATCAATGTCAGTCCCTGAACTGTTAGTCACCAACCGGGTAGCTGTAGCATTGGTATGTAAAGTGACATTGGGATTCGGCAAAGCCGGCCTCACACAGTTGATATCCGCGTCACTCTTAGCATGCAGTAAGCAGGGAAATCCATCGCAGGTATTACAACGGATACATTCACTATTTACCCTGTCGGCTTCATTAAGTTTTATCCCGAGAGGGATGTAGAAAGGATGATGACCCTTCTGGACAAGTTCATCATGCAATTGTTGAATCCTGGGTTCATGACTCACTTCCGGATACGGATATTCTTCCCTTCGGTAAGGTTCTGTTGGATCAAGTCCCATTTTACCGTGCACTGTATACAGTTTTTCAGCTTCTGAGTAATAGGGTTCGAAGTCCCTGTATTTTACCGGCCATTCTACCGAAGAGCCTCCCGCATGCTGGACTGTTTCGAAATTAGCTTCACGTAGTCTGAACAATGCAGCACCATATACTTTAGTGTTACCGCCGACCCAATATCCCGTCCCAGGGTGAAGGTCAATATCACCTTCAGTCTTCCAGGCTTCCTTTATATGATATCGTTCCTTCTGGAATACTTCTACGGTATCCCAGTTTTCTTTTTCCTGCGGTAAAAACCCTCCTCGCTCCAGGACGAGAATTTTTTTTCCGGAATCTTTCAGTTTGTGCAATAATGACCCGCCGCCCGCGCCGGTCCCAATAATAATTACGTCATACTTTTCCATGAATCTGTTTAATAAGTCAAATGTTATCATCCAGCCACCCACCTGTAAAACCCGCCCGCTTCAGCCCGTTAACAAGGTACTCACAGTTCTTCATAAGTTTCCAGAGAAATCCATGCTGGTAATTGTCTATCATCATAATAATCGGACCCTCATTCAACCCGAACCGCCACGGTGAGACCCAGCCATAAGGGTTTTTTGTTTTATCCGGAAAAGAGGCATTAAAGCTAGCTTCCAATCCGTATTTGGCCGGAGATTTTAGCTGGAGTCTCTCTATGACATGCCGTATCGTTGGAATAACAATCTCCGGTGCAAATGGTAAAGAGGCCGCTACTGCCCATGGTGAAATCGTGCCGTCATCGGGACCGAAGGGCGCGCCCCTGGCTATATAATCGTAAAAAAAACGGTTAGTCCCTTTATGCATTTTATTTGAAGGGCCCGGCCCATCGCTTGCCGTTAAGCCCCATGAAAGGTGATTATAGTGCGCAAACTGTTTTGGATTTTCTATTGCATATAGCTGGTGTACCTGGGCAGCACGACGGCTGTTCTCAAAATAATCGATTCCGGTTTTTCTGTTATATCCATCTGACAGGCCTTTGAGGTCCATCCAGAGATGTGCGAACTGGTGAATAAATAAAGGGCCTGCGTAGGTATATTCAATTTCGTATTTTTTGATCCATTCAAAGCTTTCTGTCCATCTGTGGTAACCCTGGGGTTCAATAGGAAAACTGGGTGAACCAAGAGCAAGTGCATATAAGAGGTGCGCCTCACTAAGCTTTTTATCCCATCGGTATTTCAGCATACCGGTCTCTGGTTTCCAGCCATGGCAGAGAGTTGTTTTGCCGTTTAACGCCCACTGCCAGTCAATCCGCCGGTAAAGAATGTCCGCCAATTGCCGTATTTGTGCCTCCTCCTTATTGTTTTCTGTAAAATAAGCTGCACTGGACAATACCCCTGCGATAAATAAAGCAGTATCAATGGTAGACAATTCAGATGACCATGCCCGCCTACCCGTTTGCATATCGAGAAAATGATAATAGAAGCCCTTATAGCCTGTGGCATCTGATGCTTCTCCCTGGGTACTGTTAGCAAAAAACAGTAAAATGGTTAACGTTTTCCGGGTGGCATCTAGCCTTGTCATCAAACCTCTTTGCACTCCAATAATATAGCAGGAAAGACCAAATCCGATTGCTGCAATGCTTGCCGGCGAACCGGTTTGTGTTTTGTCAGCGATTAACCCGTTCTCAGGGTTAGTATGTTCAATAAAATACAGAAAGGTTTCAGCGAGCAGCCGGTCCAGCATTTCTTTATCCGTTCCCTGTGGATCAGTAAGCGTTAGTACCGGGCTTAATAGCTGTTCATCCATTTTGCATCAGGGTTATACAGACAACACCTTGGGGCGGAACATCCACTGTTAGTGATAAGGTTCCCTGGTCAAGGCAAAAATATATTGGCTCTTGCTTAATCTCAGATATGGCGTCCAGCTGAGCTACTTGTTGCCCGGACAGACTGCCGGGGCTTCCCATATCCTGCCACGCACGATAACTATTGGCATGAGTCTCATCGATTCTTTCCATATAGCCCGCGCTCAAATCTGCGCATCCCGTTAAACGTATACCAACAATTTCAGTTTTGATGTCATGAAGCGGCAGTGCCCAGTTTGTTATCAGGACTTGTATGGATCCGCCTTTTCTTACAATCCAGACATCAACGGTTTCATGCTGACCACTAACCGGGAATATTTCAGTACCCAGTGCATGCAGAAGCTGGTACGCACGGTACGATGGCTTGGGTGTTCCATAAATGGTAAGTAGTCCAAAGCCACCATGAAAGGGAATGGAATTAAAATAATTTTCTTCAAAAATATCAGAGAAGGTCCAGTAACTATATCCTTCCACTAATCCATTAGCCTCCATAACCGTTTTTATGATAAAGGCAGCAGCATAAGGAAGGTCATGTAATTCATCAAAGGGATTAGAAGAAGTGCACCATTCAGTATAATAAACAGGTTTGGCCCTTGCTTCACGTTTAACTTGTCTGGCTTCTTCCTGCAACACACTCCGCCTACTTTTTGACAATTGGGTAATTGTGTCATCGCCCGGTTGACCGAATGCATCCGTAGGGTAGTGATGAGTAGAGATAAAATCAACTGGTGTTTTACTTTCTTCACAGAAATTCAGAAAGTCCTCTATCCAGCCATTATTGGCAGTTGCCGGGCCACCCACTTGTAATAAAGGGTTTACAGCCTTGATGGCGGTAGCAGAATACTGATATAGTTTAAAGTAGTCGGCCTGTGATCCCGTCCAGAATGCAGAAAGGTTAGGTTCATTCCATACCTCGAAAAACCACTGACTGACTTCATCTATTCCGTAACGGTTCACCCAATGTGCCGCCAGTTTGCTTACCAGGTTTGCCCACAATTGATAGTCCCGGGGAGGCGTCACGTTTCCTTTATAATGAAAAACGATGGTGTCTCCGGACGACAGGCATAGGGGCATAAAAGAGAGTTCAACGAAGGGGCGCATGCCAATCGATACAAGGTAATCAAAGACCTGGTCGGCATTGAAAAAGGAATACACAAGCTGGTCGATCTCATCCACCAGAGTTCCCATATCATCGGAAAGGATCCCATGAAAACGGACATACCTAGTTCCCAGTTCTTTGTGGCACCTGAGGAGCTGCTTTTGCCAGTCTGCACGCAACGCAATTGTAGCATGATCGCTGCCAATGGTATGTTCGAAAAAATGAGCGAAGGGCTGACCCGGAACGGTAACGTTACATTCAAAAAAAGTTGCACTCACAGGGATTTGTTTGAAACATGACGGTTTATCTGCTTTCAATGTGTTCATAGCTTAAAAAATTATGCCATATGCTGATGTTGCCCCTCTATGATGGGAAGAGTGGTGGTTGAAACGTCAAGATTTAAAAATTCGATCTTTAAAAAAGGAATTTAGATTTGGGTTTCTAACCTCCAGGGTGCCGAGTTTCACAACTGTTACCTACTCGTTTGGAAGATGCTTGAAGAAGAAATGATAATTCTCTCTTTCCCAGTTCCGGGCATGATTTAGTCATTGAATTTTCTTCTATTGCTGGTTTGTAAATCAATCCTATTTTAGCCACCACCGTGGTGTAATGTGATTACCCTAAGATAGAAGTAAGCTGATGAGTTCAGTCTGGACCGAAATAATTTAATGACCTTATCAAATACGGTAAAACTATTTTGCTCAGAAGAAGGCGTTTTATCTTTTTCATCATTGAATTCCCGTATACCTTTCCCAATACCCCTCATAAATTCCAGATTTTTTTTCCCGCCCAATAATACAAGGATCACTACTCCAATAAGTAAAATTTCCTGAAACCCTAAGTTTCCCATATTAAGATTTGTTTAATTAGTTACCTCACATCCACAATTATTTTCATGATCATGGTGCTGTCCTCTCTGATCCTGAACCATTTCTGCTATAAAACTACCATCATTTTTAAAGCTGGCCAATGTTTTGGTGTTATTTAACTCAAATGAAACGTAATACCCGATATTGTCTTTGTTATACCAGCTTTGCACAGCAATTTTTGCGTATCGTGCCGCAAAAGCCTCCTTAACCACTACCGGCACTTGTTCCACAAGGACCAAAGCGCAAGGAAATTCTCTTTCATGTTCTTTTTCACAAGAAATAAGCAGGACCTGCAATGCGAAAACGACCACCAAAATTTTTCTCATAAAAATGATTTTAGTCACCCTTTTACTAATAAGTATAGGGTAAAATAATCATTTTCTTGCGGCAAAACAAATTATTGGCAGGCCGCAGAAGGATGGAGTCCTTCATGATCTTTGTGTAATATCGCTTTCCCGTGGTCGAAACTGATGATCCATATACTGTCATAATCATCCGTGGGCCATTTGCCGGGCTCACTAATACCAAGCGCTTTGGCAATGCCCTTAATAGCTAAATGTTCCCAGACAAGCAGTACTGTTCCATTTTTTTTGAGAATATCTTCAGCTAGTCTCTGGTAATCAGTTTTTTCAAATCCACTATTTAGGGCAAGGTTATATTGTTTCACAAACGGAGCAGCTGTCTCATACATTCTTGATCCCATTGTTTTTTTATTACTACCCATATTCGGAACATATGTATAATCGGGTTTGCCAAATTTCTGATGCAAGATAGCCGGAAGTGCGGCGGCGCGATTCTGACCCTGACAGGATAAGTTATGTCCTTTCTCTGGCTTTTCCCCATGCCGGATAATGACAACCCGCAAGGGTGGGGCGTTGTTTGCGAATGCCCATGTAAAATTTGTGAGCAACAGGAGCAAAATAAGGAGGTAACGAGGGTAAGAAGTAATTCTCATAGCGAATAGTTTTATTGTTTAATAAAAATTTTATGCCAGGCATGTATAAAACCTGACGTTTACCCTGTTTTATTTATTTTGTTTAATGAGCGATCCGGGTTTCTGAGGTTTTAGAAAAAGTACAACCGAAATGCCAAAAAAAGTAACATTACTGGCAGACTCTTTGCCGCTATAAAAATATTGGCCAAAATTCGCATTAAAATGTAGTTTTTCTGTTAGGGAATATTCGATCCCATAGGTAAGCTCAGTTAATAGATTTTCCTTTGCCTGAAAGATATAACCAATACCTGCTGTAAATGTGTTAGTGAATTTTCCTTGTTGAAATATATTGAGATTTGGACGAATCTCTAAATAATTACTGGTATCTCTTCCTGTTACCCTGCTCAATGTGGTTTTTCCAAAGGCCAAGCCCATACTAAATACTTCCCATTGTTTTCCTATTTCAAAAGCAATATTCGATTTATCGGTAAGAGTTCCTGCCGTATTCGTTAAAGCAGGTGCAAAAGAAATATAAGGCTGCGACAAACACCTGCAACTTAAAAAAAACAATGGTATCAGTAAATGAAGTAATCTATTTTTCATTTCTTTATTTTTTAGTATACAAAAAGATTTGGATGAAAAATTAAGACAAAATTTATTAAGTTTAATTTTCGTCCTGCGTTTTTTTATCAATATTTTTTGTTAGTTATTATAGAAGGGTATTCAGCTCTCATTTATTTCAAATATTTAAAAGTAAAACATTATGCATTTGTTACAATTTAATGTCTCCTTTCTTCATTCCCCGTATATAGAAATCGTACTCCGGACTCTTTCTGTCTATATTTTTATGATTATCGCAATCCGGATATTCGGTAAGAAGGAAACTACTTGTGAGACTTAGAAGCTGTTTGAGTTAATTAATATTTTTTACCATTAGGCACATCATAGCTAAATATATGTAACTGATGGCAGATTCAGTAGTTCTCTCATAATTGATTACCAGTCTTCTAAAATTCAGAAGCCAGGCAAATGTTCTT
>JANXUL010000023.1 GCA_025356235.1 Bacteroidota bacterium
GTTGCTGCTGTTTATTTAACCCCAGCAGATGAATTATATGAAAAGAAAATTCAACCACTGATCGTTTTGGCGGTAAAAAAGGCAAAGGGGAATTTACGTCCTGCCAAAACAGGATTTGGAAGTGTAGATGTTCCTGAACATGTACGCTGCAGGCGATATTTCATGTCAAGCAATTTTGAGGCCTATAATCCGGTAAAAGGGATATTCGATCAGGTAAAAACAAATCCATTTGGCAGTGAACATTTAATTGACAGGGCTGTGGCAGACCCTGACACTGAACTTAGTTACCTGGCCATAAAAGGCGTAGATGATAAATGGATAGCTCTTCTTGGAAACTATTCTTTACATTATGTTGGGGACTGGGATAATGGAACTATTTCAGCAGATTATTTTGGCGAGTTTGCAAAAAGTATTCATCAGAAAATTGAAGCCGAAGATGGTTTTGTTGCCATGATGAGTAATGGGACGAGCGCGGATGTAAATATATGGGAGTATAAAGATTCAGGAAGGTATCCCAAAGGTGATTTTAAAAAAAGTGCCTTTATCGGAAATGATATTGCAAATAAAGTTTTACAATCCCTTCAAAATGTTCAATGGGATATGGTGCCTGATTTGGGAATTGAATACGCTGAACTTCCCTGTAAAGTAGTAAAACCAAGTAATAAGGAATTAATGGATGCCAGTCAAAAAGTTTCAGCAAGTAATTATGAAAACTTACAGGTTACCCAAGTTAACCAAGATGGCCTTAAAAGTTTGTATGCAAGAGAACAGGTATTACTTAATGAGTTGCCTGACAATCAGATATTTTCACTTCAAGCAATTAAAATAGGAGGAGGTATTATTGGAGGAATGAGCGGTGAAATTTTTGCAGAAACAGGTATGTGGTTAAAAAAACAAAGCCCAATAAGAAACTATTTTACTATCGGGTTGGCTAATGGGAATTGTGGTTATATACCTCCGGCTCATGAAATCAAGCGCGGTGGCTATGAAACATGGAGAAGCAGAATATGTAACCTTGAACCCGATACGGAAACAAGGGTTAAAACAAAGCAATTGGAACTGATTAATAAATTAGTTTGACTTTTAATGAAAGAATTGAGCCGACTTTAATGGAACCTTCAAACAATTGGTACAATGTTACCTCCCATGTTGAAATAGATTCACCAGCCTTGTTAATCTATCCGGAAAGAATTCAAAGTAATATTGACCGGATCAAGGTGATGCTGAGTGATACAGAAAAAATCAGACCACACGTTAAAACCTGCAAATCAAAAGAGCCTATAAAACTTTTAATGAATGCGGGCATTAAAAAATTTAAATGTGCCACAATTGCTGAAGCAGAAATGCTGGCCATTTGTGGTGCGGCTGATGTATTGCTTGCTTACCAATTGAATGAAACTAAATTGTACCGGTTTATCCAACTCATAAAAGCCTATCCGTCCACTCTATTTTCCTGTCTTGTCGACAATGAAAGTTCTGCATTTCTTGCATCAAAAATTGCTTTTAAATTAAATGTCTGCATTTATGTCTGGATTGATTTGAATGTTGGTATGAACAGAACAGGGATCAAACCGGGAATTGAATCCATTGAACTCTATGATAAAGTATCATCATTGCCGGCTATTAAATTTTCAGGATTGCACGCATATGACGGACATATTTTTGAAAGTGACCTGGAAAAACGAATTCTGTTCACAAACAAAGCATTTCTTGCAGTAGAAGAAATGAGAATTAAACTCGTTTCCAGGGGGAACCAATTTCCGATACTAATTGCCGGAGGGACACCCACGTTTTCAATACATTCCGATCGTAATTCTGTGCAACTTAGTCCAGGTACATTTGTATTATGGGATAAAGGCTATCAGGATTTGTTTGCGGAACTGGATTTTTCATTTGCAGCCATAGTATTAACCAGGGTAATCTCAATACCAACAGAAGACACTTTATGTATTGACATGGGGCATAAATCAATAGCTGCTGAAAATGAAATTAGTGCAAGGGTATATTTTTTGAATGCTCCTGAACTTTATCCTTTAAAACATAGTGAAGAACATATGGTTGTTCATGCTGGACGCGCACATAAGTTTAAAATAGGGGATATATTATATGCCTTGCCTGTACATATTTGTCCAACGGTTGCCTTATATGAAAAAGCATATTGTATCCAGTCTGGGAACCTTATCGAAACATGGGAGATTACCGCAAGAGACCGTATGATCAATGTATAAATAGCTTAACAATACAAAGAATTGTACAATCAAAATTTAAAAGTATGAATAAGGTGTATGCTGATGCTAATGCTGCCCTATTTGATCTAAATGACGGGTCTTCGATTATGGCCGGTAGATCTGATTTATTCGGTATACCGGAAAATTGTATAGCAGCACTTGTGCAAAAAAAGTAAATGATTTGTTTTGCATTTCCAATAATGCCGGGGTTGATGGATTTGGCCTTGGGCTGTTATTGTAGTTAGGGCAAATTAAAAAAATGATCAGTAGCTATATTGGGGGAAATCAGGAATTTTAT
>JANXUL010000049.1 GCA_025356235.1 Bacteroidota bacterium
GTGTATGGTGTTCCGCAACATAAGGGGAGAGGAGGTTGGACCTGGTACACAGGTTCTGCGGGCTGGATGTACCAACTTATTATTGAGTCGTTCGCCGGCATTCATAAAGAAGGCGATCGTTTACACTTTACACCCCATGTACCGCATTCATGGGATTCGTACACCGTTAGCTATCGGTATGTAGAAACTGTTTATCACATTACATTTAAACAGGTTCATAAAGAAGGTACCATTGAAAAAATATTGTTGGATGGGAATGAACAGGCATCAAAAACGGTAACCCTTATCAATGATGGGGTATTGCATGAAGTAGAAGTTTTTTTCTAACTCTTTTTTTTACACAAATAAAATAAAAGTATCAACACTAATATTCATCTTGCAGGTATATCCTGCAGTTTACGAAAAGGGGTTGTTCAATACCTGTCTTTTACACACAGCTGCTGAATTATTGCCTAACAGAAATGCCAATGGATATTTTATCTATTGATAAACTGCCATTATATACTACAGACCTGTACATCCCGGCACCCGGCATAGTTAGGCAGAAGAATTTAATTAATAATTCCCTACAATTCAATATAAGGAATGCATAGAGTGGGGTGGAGTTGTAAATTATTCGCAATATGCGTACGCGAATAATAAGCAATTCGTTAGCGAAGAAGGCAGGGTATCAGATATTTTCTTAGCACCTATATCGGAACCCGCCAGGCATTTGTTCTATAATACTTCTAATGGGATGAACTCTTTTTCTTCCAGTTGTTTGAAGTGGCGGGCCGTAAAACCCGTAACTTTTTTAAATTGGTTGGATAAGTGCCCCACACTGCTGTAATTTAATTGGTAAGATATCTGGGTTAAATTAAGGTCGCTGTAGGCAAGCAACTGTTTTACCCTTTCAATTTTGTGGGCTATTATGTAATCCTCAATACAAATACCCTTCGATTTTTTAAAAAGATTGGAAAGATAGGTATAGTCGTACTTTAATTTTTCACTTAATACGCAAGAGTATTTTTTTGTAACAGGTTCTTCAGAATAATAAACCAGTTCCCGTATAGAGTTTTTTATTTTTTCGATAATCATGTTTTTCCTGTCGAAAATCAATTCAAGACCAATATTGACAAGTGCTTTTTTCAATTTATCATATGCCCCTGTTGATAAAATTTCTTTTGTTTCTACTTCCCCTAATCTTACCGCTATATATTCAATCCCCAGTTCCTTTAATAACAATTCAACTGCCATTTCACATCTTTTGCTGACCATATTTTTTATGATAAGTTTCATATAGGCTTATTTTGAAATAAGGTTCAAAAAATCGTTCCCATATCTTTATATCATTCATTTATTTATCAGAAACAACAACGTGTTGAAATAATTCCCCATTTTAAACTGTAATTCTGGTGCCATATCATCCTGTAAAAAGGATTGGGCGGCATAGGATAAAGTATATTATATTTTTGTTACCTGTACATAGGTCTGTAGGGTATACATCGCAGAATGCTGAAAAGCAAATACCTTATCAGGCTTCGGCCATTTCAGTGAGGTATTGCTTTTCTGCTTTAAAAGCAGTCCTTGGCTTCAGTCCTAATAGCTGAAACATGGCATTATCCTCATCAAAGCTTGGGTTGGGGGTAGTGAGTAATTTATCACCTGCGAAGATTGAATTGGCTCCTGCCATAAAACAGAGTGCCTGCTCTGCAATACTCATATCTGTGCGGCCGGCACTTAAACGTACCATTGTTTTTGGCATTAATATCCTTGCTGTGGCAATCATCCGAACCATATCCCAGATATCTACTTTCATATTATGTTCGAGGGGTGTTCCGGCAATGGGTACCAGGGCATTTATAGGCACGCTTTCGGGATGCTCAGGCATAGTAGCCAAAGTGTGCAGCATTTGTATCCTGTCGGTATGTGTTTCGCCCAGGCCAATGATTCCACCGCAACAAACGGTCATGCCTGTTTTGCGCACATTGTCGAGGGTTTGCAAACGATCATCATACGTACGGGTGGTAATGATCTCGTTGTAATGTTCTTTGCTGGTATCTAGGTTATGGTTATAAGCATACAGGCCGGCATCGGCTAATTTTTGGGCCTGGTCTTCAGTTAACATGCCAAGCGTGCAGCATACTTCCATACCCATTTCGTTTACGCCTTTTACCATATCCAGCACGCGGTCAAAATCGCGGTTATCCCTTACTTCCCTCCATGCGGCACCCATGCAAAAACGGGTACTGCCGGCATCTTTTGCTTTTTGTGCGTAGGATAATACTTCGTCTTTCTGCATCAGTGGTTGTACATCCACACCGGTAGAATAACGGGCAGCCTGCGGGCAATAAGCGCAATCTTCACTGCAGCCACCTGTTTTTATACTTAATAAAGTACATACCTGTACTTCGGCTGTATCATTGAATTTACGGTGCAGGGAAGCGGCATTAAAAACAAGTTCCAGCAGTGGCGAATAATAAATATCTTTTATTTCTGCTAAACTCCAATTATTGCGGATACCGTTCGACATAAGTAAGATTTATCAGCAAATATAAGCGGGATTTAATAACACAGATAATGATCGGTTGGATTAGTGAGGTGATACTGGTCAATAGGGAATAGTGAGTGGTGAGTGTTCATGGAAAAAATATTCGCCATTCTTATTCACTACTCACGATTCGTAACATACCCCCTCCACTTCTCAATTACCCCCTGCATATCTTCCGGCAAAGCCGATTCGAATAATACTTCCTGCTGGGTAACGGGGTGTATGAAGCCAAGCGTTCTTGCGTGTAGGGCGCAACGGGGGCAGGTGTGAAAACAATTCTCAACAAACTGTTTGTATTTGGTATAGATGGTGCCTTTTAAAATTTTATCACCCCCATATTCAAAATCATTAAAAAGGGTATGCCCGATATGTTTCATGTGTACACGTATCTGGTGGGTTCGTCCGGTTTCCAATACACATTCTACTAAGGTTACATAATTAAAACGTTCCAATACTTTATAATGCGTAATGGCATGCTTGCCAATGTCTCCTTCGGGATATACATCAAACATTTTCCGGTGTTGCTGATGGCGGGCAATATGGCCGGTAATGGTGCCTTCATTTTTTTCTATATCGCCCCAAACCAGTGCCGCGTATTTTCGTTTTACCGTGTGATTAAAAAATTGTTTGGCAAGGTGTGCCGCAGCATCCGGAGTTTTGGCGAGCACAATTAAACCAGTAGTATTCTTATCTATTCTGTGTACCAGGCCAAACCTGGGTAAAGCCTCTTCATCAATATGGGGGTTTTGTTGTTCCAGGTAATACGCCACACCATTGAGCAAGGTGCCGCTAAAATTACCTACCCCGGGGTGTACCACCATGTTGGGTGGTTTATTAATAACCATGATGGCCTCATCTTCAAATACTATATTCAAAGGAATATTCTCGCGTTTTAGTATAGTATGTTCTGGATTGATAAGGCTCATTAAAATAAGCTCATCACCCGGTTTTATCTTATAATTGCTTTTAACGAGCTTGCCATTCACGGTTACAAAACCTGCTTCAATACCCTTTTGCACTTTGTTGCGGGTAGCCCCTTCTACGTGCATTTGTATCCATTTGTCTATACGAACTGCTTCCTGTCCTTTATCTATGGTAAAATTTTTCCGTTCATATAGGGTTTCAGAGCCTTCTTCCGTTAGATTTTCTATATCATCCTGCATGCTGCAAAAATAGCGGTTTAGGAATGATAGAACATGGTTCATGGTGTATGGGCCCTGCTCTATCAACATTCTTCTTAAATTTGCCCATGCAACAGCAAGTATTATTCGAAGATTTGGGGAGAAGGAAATATAAAGAGATATGGGATTACCAGGAAACCTTGCTCAAGCAGAATGCCGATATCAAAGCCAAGTCACGTTTTACCGATGCGGTACCTCTACCGGTTGAAGCAACGCCTACCATACACCATCTTTTATTTGTTGAACATGATCCTGTATACACATTGGGTAAGAATGGCAAAGACCAGCATGTGTTGATTGATGAGCAGGAACGTGTAGAAAAAGGGATTGAATATTTCCATATAAACCGGGGCGGTGACATTACTTTTCATGGCCCGCAACAATTGGTGGGATATCCGATCCTTGACCTTGAAAAATTTAAACCCGACCTCGGTTGGTACCTGCGCAGTTTGGAAGAAGTGATTATTCTTACCATGGCCGAATATGGTTTGAAAGGTGAGCGGAGTTCAGGAGAAACCGGGGTATGGTTAGAACCCAATATTGTCGGCAAGGAAAGAAAGATATGCGCCCTGGGTATCAAATGCAGCCGATGGATTACAATGCATGGTTTTGCGTTTAATGTAAATACCGATCTTGGTTATTTCGATCATATCATACCTTGTGGTATCCAAAACAAACAGGTTACTTCGCTTAAAAAAGAACTGGGTAAAGAACTGCCCATCGAAGCAGTAAAAGATAGTGTAAAAAAGAATTTCGAAAAAGTATTCGGGTGCATTCTCACTGTTGCCAAACAGTGAGGTTAATCCCTTGAGAGAAAGAATTTACTTTTTTCTTTCAGCTTATCATCTTCAAATAATTCGAATGAGAACCAGCCCGCATGCATGAAATTGGTTTTATCCAATACCAATTCTGTTTCTTTTATTGATTTTAGCTGGAATAATTCTGAAGCATCCTCATCATAAAAAATAACCCGGTACCGGTGTTGTTTTACCAAGGGTAGTGCTATGCTTACATAACCCTTGGCATTGGTAAATACATATGCAGAAGGCCTCCACACATATCTAGGTATATATGGATGAATATCCAGGTGATTATTATCAATCGCGAATAAAGTATCTTTTGTTTTTAGGGCTATAGAATCTTTGAATTTTTTATAAGACAGCAGTTCCAGTTTCTCAACGAACACGTTATTTTTATAAACGAAAATATATTTTGTGTCATTGGGTATAAACGGGTGTAACTGAATACGTAACTCATCAATCGCAAATAAGGTATCCTGTGTTTGTTTTGCGATAGAGTCTTTAAATCTGGTAAAATCAACATCCGTTAATTTTACCAGGAGCTGTACTCTTTTATATATACTGATAAGTTTGTCTTTTTTACCGGGTATTTGAGCAGGATTCCATTCAATTGCATAGTCATTTATTTTATGCAAGCCATCTTTGGTTTTGGTATTGATAGAATCGCGAAATCGCTTGTATTCTTCTTTGGTTAACGTAAATGCTTCTGTTTTTTTTATATAAACCCTGATAAGGTTTCTGGGGTTAATGGATTCTAAAATATAGTTCTCGATTTTCCAATTTTGCCCCGGTTCAACTTTGGGTAAATAAGGTTCAATAGCAAAAGGCTTTGTTTCAAGCAGGATCGGTTTTGTAAAATAATAAGCACCTCCACTTAAAACATAAAAAATACGATAGTATCTTTTATTGATATAGAGTTGTTTGTTGTCAACAAATCCATTGGAAGGAAGTTCCGGCGACTGGGCCGAATAAATGGTCCGGAAATCTTTTACACTGTCCATCGACCTTTGCACGGCCAATTGGATGCAGTCTGAAGTAAACGGGTTATTCCAGCTAACCTGTATTTTCCCCCGGGCCAGTTCCTTTACCGAAAAATCAGGTAAAACGTTTTGCGCACGGGCTGGTAAAATCAGGCTGGTTAAAAAAATAAAAATAATAAGAACACGTAAATACCTCATCGTATACAAATATAAAAGCAGAAGCGTTATCAAAAAGGTAATCTGTCTGGTTCAAGCGATTTATTACCCTGCAATCCGCCACTATGTACCAGCAACAGCTTGCTTCCGGGAGGGAAATAATTCTTTTCAATAAGGTCTTTTACGGAAAAAAGCAGCTTTGAAGTATATACAATATCCGTAGGTACTTTTTCTGTTAACCACGTGTCTCTCATAAATGCTATCAACCCTGGCGGATGCTTGGCATAGCCGCCAAAGTGGTAGTTATGTAACAGGGAAAAAGATCGCTGTTTTTCTGCCGGGCCCAGTAACCACCTTATCTCATTTTCCAATGCAACATGATTTTTCAATACACTAATCCCTACCACAGTTTGCCGGGACCCGGCAGTTTTGATAAGTCCGGCCATCATGGTACCCGTTCCCACAGCACAAATAATATGGGTATACCGGCTTGTATCCAGAATGGTCAGAATATCTGCTGCCCCTTTTGCACCGATTGGGCCGTAACCACCTTCTTTTATCCAAAATAATTCGGGATTGTTCCATTCCTGCATCATTTTTTCTTTGTTGCGGTAGCGTTCCCTGTCAACAAATCTCAGCTCCATACCATATTCCTTTGCCTGTAGCAGGGTAGGAGAAAGGGTTGAAGCCGCTTCCCCGCGTATCACGCCAATACTTTGCAGCCCCATTTCTTTTGCAGCAAAAGCCATCGCCACAATATGATTGGAATAAGCACCCCCAAAACTGGCAACTGTAGTTTTACCAGTATCAAGTACTTCCTGTAAATAATATTGCAGTTTAAACCATTTATTGCCGGATACCACTGGGTGTAATAAGTCGAGCCGTAGAATATCTGTACTGATAAGGTCATTCGAGAAATGGCCTAGTTTTTGTATCTTAATATTTTGTATATATTCTTTCATTCTAACTATTTGTTGCTCAGCATGAATCCTTTAGCTTCGCAACGTATAAATGTACTTTATGAAACCTACCCTCGTTATATTAGCCGCAGGCATGGCCAGCCGTTACGGAAGCATGAAACAGATTGAGTCTTTCGGCCCCGGTGGCGAAACTATCATGGATTATTCAATTTATGATGCAATAAAAGCAGGGTTTGGAAAAGTTGTTTTCATAATCCGTGAAGAATTTTCTGAAAATTTTAAAGCAATTTTCGAGCCGAAACTAAAGGGCAGAATTGCTACTGATTATGTTTACCAAAACCTGAATGCATTTACCGGCGGCAGGGTAATACCTGCCGACAGGTCTAAACCCTGGGGCACGGCCCATGCAGTTCTCTGCTGCAAAGAGAAGGTAAATGAACCTTTTGCGGTAATCAATGCTGATGATTATTATGGACGCGATGCCTTTTTTAAAGCATACCATTTTTTAACCACACAATGCAATGAACAAACATATTGTATTGTAGGATATGAATTAAAGAATACGCTGAGTGATAACGGCAGTGTAAGCCGCGGAGTATGTGAAGTGGATGCCGACAATAACCTCACAGATATTAATGAACGCACCAGTATCTTCCGCGG
>JANXUL010000073.1 GCA_025356235.1 Bacteroidota bacterium
GTAACACCGGGTACAATTTCATAGGCGATTTTATTTGCCACTAATACCTCAAGTTCATCCAGTATATTGGAAAAAAAAGAAACATCGCCACCTTTTAACCGTACTACAAATTTTCCCTGCAAAGCATATTTTACCAATAAATCATTGATGGTTTCCTGTGGTGTAGAAATACCTCTGCGGCATTGTTTACCTACTTCAATAATTTCAGCAGATGGTTTTACATAACGGGTTAAAATCACTTTACTTACCAACCTGTCGGTTAATACCACATCGGCCCGTTGCAGGTAATTAGCTGCTTTTACGGTAATGAGGTCAGGGTCGCCGGGGCCGGCGCCTGCCAAAATCACTTTTCCTTTAGGTAGGGTATTACTCATGCATTTATTTATTGTATCATACAGGCACCAACGGTTACATTACTAGTTTCATCAATTAATATGGCACCGCCATTTACCCGCAGGTCAGTATATACATCATATGCAACAGGTGATGCCGTTTTAATCGTTGCCTTTACAATATCATTTAAGGATACCAGCTCAGGTGAAGGCTCTTGTTCCAATGAGTTCACGTTTAGCTTATAATGAATCTCTTTTACAATACTTTTTACCAAGCGACTGTTGATCTGCAGTAGGTAGCGGTTTCCTGCAGCCAATGGTTTATTACCCATCCAACATATGAGTATGTCTAATTCCTGAGCTACTTTTGGCAGGTCATTGGAAGCAACAATCACGTCGCCGCGACTAACATCAATATTATCCTCAAGGTGCAATACAATACTTTGCGGGGCGAATGCTTCTTCGATTTCTTTTCCGCCTATCTCGATGGCTTTAATTTTGCTTTGCACGCCTGAAGGAAGAACAGTTACCTTATCGCCTTTGCGATAAATACCACTGATCAGCTTACCGGCATAGCCACGGTAATCATGCAATACATCTGTTTGTGGCCGGATTACATATTGTACCGGAAAACGGGCATGTGTTAGATCTACATCACTTGCCACTTCTACGTTTTCCAGTAAATGCAGCAGTGGCTCACCTTCATACCATGAAAAATTTTCCGAGCGGTCTACAATATTATCCCCGTCCAGTGCACTGATGGGAATATAGGTTACATTTTTCAATCCCAATGATGCAGCTACTTTTGCAAAATCAATTACAATGTTATTATAGGTATCCTGAGAATAACCCACAATATCCATTTTATTGATGGCCACCACCACGTGCGGAATATTGAGCAGCGATGCAATAATTGAATGCCTTCTCGTTTGTTCTATCACACCGTTTCTGGCATCAACTAAAATAATGATGAGGTCTGCATTGGAGGCACCGGTTACCATATTCCGGGTATATTGAATGTGCCCGGGGGCATCAGCAATAATGAATTTACGCCTGGGGGTAGAAAAATATTTATACGCCACATCAATGGTAATACCTTGCTCACGCTCTGCACGCAATCCATCTGTGAGCAAGGCAAGGTCTATATCTCCTTCTCCCCTGTTTTTGGTCTGGCGTTCGATAGCCTCCAGCTGGTCAATCATAATGGATTTACTGTCGTATAATAAACGGCCAATAAGTGTACTTTTTCCATCGTCAACACTTCCTGCGGTAATAAATCTTAATATATCCATTTGCGTTCTGTTGTAAAAGTAAAGTAGTCTGTTTTACAGGGTCTATAACAAATTGTAATGGTGTATCACTTATACAGTTTCCCCTCTTTAAAAGTAGCCGCTTTTCTTCCTGTCTTCCATGGCTGCTTCCGAAACCCGGTCATCAATTCTCGTCTCGCCTCGCTCACTGGTTTTGGTAGCGATGATCTCTTTAATAATGTCATCTATGTTTGAGGCGGTGGATTCAACAGCAGCGGTACACGTCATATCACCAACCGTCCGGTACCGTACTTTTCGAATGCTGATCTTATCCGTTTCTTCCAGCTGGATAAATTCAGAAGTGGCTACCAGTTGACCCTCATATTCCAGCACTTCTCTGTTATGGGCAAAGTAGATAGAAGGCAAATCAATGTTTTCCCTGCGGATATAATTCCAGATATCCAGTTCCGTCCAGTTACTGATAGGGAATACGCGTACGTTTTCGCCTTTATGTATCCGTCCATTATAGGTATTCCATAATTCAGGCCTTTGCAGTTTGGGATCCCATTGACCAAACTCATCGCGTACAGAAAATATCCTTTCTTTTGCCCTTGCCTTTTCTTCGTCGCGCCTTGCACCGCCGATACAGGCATCAAACTTAAATTCATTGATTGTATCCAATAAAGTAAACGTCTGCAAAGCATTCCTGCTGGCAAATTTTCCTTTGGGTTCAGTTAGGTTTTGTTGTTTAATCGTGTCGGCAACTTTTCTAACAATCAGTTTCTCTCCTATCTTATCGGCCAGTTCATCCCTGAAATCCAATGCTTCCCGGAAATTATGGCCCGTGTCTATATGTACCAATGGAAAAGGAAATTTTCCTGGCCTGAATGTTTTTAAAGCGAGGTGTACCAATGTTATGGAATCTTTGCCGCCGCTAAACAGTAAAGCTGGCTTCTCAAACTGTCCCGCAACTTCACGCATAATGTGAATGGCTTCTGATTCCAACTGTTCTAAATGATCTAAACGATATTGACTCATCTTAAAAAATTATAAACTGGTTTCTGTTATTATGTGTTGTTGCTCATGCAGGCCACATTCTTTCTTACTGTTGTCTTCCCACCACCAGCGGCCGGCCCTGAAATCTTCTCCTGCTTTTATGGCCCGGGTACAGGGTGCGCAGCCTATGCTTACAAAACCCCTGTCGTGTAAAGGGTTGTATGGGATGTTGTGTTCATCTATATATGTCCTTGTTTCTTCGGTGGTCCAATGCAGTAATGGATGGTATTTGATGATCTGGTTCGTTTCATCCCATTCCAATGGTTGGAGGTCATGCCGGGCAGCCGACTGTTCGGCACGTAATCCTGTAATCCATATAGCATTACCGGACAATGCACGTTTTAACGGTTCTACTTTCCTGATAGCACAACAGGTTTGCCTGTTCTTAACCGATTCGTAAAAAGAATTAGGGCCCTTTTCCAAAACAAATGATTCCAATGGGGTATGATCCGGATAATAAGCTTTAATATTTGTTTGGTAACGGGTATTGGTACTGCTCCAAACCGAATAGGTTTCTGCAAACAGCCTTCCGGTATCCAGGGTGAAGATGCTGACAGGGATTTTGTTGTGTAATATCTTATGCGTAATTATCTGGTCTTCAAAACTAAAACTGGATGAAAAAGTTATTTTGCCTGGATAGTTATCCGCCAGTAACAAAATCGCTTCATCAACAGAAAGTCTATCAATTTGATGGAGTAACTTTGTAAGGGTTTGTTTTGATGGCGTATCCATTTGTAAAATTCTGTTATTGTAAAAAATAGAAAGAAGTATGGCCCTTTTGGCAGAGATATTATCTACAACAACAAGGGCGAATGGGAATAAAAGGTTTACTAAATGGCATAAAATTCATAAGTCTACTTAAATGATGGGGTAAAAATAGTCCATAAATTTAATAGACAATACTATTTGAAAGAAAAATTCAAAAAAAAAGCTAAACAGGGTATGTTATTTACTAATTAACGTTAGTTATGATATGCCTTTTAGAAAAACATTTGGGGTGTAAGATTGTCAAAAAAAATAACTGCTTGCATTAACCAAAAATACCGCGTGCAATACCCATTTCTAACCCGCGCAACTCTGCCAATCCACGCAAACGGCCAATAGCAGAGTAGCCCGGATTTGTTTTTTTGTGCAGGTCGTCCAGCATCTGGTGCCCATGATCGGGACGCATGGGTATAGATATTTTGCGGTTATTCATGGCAATAATTACTTCTTTCATCACTGCATACATGTCTACATTACCTTCCAGGTGATTGGCTTCATAAAAACTTCCTTCTGCATCTCGTTCCGTACTGCGTAAATGCAGAAAATGTATGCGGTTAGCAAAACGTTTAACCATTCCCGGCAGGTCATTATCTGCCCTTACACCATAAGAGCCTGTACAAAAACATAGGCCATTGGCCTCACTGGGTATGGCAGCCACCAAATCATTAATATCCGCTTCTGTGCTCACAACCCTCGGTAACCCCAAAATAGTATATGGCGGATCATCAGGATGAATAGCCATTTTTACTGTATTGGCCTCGGCAACAGGAATGACCTGTTGTAAAAAAAATATGAGGTTTTCTTTTAATGTATGCCGGTCAATTTCCCGGTACGCATTTAATGCGTCACGAAACTGCGCAAGGGTAAAGCTTTCCTCACTGCCTGGCAAACCCGCGATGATATTTCTTTGCAGTAATAATTTTTCTGCATCTGTCATTCCATCTAATTTCCGTTTTGCTTTTGCCAGTTCCTCTTTTGTATAATCAGTTTCGGCATTATCCCGTTTTAGAATATATACATCAAATGCCACAAATGCCAACCTATCAAAACGAAGTGCTTTAGAACCATCGGGTAATGTATAAGCAAGATCGGTCCTTGTCCAATCAAGCACCGGCATGAAATTATAAGTGACTATATATATACCGCAGGTTGCCAGGTTTTTAACAGAGTCCTTGTAATTTTCAATATAGTTTAGATAATCACCGGTTTGTGTTTTTATTTTCTCATGAACGGGTATGCTCTCTACCACACTCCATACGAGTCCTGCGGCTTCGATCTCCTGTTTTCTTTTATTGATCTCTTCCACTGTCCACACCTGTCCATTTGGAATATGATGAAGGGCAGTCACAATACCACTGCAACCTGCCTGCCTTATATCGGCTAGGCTTACCGGGTCGTTGGGGCCGTACCAGCGCATGGTCTGTTCCATTGAAAAAATATCGTTTTGTATGTTCTTGCCCATGGTTATAGCTGATTTTAAGATATTATTATTGCGCTTAAAAATAAGCCCTATTCCCAAAGAAAAAGCTTCCCGCAGGGAATTTTCTATCGAAAACGATTGCGTATCCGTGGCAAACTGGAAGTGTTTTCTTACATTGCCTTTATTTAGCATGTAAGCTGATTATTCGCAGCTTATCGAAATAATATCATCAGTAAAAAATCTTTTCTTTATTAACTGAATGATTGGATGAATATGGAAAATGTTAAGGACCCACAATTTAAGGTATCCACTTTTTTTGAGATGACACCCGACCTAGTATGTATAGCTGGTAAAGATGGGTTTTTAAAAAAAGTAAATGCCGCAGTAATTGAAAAATTAGGATACACCGAGGAAGAATTATTTGCGAGCCCTATAGCTACATTTATTTACCCAGAAGACAGGGCATTAACCAGCCAGCAACGTTCAGAATTACTTAGTGGCAAAATGCTGCTTAATTTTGAAAACCGTTACCTGAAAAAGAACGGGGATATTATATGGCTTGAGTGGACATCTATTTATTTTTCAGATGATGAGATCGTATTTGCCATAGCAAAGGATATTACCAAAAGAAAACAGGTAGAACAGGAAGTAGAAGAAAAATATAAAAAGTTTAAAAGTTTAGCTACCCATTTCAAAGCCAGTATTGAACAAGACAGAAAATATTTGGCTGTTGAATTACATGAGGAGTTGGCACAGCTTGCATCAGTAGTAAAAATGGATGTTGACTGGATTGGAATCAAGGCGGGAGAGTTGCCGGAACCGGTGAGAAAAAGAGCCGAGCATGCTTCCGTAATTGCAGGCCTGTTGATTACCACCATCCAGAGAATTTCATTTGCCATTAATCCTATGGTGTTAGAAGAAATGGGACTGAATGCTACCGTAAAATGGCATTGCAAAGAGTTTTCTATTTTGAACGGGATCCCATGCCATTTTACCGGTAATTATAGTGAAAAAGATTTGACATCCGAGATCAAGACAGACTTCTTCCGGATTTGCCAGGAAGTACTAACCAATATTATGTATCATGCACATGCATCCAATGTAGCAGTTACCATTGAAGACATTGGCGATAAGATATCCCTTACCATTATTGATGACGGCAAGGGGTTTGTTTTTGATGAACAAAAGCAAACACCGGGTTTAACCAGGATACAGGAACGTGCCGCTTCTATAAACGGACAACTATCCATTCAAAGTGAACCGGGAGAAGGAACAAAAATTTGTGTTACGGTAGCAAAACCCGCGATGTAGTAAATTATTCCTATCATCAATAGCAGCATATAACCTATTCGGCATACTTTATTTTCAGCACAATTTTCTTTACTACTTTATTTCCTCCGGGTGTAATGTTGGGCCTATGGGCATCCGATGGGAAGAAAAGAAAAAAAGCACCAGGTATGGAATGGTATAATTTTCCTTCAGTACTATAATTGGCAACATCTTTTTTCTCATCATATTCTTTGGCAACGGTTGCTTTGGCAGCCGGAAAAACGCCTATTACCTCTTCACCTGTAATCACATATTGCAGGTCTATGTATTTACGGTGCGACTCCCAATTGGTTTTATCAAAGTCTTTAGATGGGTCTTCGGTAACCGAAGCGGTTACATTATCCCCGTCAACAGGATATTTTCCTTTTGCAATACTAGCAAGATCATGTTCTTTTAAAAAACGAAAAGCGGCATCCCAATAAGGTTTGTTGATCGCATATTGCCTCGCAAATTCCTGTACATTTACAGAGGGATGTGTACGCAAGGCCAATCCTCCTGCCCATTCTCTTTTAGCTAGCCATTTTTTAGCTTTGTGTTTCGACCATTTGCCTGCTTCCTGCGAACGAACAATCAGGGTGGACATTGAAAAAAATAAAAAAAGAACAATACTCGAACATTTATTTTTCATTGTGTTGTTTTTATTATTAGAGAGATGACCGTTTACAAACAGCCAATAGCAATACTAAGTATCTACATAACAAAATAGTATAAACGCTACTTTACAAAGGAACTACTGAACAAGTTTTTTTTCAGGTTTACAATCAACCCTCTATCCTGCTGCACGCCCACCTAAACCATATCATATCTGCCACTTTCTAACAGGGCAAGTACCCCTGCTTTGCAGACAATGTATTGATAGGTTTTACAAACTATATCGCCCGGTCAAGATGTACATACCCCCCATCTACATGTATCAATTGCCCGGTAGTATGAGATGATTTTTCGGATAATAAAAACACAACCATATTGGCTATCTCTTCCTTAGTGGTAAACCTTTTTTCGAAAGGTATTTTTGAAGTGATTTCTTTTAGTTTTTTCTCCGGCTCATCAAAACCCTGTATCCATGTTTCATACAGAGGGGTATAACATTCTGCTACAATCACCGCGTTTACCCTGATCCCATATTTCAGCAATTCAACAGCCCATTCCCTTGTTAATGCATTCCTGCCACCATTGGAAGCAGCATAGGCAGAGGTACCACCCTGGCCGGTTTCTGCTGTTTTAGAGCCAATATTTACAATAGCTCCTTTAGATTGTATTAAAAAAGGTAAAGCATGTTGCGCTATCAAATAATAATGTACCAGGTTCTTATGAAGACTATCCATAAATCTTTCGTAATTACCATGCTCCAGGTCAACACCATCATTTACACCTGCATTATTAACCAACCCATCAATCCTTCCAAATTGGGTGATGATTTCCTTCACGGCACTTTCACATTCACCCGGTTTACTTAGTTCCGCTACTACCTGAAAAGCCTTACCGCCTGCTGACTGGATTTCCGCAATCGTTTTCAGATTATCCCCTTCATTTCTGCCAATGATAACCGGAATGGCATTTTCTGCAGCCAATGTTTTACTAATGCCTTCACCAATACCTTTGGCACCACCTGTTACGATAATTATTTTTTGATTGAGTTGCAGGTCCATAGCATTTCTTGAAATATTAATTATTCAGTTTAATAAACCCTCCGTCGATAGGATAATCATTGCCGCTGATAAAAGAAGCTTCATCACTGCATAGGTATAATGCCAGTGCTGCTATTTCTTCTGTTGAACCCATACGCCCAATCGGTTGCGAAAGAGATAACTTCTCGAACATTTCCTTTTCTTTCCCCGGATAATTTTTTGCAATAAACCCATCTACAAAAGGCGTGTGCACCCTTGCAGGCGAAATAGAATTACAACGGATATTTTCTTGCAGGTAATCCCTGGCCACACTTAAAGTCATGGCATACACAGCCCCTTTGCTCATACTGTATGCAAACCTGTCAGGTATCCCAACCAGTGCTGCTATAGATGCCACATTTAATATCACTCCACCCCCTTTCTTCTTCAATAAGGGGATAGCTGCATGCAAACTATTGTAAGTGCCTTTTACATTTATATTAAATACATTGGTAAAATCTTCTACAGAAGTCGTATCCGCTTTACCAATATGCGCAATACCGGCACAGTTCACCAATATATCCAGGCTACCTATTTGATTGAAAATATGCATTACCTGGTGCTGGTCACTTATATCACCCTGGTAGGCATATGCTTTTCCGCCTGCCTTTTCAATAGATGCAACCGTTTGCCTTCCATTTTCTTCATTCAATTCAATAATATGTACAGAAGCACCTTGTTTGGCAAAAGTTTCTGCTATGGCTTTGCCAATACCGCTGCCCCCCCCTGTAATTACTGCGTGCTTGTTTTGTAGTGAGAACATAAGTATTTTTACTTTCTTATTTTATCTGTTCTTTCAGGTTAAATATTTGATCCATCAGGATCCATTTTTCACCGGGTTTTGCAAAGGGCAATGGCAGCTGAAATTTCCACATCAATCTTTCCCATTCCTGTACTTTTTCACTCGCCTTATCAGCTTCTCTTTTGGCTTCAAAACTAAAATGTTCATGTACGTCCATGATCATAAACAAACGGTTACCTGTCCTGTATATTTCCATTTGTGCAATACCGGAAGAAGTAATGCTTTGAATGATTTCAGGCCACACTTTTGTATGCCATTTTTCATATTCCGCTATCAATGCTTCATCGTTTACCAGGTCAAGGGCAAGGTAATATCTATGCAACATAGTTAGCAGGTTTTATTACTTTATACCCTTTCAATCCAAATGCCAATACTACTACAAAACAAAGCAGTGGGATGATGTATCCATTTTGGATATTGTCCGTTACATCACTTATCCTGGCTAATACCGGCGGTAATACAGCCCCTCCCACAATAGACATAATAATCAGGCTACTCCCAAATTTGGCATCACCCCCCAAATCCTTAATACCCAGAGAGAATATGGTTGGAAACATAATGGACATAAAAAAAGCAATGCCTATCACCGCATATACGGCGATCAAGCCATGACTGAATATCGCTACGCCGCACAAAACAATATTAATAAATGAATATAGTGCCAGCAAACGTTCCGGTTTGATGAAACGCATAAAAAAGGTGCCGATGAACCGGCCGGCCATAAATGCCATACCACAACCCCAACCCAGGTAATCGGCCGCTTTTATTTTATCGATACCCGCCGCTTTTGTTGCATATAAAATGAAAAAACTGAATACACATACCTGCGCGCCCACATAAAAAAACTGGGCTGTTACTGCCCAGCGAAGATGGCTATGCCGAAATGCATGAAAGATATTTTTACTCGTTGCCTGTTCTCTATTATCGGTCATCTCCGGTAATTTAATCAGCACAAACAATACAGCAATCACAAGTATAATACTGCCTAAAATAAAATATGGTGTTTTTACACTCGATGCTTCCGAAGCAAGGGCTATTTGCCTGGCAGTGGTACTCATCGCATTCAATTCATCATCTGAAAAGCCTTTTGTGAGGATAATCCTTGCACCTATAATGGGTGCTATTGTTGCAGCCAGGCCGTTGAATGATTGTGCAAAATTTAATCGCTGTGTTGATGTGGCTGGATCACCGAGTAATGCCGCATACGGATTAGCGGCTGTTTCAAGAATCGTTAAGCCGCAGGCGATGATAAACAAGGCCATTAAAAAGAAAAGATATTGTTGCGTATTAGCTGCAGGTATAAATAAAAATGAACCAATGGCAAATAACATCAGCCCGGTAATGATGCCTGCCTTATAACCATATTTCTTCATGATGAAACCTGCCGGCAAGGCCATTAAAAAGTAAGCGATGAATACGGCAGAATCTACCAGTGAAGACTGCAGCGTGGTAAGGCTGAATGATTTTTTAAGGTGTGGTATGAGTATTGGATCGAGGTTATGTACAAACCCCCATAAAAAGAAAAGGCTGGTTACCAGTATAAAAGGCAACAGCAAATCATGCTTTGACCGGGCAGGTGATTTCATACGTTAAGCAATCGGTTGTTAATCTGTCAATTCAATGCCATGGGACGCATCCCAGGTATGTGGATTGAAAATACTATTTTTCAAGACTAATCCCCCCATTAATACATCAATTTAAACGAAAACGTTTGCGACAGTACAGGATAGTTCAGAAATAACCGGGTTCATTCCGAGATAGTAAAAAAAAATGTACCAGTTGTTAGGGGATCGGGATAAAATTGTCGGCGGAGGTGGTATTATAAAAAATCTTCCCGGCTGGGACTAAACGCGTCAACCAGCATGCCTGCTTTCAAACAGAGGCAGCCATGCACCACATTGGGCGGAACATAATAGCCATCGCCTTTTTGAATTCGTTTTATTTCATTTCCAATGGTCATTTCAAATACACCACTTTCCACGTATGTAACCTGCGAATGTGGGTGTTGATGCAGGGCACCTACTCCACCTTTTTCAAATTTCGCTTTCACCAGCATTATCTTATCATCATAACCAAATACCTGGCGCTGTACGCCCTTACCAGCATTTTCCCAGTTCATCTCATTTTCAAATTGAAATTCTTTACTTGCTGTCATTTCATGATTTTCTTATTGAATCTTAGTATTTATTCGAGCAACTTAACCACGCGCACCATCTTACCCTCTCCATTCACGCCTTCTAAAACCACCTGTAATTTTTTACTGATATCATTGTTATAAAACTGTAGCCTAACGCGTGGATTTTTTTTATTCGTTAATATATATGGGTTCCAATACAAAGTAGTTCGGATATCTGTTTCGAAGTTATCAGCCGGTTTTTCATATACCGGATTATAAAATTCCTTGAATCGTGAATACCCGCCCAGGATGGTATTTTCCAGTCTTTTGCTATCCGAAGAACCTTTTCGTCCATCTGATCCTTTCTTTGTATAAATAGCTATTGCACCGCCGCTCCCGCCCCCAATTGATCCAAAAAAAGGTGGGCGGAAAACTTTTATAAAAGCAATATCATTCACATTTACTGATTGCACCATATCAACCGCTGATTGCATTTCATTTACATAAAGGTCGGGGGTTGACCCGCGCCAGCTAAGTGATGTTTGCGCCCCTGAGCCACTAATCAAAAGGCCGGCTACCTTGCCCTGTAAATAACTGAATATATCTAAAGCGTTCTTCGCAAAAGGGTCGTCTGTGAGGTCAAAGGAATAGCCATCTCCACCCGAAAATAACCCGCTTGCATATTTTTTTTCCATCTCCTGAATCTTATTCTCGGTCCTTGCCCTGGTTTTAACAATCACTTCCTGCAATGTGGTAGAAGCCATTCTTTTTTTCAACTGTTCCTGTTGATCCAGGTAATAGTTCATTTTTAACCTTGCAATGCTATCGCTCCAACCGTATAACCTGTTTGCTGGGAAAGTTATTTGCTTAGGTGCCTGTCTAAGCAACCCATTTTCAAACTGCACCTGTGTAATATCTGTAAGTTTGCTGTTGCCGTTGAAACTGTAATATAAACGAGCCGTATCGTAAAAGAAAACTTTTTTGTCTTCGAAACTGCCGTCTTTCTGTACAGGTAAGAATATGAAATTTTTACTGCTGTCTTTCTGTACGATGAACACATTTAACATGAGTGGTGTAGCTATACTAACGGATTTCATCCCATATACCTTACCCGTGAGTTTAAAAAAATCCGTTTCTTTTGGATATTTTTTCGTTGGCAGGATACCAGCTTTTATTTTATCCCAATCAAACCTTCGCCAGCCACTGGTCATCATCACCAGATCTAAGTTCGCTGTTACACTATCTGCATCACTGGTTAGGTAATAAGCAGGGTTATAAATTTTTCCTTTTATATCGCTACTCAATACTAGATCGGAGTAAATACTGTTCCCTTCAGGTGGTGAAACTGCTGCATCAGTAACCGAAAGAGACATATTAGAGAATGCCGTGTCAGACACATATACTTCCAATACATTTTTGGCCCGCTTTTCCATGCTTACCAATGGTGCAGTAAGTTTTGCCGTAAACTCATGCTGTCGGTTATTAACAAATATAATGCGCTCTGCTACCGGTATCCAGTCGGTGGTAAATAATGAAAATTGTAAAATACCCGTTGGCATTTCATCAATAGGAATGGCTGCCTGCTGCATTAATTTTTCTGTAACTCGCAGCGTTACCTTATAATATAATTTTTGATTGAGGTGTACCAATAAGTTGAGCAACTTAAAATTATCAGGAATGTTTTCTGTCCGCTGAACTTTCACCACTGCTTTGTCATTCGTTGTTGTTACTGAAATGACAGTACCCTGTATTTTGGTAACGTCAACAGGCGTAGTGCCCGATTTACCATTTTCATCCGTCCAGTTGAGCTTATATTTTTCGTCGGATTTTGGTGTGAGGGAAAACATGCCCATCCCATCATGCTTAACCTGTATTGTGTCGAGCATTTTGTTTGTATCATTCACCAAAAAACCTTTAATCAGTACCGGGGTACCGAACTGGTTAACGGCTTTAAATGCAACACGGCTTGTAATACCCTGCACAAGAAAACCACCTTCTGGAAAAACGGCAACAGTCGTTCGGGGGATAAACGCTTTTTTATTTTGATTGACAAGGGTTGTATTGATAGTGATTTCCTTATCATAGGCAAAAGCAGGATCATCATTCAGCATCCATCGGGTATAGGCTTTTACATGAATAAAATTACCCGAATAATCAGCAGGCAATTCAAAGGATCCTTTGGCAGTGGATTGATATAGCGGGGCCACCGTTTGTTTGATCATCTTACCCGTTGTATCATACCATTCTACATATACATTCTTACTAATGGTGGTTAATTCGGTGCCCGATAAAATATAGATCTTGTAAAAAATGGTTTCTTCTTTATTGTAAACCGATTTATCAAAATGCAGATGGATCTTCTCGGTGGGAAAATCTTCCTCGTAAACAGACATCATAGAATCTATTTGCTGGCTAAAACCCGCCTGCACGATAATGACAAAAATAATCACAGTAAATACCCGGAGAAAGCTTGTTTTCATTCACTTAGCAATTGACTTGCAAGATAAATTGTAAGTTGAAAGTAGCAGTATATTTTTTCACTACCCCAGAGGCTTATCCCTTTCTTAACTTTCTATTGGGGAATTGGCCAAACTTGTGCAAAAAAGTGATGTGACCGGCAGTAACCCCGGTGCCAATTGATTTTATAAAAAAAGTCATAGGTTCTTCATTGCACAACATTATTCGACCATCTAACACGGTCTCTTATTAAACAAATTAATAAGCAATTTTTCTTATGGAGTGGCGGGTAGTGGGTTTCTCCTGGATGGGATGATCGTCTCTTCATCATCACTTAAATAAACCCAGAAATCGTACAGGGCAAATATATCGCCGGGGACTTTGGGGCCATTCTGCTCCCCGTTACGGTCATAAGAACCAAGTAATTCACCTGAATGCCTTAGCTGGTTCAGTTTCTCTTCAAATGTCAATTCCTTAAAACTTTCAATTGTCATAACCCTTATTGGTTTTATCTTTTTTGCAGGCTTAACCGCCCGCAATCTACTCAGAAAAAAGGCAAATTAAGAAACCTTTCGGAATAGCCCCTATTATTCGAAAATATTTCAACTTATCGTCTGAAAAGTATACGGCCAGGCTTATTTAAAATGGGCAACTGCTTTCAGTACCGTTGAATCATTCCGGTTAGCCACCTCATAATAACCCTCATTACGCCATAACTGCCTTGCCATCAACGATTGTAAACGGTGCAGTACATCGGTCTTATCCTTATTATTCATCCCCGCCATTGGAATGGTATCTTTTTGAGCAAAGAAAACCAGGCTTTGCCATTCCTTCTCCCCGGGAATAAATTTATTTGTGAGTTCTTTGGGCGTTTGTATACTGTTGAAATAAGGCCTGTTTTGCATATAATAATGATACACAAAATTGTTGATGGTATTTTTCATATAGAGCTTCAGCATTACAGGTTCCATGCGGGTAGTATCATATGCCACGAATACATCCGGCGTAATACCACCACCGCCATATACAATCCTTCCTCCGGGTGTGGTAAAGGCTTTCCCTTTGGGCTTAGACGTGTCTCTTTTTACTACTTCACCATTATGGAAACGGGCAGACAGTTCCTCTTCATATTCTGCTTTGCCTTTACTGTAAGGCTTTTGAATATTACGTCCTAAAGGGGAATAATACCTGGCAACGGTTAACCGTACCGCACTGCCATCGCTTAACTGAAACTGTTGCTGCACAAGGCCTTTACCAAATGACCTTCTTCCGATAATGGTGGCCCTGTCCCAATCCTGCAGTGCTCCTGCCAGTACTTCGCTGGCCGAGGCTGATGTCTCGTCTATCAATACTTCCAGTTTCCCTTTTTCAAATATGCCATCTCTTTTACATCGGTAATCGTAGCGGGTTACATGCTCCCCTTGCGTGTACACAATCAGTTTATCATCACTCAAAAATTCATCGGCTATATCGGTGGCTTCCTTCATTAAACCACCGCCATTCCCACGCAGGTCGAGTATCAATTGCTGCATACCTTGTTTCTTTAATTTTTCCATGTTTTGCATGAACTCTTCGTATGTTCTTTCTGCAAATTTATTGATACGCAAGTAGCCCGTTTGCGGGGCAATCAGGTAAGCGGCATCAACCGGCGATACAGGGATAACCCCCCTTGTAACAACCATATCTTTTTTCTGATCGCCACGCAATATCTGGATGTGCACATCTGTATTTGCAGCCCCCCTTAATAATTTCCGGATATCATCCGGCGTTATCTTCTTACCGGCTATGGTTACACTGTCGTTTACCTTTATCAGCTTATCACCGATAGCGAGTCCGGCGTTTTCCGAAGGGCCGCCTTTTACCACATTCATCACATTTACAGTATCACTGAATATCTGGAATTCAATACCGATGCCCTGGAAATTACCCATCAGTTCTTCATTTACTTCTTTCAAACGATTCGCGGGGATATAAACAGAATGGGGATCCAGGTGTGAGAGCAGCTCATTGGCAGCCACCTGGTTAATGCTGTCGGCAGAAACTTTGTCTACATATTTGCCTTTTACCAGTTCAACCAACTCCTGCAATGAGGTCCTTTTCGAAAGGTTAAAGAAGCGGTTACCCAGTGTCTTATCTTTTAGCTGGTATCCTAACATCATACCCACCACCATCACAATGGCAAACAGAACCGGCAGCCAAACCTGCATTTTTTTACTTCCCATAAATTAAGCCTCTTTGTATATTGAATGAACAAACGCAAATATGCATATTTAAGTTCGAATCGGGGGCTAAAGGTTTGAGGTTTAGTACGAAAGGTTTAGGTTGCCATTAAGTGCGGTATACAAACTACGCACCACAAGTATCAATTTTTTGCCTTTCCTTCGTTATTCAAAACGGGTACTTTGTACTTTTACCTAATAAAATATTATGTCAACAATATTGATTGCAGATAGCGGGGCTACCAAATGCGAATGGCGGCTCGTAGAAAATGGTAAGAAAAAAACCATTATTACCCAGGGGATCAGCCCCTATTTTCTGAATGCGGCCCAGATTACTGCCCTGCTTTCAAAAGAATTACTACCCAAACTTAAAAAGGCCCCCGTTACCCATATACATTTTTATGGTACCGGATTGAGTAATGCCGATAATGCCAAAATTGTAAAACAGGTTTTAAAAAAGTGCTTCCCGGCAGCAAAAATAGAAGTTCAGACCGATCTGCTGGGAGCCGCCCGTGCCCTTTGCGGCAAACAAAAAGGCATTGCCTGCATACTGGGTACCGGCTCTAACTCCTGCTTTTATAATGGCAAGAAAATAGTTAAGAACAGTCCCGGCTTGGGCTATGTGCTGGGCGATGAAGGCAGCGGGGCCTACCTTGGTAAAAAAGTAATCCAATACTATCTCTATAATACTTTTGATGAAGAATTAAAAGCCCGTTTTGAAAAACGTTTTCAAATATCCAACGTTGAAATACTTGACCATGTATATAAAAAACCACTTGCCAACCGTTACCTGGCCTCTTATGCCATATTTCTCGCAGAAAACAGGGGACACTACATGATTGAAAATATTATTGAAGACGGACTGAACGATTTTTTCTTCACCCATTTATACAAATACAGGGAAACCTGGCTATTGCCCATCCATTTTATTGGCAGTATTGCATTTGGATTCAGGGATGTATTGAAAGACCTTTGCAATACCTACGAACTGGAACTGGGCAAAGTATTAAAAGCCCCGATGCAGGGGTTACTCGATTATCACAGATAAAAAAATGATATGGCAGACTTTATTAAAGTAACTGAACAACCTTCTACCTACCGGCACCTCGAAAAGATGTCAATTCATGAATTATTACAGAATATCAATAACGAGGACCGCACTGTGCCCGATGCCGTTGGCAAAGCCATACCACAGATTGAAAAACTGGTGGCTGCCATCAGTGATAAAATGCTGGCCGGGGGCCGTTTGTTTTATATTGGCGCAGGTACCAGCGGCCGCCTGGGCATTGTTGACGCCAGCGAGTGCCCACCCTCTTTTGGTGTGCCTTATGGATTGGTAATTGGACTGATCGCCGGCGGTGATAAAGCCATTACACAAGCTGTAGAATTTGCAGAGGACAGTACTGATAAAGGCTGGAGCGACCTGCAAAAACATTTTGTAAGCGATAAAGATGTGGTAGTAGGTTTAGCTGCCAGTGGTACTACCCCTTATGTGATCAGCGCCCTGAAAGAATGTCGCAAACGGGGGATTATTACCGGCAGCATCAGCTGCAATCCCAACTCACCCGTTTCTCTTGAAGCCGATTACCCGGTTGAAGTGGTTGTAGGACCCGAGTTTATCACCGGCAGCACACGTATGAAAAGCGGTACCGCGCAAAAACTGGTGTTGAACATGATTTCCAGTTCAGCCATGATACACCTTGGACGGGTAGAAGACAATAAGATGGTGAACATGCAGCTTAGTAATGTAAAATTAGTTGACCGTGGTGTGAAAATGGTGATGGACGGATTATCGTTGACGGATTATGAAAAAGCCAAGGATCTTTTACTAAAACACGGCAGTGTTAAAAAGGCAGTTGAGGCTGCTTCTGCCCATTAGGATAATGTATGCACGACATTGAACCTTTTTATAACTGGCGCCACATTTATATTGCTGAGGAAGATGCCCGGTCACCTTTCTTCGGTAGAAAGTACAGTGAGTTTGAATTTTCGCAAACCGTTTACAATTATTATATCCATCCGCAATGGGATGATTTTGGCAGCCGCACACTGTATCTGAAAATTATTTATGTTGATTATGAACTGAACTTTGCCATCATTGAATTATTGGGCGAATGGAATGATGCCATCGAGAACGACATCATGGAACTAAAGCGTGAAGTGATGGATTTATTATACAAACAGGGCATTTATAAATACATCCTCATAGCAGAAAATGTTCTCAATTTCCATAGCAGTGATAAAGAATATTACCAGGAATGGTATGAAGAAGTAAGCGAGGAAAATGGTTGGATCGTTGCACTGAACATGCCCGAAGCCACGCAACAGGATTTTAAAAAGAAAAAACTCAACTATTACATCGAGTTGATGGAACTAGCTGAATGGCGGGTGTATAAGCCTTACCATTTATTCAAAAAGATAGACGATGAATTAATGAAACGCCTGGATTAACCTATTCTCGTGCAACTCTTTACTGTCTCTCACGCTGTGTTAAAAATAGCACTAAAGCTTTCATAATTATTTTCAAGACAGAGTATTGAGGAGTTGCAAGTAAGGTTTACATTGTAGACTCTTCTACTATTTTTTTTTCAATTCTTCTGTCGGGAATAAACCAGATAACGGCTACAAGGGCATACAAACCCAGGCTGGCCTGCCCATTAAACCATGACAGTATAATGGCAACCGCATAAATTACCACAGAAATTTTTCCTTTTATATCGTTACCAACTGCTTTTCCAAGTATTGAATCGGCCCCATGTAAACTAACCAGGCATTGGGCAAGAATATAATAAGCCACACCTGCCATCATCAATACAAATCCAAATAAAGCGGTGGGCCACGTAGTAAAATGGTTCTCCCCCATCCACCCCGAAGTAAAAGGCATGAGCGATAACCAGAAAAGCAAATGATTATTGGCCCACATCACTTTACCATTGATCTTATGCGCAGCATGCATCAGGTGATGGTGATTATTCCAATAAATACCAATATAAATAAAGCTGAGAATATAACTGAGAAACAACGGGAATAAGGGTTTCAGCGCTGCCAGGTCATCTCCATGCGGTACTTTCATTTCCAATACCATGATGGTGATGATGATGGCAAGCACCCCATCACTGAATGCTTCTAATCTCCCTTTACCCATAGCAGAATAATTGTGTTCGGTTGTATGGCTAAGATACGCTTTTAGCTATTAGTCTTTTGCTGCAGGCAAGTTTCAAAATTGGCGAATAAACAAAAACTGTTTACCTTAACACCCTGATTGTAAACCGATAAATAAAAAAATATGTCACTACCCGTAAACAATAAAAACAACGGCAAACCCGGCAGCAAAGGCCCCAAAGGAATGGCGCAGGGTTCTAAATTCATTGCCAAACCCGGAGCCAAAGCAGCCGGTGGCGCAAATAAAAAACCGATTAAGACCGGTGGATCAAGAGGAAGCTGATCGCCTACGGCTTGACTATCGAATATTGAACAAGGAATGATGGATGTTGAAGTATTTTAACAGGCATTGTTCCTTGTTACGTTTATAGATTGCTTATCTGCTGGCCTTTTACTTACTGTTTAAATCCAATTCTTTCTCTTTCCTCCCAGGTTTTTTGGTCCACTTTTGCATCTAAAAAACTTTCAATCGCTTCGTACACCAGGTTCAGTTGTTCGCCATGGTTACTTACGGTTTTGCGTATCTCATCCATTTCTTTCGCCAACTCCTGGTAAGTCATTATATTTTGCCGGATAAAGACAAATGTGCGCATGATAATAATATTCACCTGGATGGCCCTTGAATTATTCAATACACTCGAAAGCATGGCTATGCCTAGTTCGGTAAAGGCATAAGGAAGGTATCTGTCGCCACCCCGTTTTGAGGTTTCAAAATGAAACCTCAAAACGGATAGTTCCTCTCTGGTAAGTTGAAACATGAAATCGGATGGGAATCTATCCTTATTCCTTTTTACAGCAAGGTTTAGCGATTTGGTGGGGACTTCGTACAATTTTGCCAGGTCGCGGTCGAGCATTATTTTAC
>JANXUL010000084.1 GCA_025356235.1 Bacteroidota bacterium
CCAGGATTGGTCATGGCACTACCATCGTAAGTACCTATATCATGGGTAATGATTATTACGAAACCATTGAAGAAATGGAGCAGAATAAAATTAACGGTTTGCCCAAGATCGGCATTGGCGAACGTTGTTATATAAAAGATGCGATTATCGATAAAAACTGTCGTATTGGCAATGATGTTCGCATCAATGGCGGCTCGCATTTGGCTAATACTGATCATGCTTTGTACACTGTAAAAGATGGTATAGTGGTGGTTAAGAAAACAGCAGTATTACCTGATGGGTTTGTGATTTAAGTAAGCCATACGCTGTTAGCAGCAAGCTGTTGGTCTGTAACACTAACGCATTTGTTTTTCTAATACTAAAGACATACAGTTAGCTGCTCAAAAAACATCCGGGAGGGATGTTTTTTATTGTATTTTAAAGTTCGTGTATTAAATACATATTCATTGCTATAAACGATTGTCATGGCCCCATCAACTCCCATGCCCGCTTCGGCGGGTACCAGTCCCAAGCCAAGGTTAAGCCTTGCCCAAATATTTTTTATGAGTTTTGGGTTCTTAGGTATCCAGTTTGGGTTTGCTTTACAGAATGGCAATACCAGCCGTATACTGCGTTCATTTGGTGCAGATGTAGACCAGTTACCTATGTTCTGGATAGTGGCGCCATTAGTAGGTATGATAGTGCAGCCATTGATTGGCCACTACAGCGACCGGACCTGGAACCGCTTGGGGCGGCGTAAACCCTATTTTTTAGCCGGCGCACTTTTATCGTCGGCAGCACTGATCTTTTTACCTAATTCAGGTGCTATGTCGTCTGTGGTGCCCGCTTTATGGATCGGTGCAGGAATGGTGATGATTATGGATGCTTCTTTCAATGTAGCCATGGAGCCCTTTCGCGCATTGGTGGCAGATAACCTGCCGGATTCACAAAGAACCAGTGGATTTGCCGTGCAAACTTTTCTGATCGGTATTGGTGCGGTGGTGGGTTCAGAGCTTCCCTCTTTCCTGGCTAAACATGGGTTTTCGCAGGAAGCGGGCAGCAGCGGGGTGGCAGATAATATCCGTTACTCTTTTTATATTGGTGCCGCGGTATTTGTTATTGCTATACTGGTAACAATATTCAAATCAAAAGAATACCCTCCCGCAGAATACCAAAAATACCATGGGAGGAATGAAGCGGCTGAAAAAGCAGGCCTTTCAGAAATATTTAAAGACTTTGGTCGGATGCCACGCACTATGCGGCAATTAGGACTTGTACAGTTCTTCTCCTGGTTTGCACTGTTTAGCATGTGGGTATTTACAACAGATGCTGTAGCTACACATGTATATGGGCTTACCGGTGATTATGCAAAATCTGTTGCTTACAACGAAGCGGGTAACCATGTTAGTTCTGCTTTTGGTACCTATAATTTAGTAGCGGCCGTATATGCATTGTGCCTTCCCTTGGTAGCTAAATTCCTGGGAAGAAAAGGAACGCACGCTTTTTCGTTAACTGCCGGTGGGATAGGGCTGATATCCATTTATTTTATCAAGGACCCCGCTATGCTAACTTATTCGATGATTGGGGTAGGGCTGGCGTGGGCAAGCATACTTGCCATGCCTTATGTGATCTTATCAGGTTGTATACCCCCAGGTAAATTGGGTATCTACATGGGTATTTTTAATTTCTTTATCACCTTACCACAGATTATCAATGGTGTATGTGGTGGATGGATCGTAAAACACTTGTATGGCGGCCAACCAATTTATGCCATCGTTCTTGCAGGCTTCTTTATGCTTTGTGCAGCAATAAGTGTATTGTTTGTGTATGATGCGGGGGCTATTAAAATAAAGCAGGGGCTTGAATAAAATATATCTTTTAATTAATAGCCCCAATCACATACATATACTGTATGCGCAACGGCGCCCATTTTACTGTTCTTGCCAAAAAAAGGGTATATTAGAAGCACTTAAATAAAAATCAAAACAATGCAAACAGGAACCGTAAAATTTTTTAACGAAGCCAAAGGCTTTGGTTTTATCAAAGAAGACAGTACTAACAAAGAGTATTTTGTTCATTCATCTGGGTTAAAAGAAGAGGTAAAAGAAAACGATAAAGTTCAATTTGAGGTTGGCGAAGGCAAAAAAGGCCCCATGGCAGTGGATGTGATTGTGGTAAGATAAATAAACAAAGACGTCATTTCTATCAGTTAGAGGTGACGTCTTTATTCATCAGTAACACAGCCGCTTTTAAAATAAAGCAGCTTTCACATACTTGTCTGCATACTTTCCCCAATCTTTCAGGCTGGATTTGATATCATCTCTCAAAGCGATAATGGTTACTCAAAATCAGTTGAAACTATTTCAATAGCCTGTACTGTTTATACAAAAAAGTATCGGCGGTCAAATCATTATTTGCCAAATATTCCTGCTAGCATTGCGGCCCCAATCTTTCATCAATGATTTTAATTGCTGTTGAAGCTGGTTATTATTGATGACTTTTCCTTTTTTGGGTGCTGCCATATCTGTTTCTTTTACTTCAATAAGTTCCAACTTGGTAGCATACCAGGTAGCATGTAATCGTGGAATAGCTAAGCCGAGTATCATTCCCGGTAAGCCGTTAAAACCTTCAGGCCCGCTAGTACATAATATCTGTTCAGAAAAAAAGGCCACAACAAAAACCGAATCCATAATGGTAGCCGTTGCTTTGCGGCATTCAAGGCCCGCAATGGTCCTTGTATCATTGCTGATCTTCCAGTTTATTTTTTTCAGACTGTCCTGCAGCAGGTATGTGTTTTCATATACATTTTTCTGCGTAATGGATGTTTGGTTGGCAAGATCATTATATACCACGTTATCATTAGCCTGCCCGTTTACCCAATCGGGTGGCCTTTGTGTAACCTGTACTTCCCTTCCGGGTTTGTACAGGCTTTTAGCATCGTTGAAATAAAGGTCAAAATAACTACTGCCTGTTTTAGCTATATTTTTTTTGAATGCATCTACCCAGGTTGTATTATCGCTCCCTGCAAAATTATCTTCTAATACTTTGTATGTATTGACTAATTTTTCATATTCTATTTTTCCTTTTGTAATAAAAGTTTGTTGTGCTTGTATTTGAAGAACAAAACCTGCGATGATAAGTATCATTAAAAAAAATCTCATACTATTATTATTTTAGTCTTATAATTTTATTTAGTAGCGCTATTAGTTGATGAAGTTGCATTCCGGGTAAAGTTCCATATAAATGATACGAGGAAATACCTGTGCAATGTTTCGAATGTAGTTTCTGTTACCGTAGTTGATCCTGTATTCCTGTTTACCCCTTTGTTCTGATCAAGAATATCAAAGGCTGAAACGCGAACCTCACTTTTCTTATCCTTGAATAATTTCTTTGCCAGGTAAGCATCCCAGGTAACCACATTATTATTGGTTTTGAATACTTCCGTTCTCTGGCGGAAACTGGCCGATACTGATTGCGATATCTCGAACTTGCCAGGCAGTTGGATATTCAACCCCATATTGGTGTTCATACTCCAATAATTATTATTCACATCGCGCCGGATAGTAGATGAGGAAGTGTTATAAGTGAAACTATTACCTGTGTAGATATCAAATTTATTTTCCTTGTATTTAGAAAAACCAAGGCTAATACTATGGTTGCCGCTATGACTTTCATTAAATAAGCCATTTAAATAACCGCTGCTTACATTTTCATAAAATGAATACCCTGTATTAATATTGATCCCCCACAATTTCGGCAGCTTTTGGCTGTAACCAATTCTTGCGCGGTAATTGTAATTGCCATTCAGGTTTATATATTGATAGCGGGTTCTGCCTATACTGTCTGTAACGGTACTGTTTCTAATGGCATTGGTGGTTATGCTATAACTTGCACTCATGTTAATACCCCTTTCTTTCAATACCTTGTAATCATTGTAATTAGCATAAATATTATGCGTAAATTCTTGTTTCAGGTTAGGGTTACCTATCTGTACATTTAATGGATTGCTGTTGTCTGCCACGGGTTGTAACTGTTGTATGCTTGGCTGCCTTGTGTTGCCATTATAGTTGATGGAAATTCTTTTGTTGCTGTTAAACTTATACGTAAATCCGGCCCTTGGAAAAAAGTTATTATAGGCATACCTGACTGTTGAATCTTTGATCAGGTCTTTTTGCGCAATATCGGCCCGCGCAATATCACCACCCCCGAAAATGCTATATTTTTTTGAGTTATAACGCAGCACGGTTCCGGCTGAATTGGTTAACACATCATACGCATAATCATTGCTGAAGGTCTTATTCAGGTTGGCATATTTTCCGGATGCATTTTTATCGTAGGATAATAGCCGGGATTCAGTATTGGTTTTACCAAGGCCATAACTAACCTCGATGGTGAGGGATTTAGTGAGGGCATCTGTATAGGCCAATTTACTGGTCAGGGCTTTATTCAGACTGCCATTTACTTTTTCCTGATCCGTAGTATCAGACCTGAAAATCGTGGAAGACTTGTCATAATAATTGTTCAATGCATACAGGAAACCATCCGTATTGGTTTCTACATAACGTTGATCAATATTTAAGGAAAGTGTTCTCCCCGCTTTTTTAAATTTCTTTCTCAGTATTAATGATGCATTCACTGACTGATCATCGGCAACCGATGAAGTAACCCGGTTACTTCGGTTAACAGGGTTGCCGAATGCATTCAATGCTTCACTGGTAAAGAGTGAACGGGTTTGGGTATTACCCTTATAAGCACGCAAGGTTAATTTTGCAGAAAAGGAACTGTCGAAAGCCCAATCATATGTTCCGCTGAGTGTATTCCTGTACTTATCTGTATAAGAAGTACTGCTTTGCTTGTTGAAGAAAAGTGTATCAGGTAATATGGATTGCGATACGGTAGTACCCGTACCTTCTGTTATGATCTTGCCGTATTTATAACTTCCGTTAAGATTTTTTCTGTCTTCACTGAACTTGTTACCATAGTTAATTCCTGCACTCCAGCTTTTAGGTATACCCTGGCCGTAGGTATTGCTAAAATCATCATAACTGCTAAAGCCGATTGCCGTATTGCCATCATCCATCATAAACGTTTGTGGGCTATTGTCTCCGTATTTACTTGATTCATCCCAACCGAGGCCTGTTTTACCGGTACTGCTCATGATGCCATAAAAGGAAAACCTTCTTTTGCCTTTGAAGGCATTTGCCATGAGGCTGTTGTTCCATTTATCATCAGGGCCGCCAGCTGCTTCCAGTTTGCCGAATATTCCCCGCTTTCGGTCTTCTTTTAATTTCAGGTTCAGGGTTTTTGTTTTTGATCCATCATCAATACCGGTAAACGTGGCCTGGTCACTTTTTTTATCAAATACCTGGAACTTATCAATGGCAGCGGCATCAAGGTTCTTAGTGGCCACAGTAGGATCATCCCCAAAAAACTCTTCTCCATCAACCAATACTTTTTCTATTTTTTCTCCTTGCGCAGTTATTTTTCCATCTTTATCTACCTGGAAACCGGGAACCTTACGCAGCATTTCTTCCACACTTGCCCCGGGCCTTACTTTAAAACTGTCTGCTTTGTATTCCATGGTATCACCTTTCATCCTGATGGCTGCTATCTGTTGACGAACAACGACATCTTCCAGAATATGTACTTTGGTAGTTAACTTAACATTACCCATCTCAACCAACGGCTTATCTGTTACCGTAATATCATCTACATAATCTGCATAAGCAGGATAGGTTACCACTACTTTAAATTTTCCGGGACTAAGGTTTTTAATTTCAAAATTACCCTGTGCATCTGTCCGGGTAAATTTGTACAAAGTAGAGTCTTTAACCCTTAGAAGGGTAATTAAAGCATGCTCAAGATTTTGCTTGAGCATCGTATCGGTTACACTACCTTTAAGAGCAGGTTGTTGTGCCTGGCTTGATGAAAAGATAAGCACGCAAAGCATTGCCAGGAATAGGGTAATTTTCTTCATGAGTAAGCAGTGGGTTTGGTAAAGGATGCAATTGAGGGTAAAATCCATAAATTGTATCAGTAAAACTAAATTATTAGTTACAATTTTATGTTAAAGATTTTTATAATTTGAAAATCATTGGGTTATGTCTTTAGAGATTGATCAAAACAAAAAAGAATCTTCCAAAAAAAATACTACACCTAAAAGAGCTGCACTAACAGAAAAGGTTGGAAAGGGTGCAGTAAAAAAATATGAAGAGGTACATTTTGTAGACACTGAACAACCTGTATGGAATTATTCCTTGTTTGCTGATGAAGATGTCAGAAATTTTCAAAAAGGAACCCACTACAGCCTTTATAATTTTTTTGGTAACAAACAATTGGAAGTGCTCAATACTTCCGGAACCTACTTTGCTGTTTGGGCACCCAATGCCACATTTGTTGCAGTGGTAGGCTATTTTAATGAATGGAATAAAGAATCGCATCCACTAAAAGTGCGTCAGGATAATTCAGGAATATGGGAAGGATTTATTCCTAAACTGCAGGCCGGTGAAGTATATAAATACCATATTCATGGATATAATGGAATTAAATTAGACAAGGGCGATCCCTTTGCGCATTTCTGGGAAAAAAGGCCAAATACCGCTTCCATCACCTGGCAAACTAAGTATGAATGGAATGATGCAGAATGGATGGCCACCAGAAAAAAGCATAATGCCATTACCTCACCCTATTCTGTTTACGAGGTACACCTGGCTAGCTGGATGCGGCCCGATAAAAATGACGAAGAAGTTTATAACACTTATCAGCAGATCACTGAACGACTGGTTCCTTATGTAAAAGAAATGGGTTTTACGCATGTAGAATTCATGCCGGTAATGGAACATCCATTTGATGGCAGCTGGGGTTACCAGGGCACCGGTTATTTTGCACCCACTTCGCGTTTTGGTACACCACAGGAATATGCGGCGATGGTAGACGCTTTTCACCAGGCAGGTATTGGCGTGATCTTGGATTGGGTGCCTTCTCATTTCCCGTACGATGCACATGGATTATTTATGTTTGATGGAACGCATACCTATGAGTATGCTGATATGCGTAAAGGCTATCACCCCGACTGGAACTCTTATATATTTAATTACAAACGAGGCGAAGTAAAATCATTTCTCATCAGCAGTGCACGTTTCTGGTGCGATCAGTTTCATACAGACGGAATTCGTGTAGATGCCGTAAGTTCAATGCTACGTTTGGATTATAGCCGTAATGCCAGCCAATGGGAACCCAATGAATATGGGGGCAATGGAAATTTAGAAGCGATTGCTTTTATTAAAGACCTGAATGAAACCCTTTACCGCGATTTCCCAGATATTCAAACCATTGCAGAAGAAGCTACCGATTGGCCCAAGATAAGTAAACCCACTTTCGAAGACGGGTTGGGCTTTGGCATGAAATGGATGATGGGCTGGATGCATGATACACTTGACTATTTTAAAATGGATCCGCTTTTCCGCCAGTTTCATCAGGATAAGTTTTCCTTCAGTATGATGTATTTCTATGATGAAAATTTTATGCTGCCTTTAAGTCATGATGAAGTGGTACATGGCAAAAGTCCCATGTTGTATAAAATGCCTGGCGATGAATGGCAGAAATTTGCCAACCTGCGCATATTATACACCTATATGTTTACACACCCCGGTGCCAAACTATTATTTATGGGGGATGAAATTGCTGCCACCAGCGAATGGAACTATAAAAGTGAATTACAATGGGAATTATTACAGTTTCCTGGCCATAGTGGTATGAAGCAGTGTATTAAAAAACTGAATGTCCTCTACCGCTCAGAGCCTGCCTTGTATGAAAAACAATTCGAGCCCGGGGGGTTTGAATGGGTTGACCTGAACCACCGTAGCGAATCGGTACTGGTGTATGCCCGGAAAGGCAAGAAAGAAAAAAATGATATGCTAATCATACTGAACGTAACGCCGGTGGTTAGGCATGATTGGGAAATATATGTACACGGCAAAGGCAAATGGGCTGAAGTATTTAACAGCGACAGTAAAGAATTCTGGGGAACAGGTGATGTATATAATCCATCCATCACCGCCGAATTGGTTGATAAGGATTCTAAATGTTATAAATTAAAAGTACACTTACCGGCATTGAGTGCCATTGTACTAAAGTAATTCTCTGTGCTAAAAAACAACACAAAGGCGCTGGTAATTTTTTCCGACACAAAGATTCAGAATACGCAGAGATACACGGGAAAAGTTTACCGGTTAGTTTACAACATTTTTTTTCTTGCCCGGTTCAGGCTAAAATAAATGTTGAAAAAATATTTATTTCATTTGTCGCGTTTATTATAGCCTACTCATTAGCTGTAGCTAAAAAGTAGAAATTTCAGCCAAAGTTATTAGTGGTGGATACATTCGTTTTAAAAGCGAAGAGTTGATCCATGATATTAATGTGAAAAGCGGAGGCTTGGTTAAAAAAGCTGATCATTTATAAAAGATAGGATATGTGTTTTTCAGAAGCTGCCAGTTTTGGTTCGGGAATAGTACTTGCTGCCATTGGCGTAGTTACACTGAAAATTACCCGTAACCCCTCACACCTGGTGTTCGCCTTTATTCCCGTTTTATTTGCTATTCAACAGATCAGTGAAGGTTTTGTATGGGTAATATTACAACATCCTGAATATGCCCGATGGCAATCAATACCTATATATGTGTTTATGTTTTTTGCCCATATTGTATGGCCATTCTGGATAACCTTGTCTGCCTGGCTAATGGAAAACCGCATTGTGCGGAAAAAAATATTAGCTGTACTTTTTTGTGTAGCTATTGTCTTATCGGGTAGTGAAGTGTATTACATGCTGTTAATGCCGGTTGGGGCAGAAATAAACGGCCACCATATTCAGTATCTTTTTGAATATCCGAAGACATACCTGATTATTACCAATATTGTATATGGTTTGGTAACCATTGTACCTTGTTTTATATCAAGTATCAAACGTATGTGGTTATTGGGTTTCTGCTTTACTGCATCACTGCTTTTTTCTGCTTTATTTTACCAGTCCCATATCCTGTCTGTCTGGTGTTTTTTTGCAGCAATACTTAGCATTATCATTTATCTAATCATTGATAATCATCAAAAATTGGGTAAGCTGCTTATTAAAATATAAAATCGAATGATAGTTGAAAAGGTAACCGACGGTTTATGACTGGGTATCCCCATCTTATCCACCTTTTTTGCCCGTTAACAATTCCCTAATAAACGTTTTGCAACTTTTTGTTGTCTTATAACGTAATTACTAACATAAAACATCGGATATGAAAACGACATCGTACGAATTACTGGTGAATGCAACGGGACAATTGATGCAACAACATGCTTTTGATCATTTATCAGATGAGAAATTATCAAGGATGCACAGTTGTTTCCGGCTGATCGGCGAATCTGCTGGTAATGCAGACATGTCCAGTACAGAAACGGAATTATTAAGCTTATGCAGCGAGGTAAACCTGTATGTAGAATCTGCCACAACACAATCCTTGCATCAATGGTATGCTGCGATGAGTTGTTTTGGTAACCTTACAGCGAACCAGCGAGTGGCAAAGCCTGAAGCGGCAGAATAATTCTGAATGTAGTACCCTTACCCTGCTCACTGCATTTTACAAAGAGTTTCCCTTTGTGATACTGCTCAATAATCCGCTTACTGAGCGAAAGTCCTAATCCCCATCCACGTTTTTTTGTTGTAAAACCGGGCTTAAAAACGTTGTTTATATGATTTTTTGCAATGCCCTTGCCTGTATCAGTTACATCTATTAATATTTCTTCAGCTGTAATTGATGTTGTAATACTTATGGTGCCGTTACCTTCTATTGCATCTAAGGCATTTTTAATCAGGTTTTCCAATACCCAATCGAATAATGGAGGAGAGAGTAAAGTAGTAATATTTTTCAGGATAGAATCATCAAAAATAAAGTTCACCTGGCCGCCGGTTCTTTTCTTCATATAGTCCAGCATAAAGTGGATCTGTTCTACGGGCTTTCTCCATTCCAGTTGGGGCTCGCTTCCTATTTTGCCAAACCTGTCGGTTATCAGCAATAAACGGTTTACATCTTTGGCAATTTCCGGCACTATGGCCGCATTGGCTTCCTGTTCTTTTAAAATTTCCAGCCAACCCTGTAAACTGGATACGGGGGTACCTAACTGGTGAGCTGTTTCTTTGGCCATGGATGCCCATAACTGGTTTTGTGCACTGCGGTAAGATGTTTGTAATGCTACAATGGCAATCGTTATAAAAAGGGCTACTATGATCAATTGCACGATTGGATAAAGCTTTACTTCTTTTAGTAACTGGCTTTCGCCATAATAATACCGGTTGGCTGTATAAGGGCTTTCTTTTAATACTAATATGATAGGCTTATGGTTATATCTTTTAAAATCAGCCAGCTTGTTACTTAGGTATGTTTTTTCTGCTTTTACTTTTACTGTATCCAGGTTCAGGTAATTACCGGTGATGCTGTCTTTTTCATTGGTTTCAATAATGGGAATCTGGTTATTCTCTGTAGAAATTTTGGTAGCCAGGTTGATACTGGCACTATCAGATGAGTTGAGGATGGTGCGTTGGGCTTCCACCCATGCTTCTACATTTTTTCTTTCTTCCCTTGCAATTTTACCGGATACGTATTGAGAATAAAAAATAGTTCCACTCACCAGGATGATGGCTATGCCGATTAGAATGATTCTCCAGTTAAACCATTGGGGTAGCATGCTGTGTAGATTTAGGATTAACAGTTTTCTGGATACTTGATTCTTGATTCTGATATTAAGTTGGAAGGTAAATTTAATTCTTTAATTTATGTATTAACGTATTCGTTAAGCATCATAAAAAAAGCAGTCATGGGTATGACTGCTTTTTTAAAAAATAAACCGCGTTTATTAACTGAATAATCCGCCTTTCTTTAATGTTTTTACACCTTGTCCTATTTTAAAGCCATTGTTATAGATCTCGATTTTATAATCGCCTTCCAGGTATTTTTCGGGTTGCCTCCAATCGAAATTTACAGGTACTTGTTTGCCTTGTTCATAGTTTACACTTACTTTACTGGTAAAGGCCTTGTCACCTTCTTCACGTGCAGTAAATGAACCGCCTTCTGTGATCACTTTACCATCGGGCCGGGTTACAATCACATAAATATCTTTCGTGCCTGAAGGCGTAATCCTGTTCTCATCCAGGTTAAATGATATTCGCATCAGGTTGGCCCTTTTGGCCGTTGTGGTTTCTTTTTCTTTTCCGCCATTGCTTACTTTAATGGCAGCAATACCAATTGAGGAAGCATGTAGGGTAGAAGCCACATCCACTTTTTCTTCCAGTTGTTTCTTTTCGGTTTTTGTAGAACTAAGGTTCTGCTCAAGATTTTGTTTATCAGAGGTCAGTTGTGTTTTTTCAGTACTCAACTGCTGGTTGCTGGAAGTTAATTGCTGGTTTTCGCCTTTTAATTTGTCTATTTCGGCAAATAAGCCATCCACTTTTCCATTAAGTTCACCAATCATCTGTTTGGCATGTGCTAATTCGCTATCTGTGGCATTTTTCTTTTTGAGTATACCACCAATATTACTTTTCAGCTTCTGGATAGCGGAATTTTTATCAGCCAGGTTACCCTTTAACTGAATATTGTTCTCCGTTAATGAATCTGCCTTAGCCGAAACGGTCATGAACTCCTGTTGAATGGCATTACGTGCACTATCAACATTAACAATTTTGGTCTGAAGCTGTGCTACAGTTTCCCTAGACTGGCTCTTATCGTAAATGATGTAGCCCCAGGTACCAATAAGCGCGGCGATGAGAATACCGTATATTAGTTTACGGTTGTCTTTTTGTTGAGGATAAGGGTTGTTTGTCCCTGTTCTCGAAGTTTCATTATAACTCATAGTGTAGGATTTTTAGCGGTTAAAAAAATAGTACAATTTATAATATGATGACAGAACTTTTATTGCTGGATATAGAAACGGTTCCACAGTTCCCGTCCTTTGCTGGTATGGATTCTGGCTGGCAGGGCCTTTTTTTGGAAAAAATTGCGAAAACCGTGCCAGAAGATATAACGGCTGAAGAAAGTTACCGAAAAAAAGCAGGTATATTAGCTGAATTTGGTAAGATCATTTGTATTTCCACCGCTTTTTTTTATGAGAATGAGGATAAGCAGCTATGTCTGAAAATGAAAAGTATCTCTGGAAATGATGAGGTAGAAATACTACGTATTTTTACTGATTTATGTAATAAAATGTACCAGCATAACCGGGGTTTTCAGTTTGGCGGGCATAATATTAAGGAGTTTGATATCCCTTATATCTGCCGCAGGTTATTGATCAATCACCTTCCTTTACCCGAATACCTGCAATTACACGATAAAAAACCCTGGGAGGTGAAAATGTTTGATACCCTCAACTGGTGGAAGTTTGGCGATAATAAAAATTATATTTCCCTCCATTTGCTGGCTAATGTACTCGGTATCCCTACTTCAAAATCAGATATAGATGGCAGCATGGTGCAGGATGTATATTATAAAGAAAACAACCTGCAACGCATAGTAGACTACTGCCAGCGGGATGTGGTGGTTACGGCCAATGTAATTCTCCGTTTTAAAAACCTGCCTTTGCTGTTGGAGGATAAAATTAGCATAGTATAAGCTTGCACAATGAATATCGGATAATCCTTATTCATCGGATGTTTACAACTTTCATACGCAATTTTTCGTGTTTCATGGTTCGTACTACATCTTTGCACCCATGTCGGCAGAAAAAATCATCAATGAATGGAAAAAAGGTACTTATAAACCCATCTACTGGTTAGAGGGGGATGAGCCTTTCTTTATCGACCAGGTGGTTAATTATGCAGAACACCACATCCTTTCTGAAAGCGAAGCAAGTTTTAACCTCACCATTTTCTATGGAAAAGACGCAGACTGGGCGGCAGTGGTTAATGCATGTATGCGTTATCCCATGTTTGCCGGGCGGCAGGTAGTATTGCTTAAAGAAGCGCAACAAATGCGTGATATTGAAAAGCTGGAAGGGTATGTTGACAATCCTTTGGCCTCCACTATATTCGTGGTAAGTTATAAGGAGAAGAAGGTAGATGGCCGTTCCAAACTGGCCAAACTGCTGAAACAGAAAGCCGAGACGCTATCTACCAAAAAAATGTACGACAGCCAGCTGCCCGAATGGGCCAACCAGATGGTGCAGCAGCATGGGCTGACCATTTCACAAAAAGCCCTGTTTTTACTGGTAGATCATATTGGAAACGACCTGAGCCGCATCCAAAACGAAATAGAGAAACTGGCTGTAAACCTGGGAACTAGGAAAAACATTACGGAAGATGATATTGAGAATTACATTGGCGTAAGCAAAGAGTTCAATGTATTTGAACTACAGGATGCTATTGCCAGAAAAGAATTGTCTAAGGCAATCCGTATAATACAGTACTTCGAAGCCAATCCTAAAGCCGCTCCAATACAAATGATCCTGCCGGCACTATATAATTTTTTCAGTAAGGTATTTATGCTGTATGGTGTTCAGAACCCCGACGAAAAAAGTGTTGCTTCTGCGTTGGGGGTAAACCCATATTTTGTAAAAGACTATATGGGTGCTGCGCGAAAATACGATTTCAACGGGGTAGAAAAAATACTCATGTTACTCCATCAATATAATTTACGCAGTGTAGGTGTGCACGACGGCAACACCTCTGATGCTGGTTTGATGAAAGAAATGGTGGTTAAAATGATGCTCTAAACCATCGGTTTCAGTACCCTTAACCTGCTACACGATTATATTAGTCCATAACATGTGAAAATGCGTATTCTATCTACGCTTAATCTGTGAATGTTGTAATATATGCTATGTATTTTGTAACAATACACCCGGCATAGCATCCCAACTTTGTTTTTGAATTATTAGTGGCGGAAAGTGGTTTTTAACTATAAAACTATTTTTTGCCTACATCCTTTAATAAATATTTTATGAAAAAAATTACAAGTATTACTTTTTCGTTTTTCTTTTTGTCTTTTCTTTTGTTTAGTTGTTCAAGCCTGAATAAATCACAAAAAGGCGCAGTTATTGGAACTGCCGGTGGTGCAGCAGTAGGCGGTGCTATAGGAAGTTTGTCGGGTCATGTGGGCTTAGGTGCCATTATTGGTGCAACAGTAGGTGGTGTGGGTGGTGCTATTATCGGTCATAAAATGGATAAGCAGGCAGCTGATATTCAAAAAGATCTCCCTAATGCAAAAGTAGAAAGAGTAGGAGAAGGTATTGTGGTTGAATTCAGTGATAAGATATTATTTAGTGTAAACAGTTCGGCTTTGTCGGCTGAATCCAAATCAAATCTTAATAAACTGAATGCAATTCTTGTTAAGTACCCGGATACAAATATTGAAATACAAGGACATACAGATAATACAGGATCTACCGGTTATAACCAAAGCCTGTCGGAGCGCAGGGCAGCGGCGGTTAGCGCTTATTTGAGCAGTAACGGAACCAGTTCATCCAGGCTTTCAAAGAAAGGTTACGGTGAAGAAGCTCCCAAGTATAGCAATGATACAGAAGATGGCAGGATGCAAAACCGGAATGTTCAGTTCCTCATATCCGCCAATGAGAAAATGAAAGAAGCTGCACGTAAAGAGGCAGGTACAGGAAATTGATAATAATGGTCGCTGTTAACCAATGGTCTGGCCTTATTAGATAAGTTTTGCAATAGTGTAAAACTATAAATGAGATAGAGTTTTATATCGTAAACGATAGTCAAATATCCACAAGTTACTTCAGTATAAGGTAAAGGATTAGCAAACCTACATGCAAATGTTAGGTATGCTAATCCAACTGGCTGCATAAATTTATTCCAAGGAATAATATACCCAAAGGTCATCTTCTCCTAATAAAAAATGGTTAAAGGATTTTTCTTCCTTTAACCATTTTAGTTTGATAATATAATTATCCCAAGGCTTTGTGCATTGCTGACGAGCCTGCACTTTGATGGTAGGTACCATTTGATGCGGCCCTCAGGTCATTAAACAGTCCATGTGTAACGCCACCAGCTATATAAGCAATCCAATACCAAAGTGTTTCGCCGCCATTTATGCCTGCTGCTTCTTCAAAAGATAACTCTTGCAAAGCAGAACTGAATTTTTGTAGTTTCATGTATTTAATTTTTTTAATGAAAAATTGATTTCAATGATCTGATCAAATTTGGTATGTTATCACATAACCAAATGGTCGCAATAATAATTGCAATAAATCCTGCAACCTCGATTGGCCGCATCTTTTGAATTTTTTCCTTTAATTTCATTCTGTCAGTTTTTGTGCCTAGGTTCTCCTTTCCACCCATCGGCAAATCCCTGCCTGATATCGCCAAAATTATTAAATGCAGAAACAATCAGTCCAATAGCCAGTGCAGCAGGTAACCACCACGCACCTCCTTCAATACTTTTACTTTCAGACTCCGTCATGGGTGATAATCCCATCTTGTTTAACTCTAACTTTTTCATAAAATTTTATTTTAATCCGTCCCCCTCATTTTCGCAGAATGCATGGGTATAGGAGGAATGATAATTGCCCATTTACCATTGGCCAAATGATGCACTAAAATTCTAACTGATAAATCCATTGACCAAGGAAATGTATCATAACAATGTTAGTAAAACAGACAATTATCTACTGGGGAAAATTACCGTTTAAATACGGGTTGGGTTAGCGTGTTAACACCCTTTTTTGCGTGTAAGAAAGCTGTTATTATTGTGCCATAATCATTCTCAATACTTACCCATGTACCAACAAAGCCCTGAAAGAATTCGCATTGCCAGAAATATAAAACTCATCAGGGAAATTCGCAATTTCGATCAACGCTATGTGGCATCTGAATTGCGGGTAGCGCGCTCAACGCTTTCTACCTGGGAAAACGGACTTACAGAAGTGAAGATTGAAACCCTTATCAGGTTGGCACAAATACTGGGACTTGATAATTACCGGCAGATCATAGACTTTGACCCGGATCTGTTATTCAAAAAAAAATCAGAAGAGTATTGAAATATACAATTGGGCGGAATTATCATAAAACAGCAATAGTGGCCAGTTTATCTTTTTGCAGTTGCTGCTTCAACTCATCCAATCCAGTAAACTTTATTTCCCCACGCAGGTAATGATGCACATGTACTTGCAATGTTTGGCCATATAAATCATCATCAAAATCAAAAATATTCACTTCTATTACTCTTTTTTTTCCATCAACAGTTGGTCGCACACCGATATTCATCATCCCTGATAAATTCACGATTGACGATTCACGATTCACGACTTTAACCGCATACACCCCATTACCCGGAACCAATTTCTCTTCGCTGGCAATATGTAGGTTAGCCGTTGGGTATCCGATGGTACGGCCCAGTTTATTACCCTCTATTACAATCCCCTCAAAAAAATACGGGTACCCTAAAAACTGGTTGGCTGTGGCCACATCATTTTCAATTAATGAATGACGGATTTTTGTAGAACTGATCACTATTTCATTTAACAATTGCTGAGAAATCTCTTTCACTTCAAAACCCATTGAACGGCCGAATTGTTCCATTGACTGGTAATTTCCTTCGCGGCCCTTCCCAAAACGGTGGTCGTAACCAATGATCACCGTATGTGGTTTGAAATATTTGTAGAGAAAATCCTTCACATATTGTTCAGCCGTTTGGCTGGCAAAAACATGATCGAAGGGAACAACGACCAGGTGATCGATACCCGCAGCATCCAGTAATATAATTTTTTCGTTAAGTGTGTTGAGTAATTTGATATCACCCGGTACTGAGGATACAATTTTGCGGGGATGCGGATGAAAGGTAATAATTATGGTTTCCCCACCAATTATTGCGGCTTCTTCTTTTAACTGCGCCAGTATTTGCCTGTGACCAAGGTGAACCCCATCAAACGTACCAATGGTGATAACTGCCTTATGAAACTCCGGTAATGAGCCGGCCAATTCGCGATGTACCTTCATAACAGGCACAAAAGTAAGGGACTAAATTGGGAAATTGTCTATGGTCTATGGTCTATGGTCCATGACCATGACTTACATTTGCAACAATTCTAAAATTCCCTCCCGCTGGGGCGGACCAAAATTTAAAAATGTCTCTATACGCTCAACGGGGTGTCTCGGCCCAGAAAGAAGAAGTTCATGCCGCTATCCAGAAATTAGACCAGGGATTATATCCGAATGCATTTTGTAAAATATACGCCGATCTTTTATGTGGCGATAAAGATTGGGTAAATATTATGCATGCCGATGGCGCAGGTACTAAAAGTATACTTGCGTATCTCTATTGGAAAGAAACCGGCGATGTAACGGTTTGGGAAGGAATTGCGCAGGATGCCGTGGCGATGAATTTAGACGACCTGCTTTGTGTGGGTGTAACCGATAACTTCTTATTCTCTTCTACCATTGACCGGAATAAGTTATTGATAACAGGTGATGTATTACAAGCTGTAATTAACGGCACACAGGTATTTTTTGATCAGTTAAAAAGCTTCGGCGTAAATATCCACTACCTCGGAGGTGAAACAGCCGATGTGGGTGATGTGGTTCGTACCATTGCGGTTAATGGTACCATGACCGCCCGCTGGCCCAAATCGAAACTGGTTACGAATGATAAAATCGCCCCGGGAAATGTAATCGTAGGCTTTGGTAGCGCAGGCAAAGCATCTTATGAAACCGACTATAATAGTGGCTTAGGCAGTAATGGATTAACCAGCGCAAGGCATGATGTATTAAGCAAATACTACGCAGAAAAATACCCTGAAACATTTGAACCGGTATTGCCTGCTGAGGTAGTATACATCGGGAAAAATAAATTGACAGATGATTTATTAATTGCCGGAAAAAAAATATCTGTAGGAAAATTATTGTTATCTCCCACAAGAACATACGCCCCTTTGCTGAAAGTTTTATTGGATGAATATTTTGCTGATATCAATGGCCTGATACATTGCAGTGGTGGTGGCCAGACTAAGTGTATGAAATATTTGCCTCGGCCACTTTCTGTTATCAAAGACAACCTGTTTGATATACCGCCCATATTTCAACTAATCCAGCGAAATTCAGGTGCGGATTTCAGGGAAATGTACCAGGTATTCAATATGGGCCACCGGCTCGAAGTATTTACGAATGAAACTGCAGCTGTAAAAATGATAGCTGCAGCGAATACATTTAACATTGAGGCAAAGATCATCGGGAGGGTAGAAGCCGCATTGCAATCTTCCTTATTGCTGAAAGGGAGTTTTGGTGAGTTGGTATATGAATACTAAAATCGGGTTACTTCTGCATTCGATATTGCTTGTTCAAAATTCGATATTAAAATAACAGCTTATCAACTTACTTATAAACATCTTAACAATAGAATTCAATAAAATTCGATCAAAAAATTGTACATTAGTCCCATGTCAGATATAGTCGTATCCATTCATAATGCCAACATTTTTCAAGGCGATAACCTTGTACTGCAAAATGTAAATTTTACTGTTAGCAAAGGCGAGTTCGTTTACCTTGTTGGTAAAACCGGAACAGGTAAAAGCAGCTTACTGAAAACATTGTACGGGGAATTGACCCTTACCAACGGCGAAGCTTCCGTAGTGGGTTTTGACCTGCGTATGATGGATTGGAAAAAAGTACCTTTTCTGCGACGCAACCTCGGCGTCGTATTCCAGGATTTCCAGTTGCTTACCGATAGAAATGTGCATGAAAATCTCCGCTTTGTGTTAAAAGCCACAGGTTGGCAGGATGAACGTTTAATAGAAGAAAAGATCAACGATGTATTGGATAAAGTAGGCTTGAAAAGCAAAGGCTTCAAAATGCCATTTGAGATGAGTGGTGGCGAACAGCAACGTGTTGATATTGCGCGTGCTTTACTCAACTCCCCCAAACTGATACTCGCTGATGAACCTACGGGCAACCTCGATCCCGAAACAAGCGATGAGATCATGCAGTTATTGATACAGATCGCTAAAGATTATGGAACAACTGTATTAATGGCCACGCATGATTTTATAGTGATAAACCGCTATCCATCGCGTATGTTGAAAACAGAAAGTGGTAAAGTAATTGATAGTGCGGCGATTTCTGCATAAAGTGTTACAGATACTTATGAGTGGTACTCTAAAGAAAATTGCAAGGGTTCTGTTTTATCTTATTGTTATGTAAGGGTTGATGGAGACTTACTTTATAAAGAATGTCTAAATTTCATCCCATAAATTATTTATCATTTAAAATCAGAAAACATGTTAGTACAATCCCTACTGGGCGAGTTTCATCATGAGGTTGAAAATACCCGCAAATTATTACAGGCCATACCCGATAGCGCCCTCCAATATAAACCGGCAGAAAAATCATGGACCACAGGCCAGCTTGCTTCCCATATTGCGGAAGTATATAACTGGTACCATCCCACCCTTCATCAGAATGTGTTTGATATGGCTACCTATACATACGATAAAGGGGATATTAGCACAGCTGCAAATATTCTTGCCAAATTTGAAGAAAATGTAAAAAATGCGCAACAAGCTTTAGAAACGGCAACAGATGCAAGTATGTTTGAAAACTGGAAAATGGTAATGGGCGGTACGGAACCCATATTTCCCGAAATGCCGCGGATACAGGTTATTCGTGGGTTTTTAATGAACCATTTATATCATCACCGTGGAGAAATGATCGTATACCTGAGAGCTACCGGTAATAAAGTGCCTGGTTTATATGGCCCTACTTCAGATGATGTAAGATAAACCCACCATTTTGTTAAACACGTAAACTCAACAAAAGCCGTAAAATTAATAGATAGGTTTGCGGCTTTTATAGTCAACTATTTCCCCAAATCCATTCCACCTGTTTTCTTGCATTCGCTTCATTATTGAACATCCCACTTAACAGGTGCTTCCTCAATTCAACTTCACCCGAAGTAAATGGTTGATGATACAATTGTGCAAGGATCTCGCAAAAAGAATTGGCTGTAGTTCCTGTATGGCAGGCAGATATCAGTCCACTACCTGCAACTGTTGCTTTATTCACCACACAGTGCCTGCCATTAAACAATGCATTGATCAGTTTTATTTTAATCCCCGTTGTGGTGTAAGAGGGAATTACGTTGATATGTGCTTTGGCTATCATATCCTGCATTTCCTTTTCCGATGGATTGGCAACCAAACAGGTATGGCCGCTTTCATGCACTAACTTATCTAATTTGGTTGATGGATTTTTTCCCGCGATCACAAAAGGAATTTTCAGTTTACTGAATACCTTTTCCAATAACCAGATAGCGGCTTTCTCATTGGCATCCACACCCAGGTCGCCATGGTATAAACAATACGTGCCCATACCTTCCATGCAGCTTACTTTCCAATCGGGCAGGTACAGGGGCAGGTATTCAATATTTTTGCAACCCAATTCATTCCTGTAAACGTTATCATCCTTTTCTGTTACTCCCCAGAATATTGCTTTCGAAGCGATTTTTTTCTCATATACTTCCAGTAGCCTGCTTTCCAGCCAGTAGTATAATTTTTTTATCGGGGAAGTAGTATTCCTGCATAAATCACGGTAATACTGGTACTCTACATTATGTATCCTCACAAAGCACTTTCGGTTTTTAAATCTGTCATCCGACAATAAATAGGTGCAATGAACACCTTCCATAAAAATAGGATATCCATCTTGTAAAAGATTTTGTAACAGTTGTTCATTCTTTCTGCTCGAAACAATATATGGCAAAGTATTGGATACCCCTTTATGGCCCACATTTCTTTCATAATAATCAACACTCACACAATATTTGTTTAATTCAGGCTGCTCACTTCGGCCATTGGTAAAGCAATGCAGGTGTATCTGAACACCCTGTGCCTGTAATGCGGGGAGTTTATAAAAAAGGTCTACTACTCCGCCATAATTAACGGGGTAGGGCACATCCAATGAAATAATATGTAAATGTTTTTTCAATTTTATAAGGCCTTGTAAAAATCAAATAGTCTGTGTTGTTCCATTTCCCAGTTCAATAGGTTTCTTACTCCTGCACAATTGGTTTTAAGTTTACTATAAAGAACATCATCTGCCAGTAAATTGTTCAATGCCCTGGCAATTGTAACTGTTTCGGTGTCATTTATCGTATAGGCAATATTAAATTGTTGGTTGATCGCAGCATATTCAGGGTAGTTTACACATAGCTGCGGTATGCCGGCCATGATGTAGTCAAAAAAACGGTTGGATAAAGAATGATATTGGTTTAATCCTTCCTGTGTAAATAATGTAATCCCCAGGTAAGCATTGGGTGTCAATTGAATCAACTCCGAAGGAGAAACATAACCCCTAAGTTCAACTTTTGTTTCCAACTGGTGCTTCCTGATGAGTTCTTTCACCTGTTCAAAAAAATTACCTTTACCACAGATCACCAGTTTGGCATTTACTTCTTTCATGGCAGGGAGTAACGTTTCAAAACAACGCCCTTCATTTACAGTACCCTGGTAAATAAGCCATTTTTTTTTTGGTTCAAAAACTGTGTCAGCCTGTTTGGTTAGCCGGGGCAGGTTCCTGACAACCGCATAATTCACTTTATATCTTCTTAATAATTCGGCACTTATAAAACCATTCACCGTATACCCATTTGTAAACTTCGGAACAGCAAACTGTTCAATGGCTAACCATATTGCATGGATAACCGGTCGGCCGATAATCTCTTTTTGTTCCGTAAATAATTCATGGGCATCGTATACCCTTTTTTGTTTTTTGATGGCAGTTGCGAAATAAACAGGCAGAATGGTATCCAGGTCTATGGCACAGATAATCTCTGCCTTTTGAAACAGCAGGAAGATAAACAGCCGCAGGTTATATTCTGCATAAAACAAGATACCCTTTGTAAAAAAACAACCCAGTCTTTTTTGACGGAATGCTTGTGTTTTTAGCGGTACAGAATCCTGCAACCTCCTCCCAACCAATAATACCCCATACCCGAGTTCTGCCAATGATCCGGCAATGCGTTGCATACGCTGGTCGTAACTAAGGTCGTTGGTAACCGTAAAAATGATCTTTGGCAAAATGGGCTGCTTGATTAACAAATATAACCTCCCGAAAGTAAATATATCCGGTGTTTCAACTCTGTTTTTTACAGGAAGTAAGATATTTTATCATGCTGATAATCAATTTAGTAATACCATTTTTGTTTACACATCTCCCTATTCAAATCCTAATTCTCCACCTATTATACACAGCTATTTTTTCTCTTCATAAATTCTACCTCAATTACTGTATGTTCGCAGGTACTTAAACAGGATATACGTGAGATTAAAGTCGCTAGAAATCAAAGGATTCAAAAGTTTTGCTGATAAAACAGTTGTCAGTTTTGATGAGGGTATTACCGGTATCATCGGACCAAATGGTTGTGGAAAAAGTAATATCATTGATAGCATACGCTGGGTAATAGGCGAACAAAAAATATCTGCATTACGTAGTGAGAATTTGGAAGCCCTTGTTTTTAATGGCAGTAAAACACGAAGTCCGAGTGGCCTGGCTGAGGTGAGCCTTACCTTCGAAAATACCAAGAACCTTTTACCAACAGAATTTAATACAGTTACTGTTACCCGCCGTTTTTATAAAAATGGCGAAAGCGAATATCGTCTGAACGATGTCAGCTGCCGTTTAAAAGATATCCATAACCTCTTTCTCGATACCGGTGTGAGTACGGATAGTTACGCCATTATCGAGTTGGGAATGGTGGATGATATTATCAAAGACAAAGAAAACAGCCGCCGCAGAATGTTGGAACAGGCTGCCGGTATCACCATATATAAAACACGAAAAAAAGAAGCTAAAAATAAACTGGATGCAACGGAGCAGGACCTTGCCCGTATTGAAGACCTGCTTTTCGAGATCAACAACCAGCTAAAAACACTAGAGAACCAGGCTAAGAAAGCCGAGAAGTTTTACGAGATTAAAAAAGAATACAAAGAAGTTGCGATTGAACTGGCCAAAGCGGCACTGGAAGGGTTTAATATCACTTACAAAGAATTGAACGAGCAGCAGGATGCCGAAACCAATAAAAAAATCCAGTTAGAAGCCGAGATAGCTACCGAAGAAGCAGCGATAGAACATGAAAAAGTAGGGTTCATTGAAAAGGAAAGGGCATTGCAAAGCATGCAACACGAATTCAATGATTATTTGCAGGACCTGCGGACAAAGGAAAATGAAAAAAACCTGGCTACACAAAAATTGCATTACCTGAAGGAAAAGGAAACCAATTTGAAAGAGTTTCTGGAAAAAGCAGAAGGACAACTTAAAACCATCGGTGATTCCATTGAATATACCCAGTTACAGGTTGGTGAAGAAGAGGCCAATCTATTGGAATTGCAGGATAAAGTAGAAACAGCCAAGTTTGATGTAGAAGATAAGCGCCGGATTTTTGACGAGAAAAGAAGTGGGGTAGATGCTTTGCGGGGCCGCTACCAGCAAATACAGCGTAACCAGTTTGATGCGGAGAAAAAAGTAGCTGTAGCCGATACATCTATTCTTAATTTGCAAAGGGCACAGGCGCAGTTAGCTGAAGAGAAACAAAACCGCGAGCTGCAACTGCAGCAGGTAAGTGTAGAGTTACAGGAAAAAGAATCCACATTAGAAGCCCGTCGTATAGACCTGCAACAACTGCAGGAGCACCAGGAAAAAACAAAGGAACAGATATTTGAAACACAGGCACAGCTGGAAGTATTGCGTAATGAGCTGAATGAAGAAAACCGCAAACTGGATTCGAAAAGAAACGAATACAATTTGTTGAAGAGCCTGATAGATTCGATGGAAGGTTATCCTGAGAGTATTAAATTCCTTCACAAGAACCCCGAATGGAATCACGCAGCACCTATTTTGTCGGATATTATTTATGTTAAAGAAGCATACAGAACAGCGGTTGAAAATGTATTGGAGCCTTACCTGAACTATTACGTGGTAAATAACCTGGAAGAAGGTTTGCAGGCTGTTCATTTACTCGATGCACATAAAAAAGGGAAAGCCAATTTCTTCATGCTGGAGAAGTTTGCTGATATCCGCGTGGATACACACCAGCCAGCAGATACCATTAAGGCCATGGATGTGATTGAAGTAGATGATCAATACCGTAAACTGGCAGAATATCTTTTAGGCAATGTTTATATAGGTGAAAACGATGAAGCCATCGCTAATAGCAATGGTGCTGTGGTATTGGAGAAACATGGTAAATATGTAAAAGGGAAATACACTTTAACTGGTGGTAGTGTGGGTTTGTTTGAAGGAAAAAAGATAGGCCGCGCCAAAAATCTCGAAAAATTATTTGAAGAAATTGCTGACCAGGAATCAATAGTAAACCTGTTAAAATCTGATATACAGGCCAAGCATAATGAAGTGATCGCTTTCAATGACCAGTTGAAAGAAAATGTGATCAAGCAAACTGAAAATGAGATCAGCCAGTTAACCAACCAGGTATTTGCGGCTAAAAACCGGATGGAGAATTTACAAGTGGCACAACAGAACGGTTTACAACGCCTTGAAGATATTGAACAGCGCTTGCAGGCCGAGCACGATGCCATCGCTGCCACCCGCGAAGAATTTCATTTGCTTAACGGGCAATTACAGTCAACTACAGACGAGCTGAAAACAGTTGAACAGGATTATCAATCATCGGAACACGAATACAATTTTGCTTCTGTTCAGTACAATGAAACCAATCTCCAGTTAACCCGGCAACAGAGCAAGATTACTACCTTGAAGCAGGAACTGGTTTTCAAAGAAAACCAATTAAACGATTTGCATGCACAAATAGGAAACAATACGGCCCAATTATCAGAAGCATCTGCAAATATTGAAGAAGGGGAGAAATCATTGATAGGTTCTGAAGAGTTGTTACTGGAAATGATGCGTAAGAAAGAAACCGAAGAGAAAAAATTAAATGAAACAGACCAGGCATATTATAACCTGCGAAATGCCTTGCAGGGAAAAGAAAGTGAGCTTCGTCTGAAAGTTAAGAGCAAGGAAATGATTGATCACCTCGTAACGGAGATTAAAGACAGGCTGAATGAACTGAAGTTACAGTTAGCCGGAATGAAGGAAAGGCTAATCGTAGAGTTTAAAGTAGAACTGGATGAGATATTAGACCAGGAGAGGACCACAGATACCACCCTCGAAGAATTACAAGCCAGTTCAGACAGGATGCGCAAACGTTTAGAGAACATGGGTGAAGTAAACCCTACGGCTATTGAAGCCTATACAGAAATGAAAAAACGTTACGAGTTTATCCTCGAACAGAAGAACGATCTCGTATCGGCCAAAGAAAGTTTATTACAAACCATACAGGAAGTGGAAGCCACTGCCAACCAGCAGTTCCTTGAAACTTTTAACAAAGTGCGCGAGAATTTCCAGAAAGTGTTTAAAGCATTGTTTACGGAAGAAGATACGGCAGATATGATATTGGTAAACCCGGAAAACCTTGCCGAAACAGGTATTGAAATTATCGCCAAACCAAAAGGCAAACGCCCATCCTCTATCACACAGTTAAGCGGTGGGGAAAAAACATTAACGGCAACAGCTTTGTTATTCTCTATCTATCTGATTAAACCTGCACCATTCTGTATTCTTGATGAAGTAGATGCACCATTGGATGATGCCAACGTAGGAAAATTCACCCAGATGATTAAGAAGTTCAGTGATAACTCACAGTTCATCATCGTTACCCACAACAAACAAACGATGAGTGCAGTAGATGTGATTTACGGTGTTACCATGCAGGAACCGGGCGTAAGTAAATTGGTGCCGGTGGATTTCAGGAGTTTGGCGAATTAATCGCTACTGAGAAACAGCAGCTTTTATTTTTTGAAATATTTTATAATGACCTCGTCTTTATTCGTGAGGTCATTTTTTTTTCAGAGAATAATTCAAATGCAGGTATATATTTACTACCAATACAATGCCATGTCGCTCTATAAAAGAATTAACCCCTTCTCCCGTCAAAATAACGATACTGGTTTCAGCACCAATGCGAGCGACCTCACAGGTGGTCGTTTTATCAATAAAGACGGGAGCTATAACCTGGTTAAAGAAGGAATGCCTTTCTGGAAAAGGATCAGCATCTTTCATAATATGCTCAACCTGCCTCAGTGGAAATTTATGTCGGTAATACTTTTGTTTTACGTGGCTATCAATCTTATTTTTACTTTTATCTATTTTTTTATTGGGTCTTCTGAAATCGAGGGACTTCCAAACGGTAATGACTGGCAGATTTTTAAAGAGCTTTTTTATTTTAGTACGGAAACTTTTACCACGGTAGGTTATGGGCGTGTAAACCCGGTGGGTGATGCCGCTAATCTTGTATCCGGTATTGAATCTTTAACAGGATTGTTATCCCTGGCCATTGCCACCGGTTTGATATACGGCCGTTTCTCTAAACCCAGGAGTTACCTGGTTTTTAGCGATCATGCATTAGTAAGTCCGTATAAGGAAATGACCGGACTGATGTTTCGCTTCGCTGCTTTCAAAGATAAACATTCCTTAACCGACCTTGAAGTAAGGGTGAATATAGGGATGCAGGTTTCGGAAAATGAAAAACCTATTTATAAATATTTTTCTCTCGACCTGGAAAGAAGCCGCGTAGAAAGTATGCCCATGAGCTGGACGGTTGTTCACCCCATCAACGAAACAAGTCCTTTTTATGGCTTTACGGAAGAGGATATGAAAACAGCCGATGTAGAATTATATGTGATGCTGCGCGGTTTTGATGAAGTGTTTTCCAATTATGTTCAGCAGCGTACTTCCTATACTTTTAGAGAGATATTATTCAAACGGAAATTTGTACCCATGTTCCGCGAAAGTGATGATGGAAAAAAAACAATACTGGAACTGCATAAATTAAATATCCATAAAGAAGTGTAATTATCCGGATAATCAGATAACAATACCAGTAAACTTATATTTTGTTTAAAGCTATTTTCATACTTTATATTGTTTGTATTTCCTGTTATATTCCCTTCACCCGCCAGCCTGATTATTTTGATGGGGAGAAATCACCTGCTATTATTAAATTTTTAAAAGATAGTGTAACCAGCGTAACCATACCTAATGCATTGTACAATGATGGCAGGCGGGAACACAGGATTGATGCCCGTTATATTTTTCGTAAATGGAAAGAAGGTGATACATTAGAAGTGATCTATGAAACGAATAACCCAGAGAAAGCTGCTGTGTACGGGTTTTGGGGATATTGGATAACCTGGGGTGAATTAGTGGCTTCTATTGTATTGCTATGGGGTTTATTTCTGGTTGCTGTGGTGGTAACAAAAAATCCAACACCAGAAGCTTTGTTGGAACAATTATCATTCAAAAAGGAAAAGAAAAAAAAGTATCAGGAGTGAATATAGGATTGATAATAGCAAGAATTTCCGTAAGAATAACGGGTCTGTAAAATTAAACTGCGGCAAAAGAATAATTCGGTTATTTTATTTCAAATATCTTTTAATCTCCTTCTCCACATCTCGGTTTTTAATGGTTTCGCGCTTATCATGCAATTTTTTTCCACGGCCAATCCCTATTTCCACTTTCACAAAATTCTTTTCATTAAAGAATACTTTTAATGGGATGATGGTATAGCCTTTATCTTTCATCCGGGTTTGTAATTTGTGTAATTCCCGTTTGTTTAGCAGCAATTTCCTGTCGTGCACTTCAATATGGTTATTGGCAGTGCCATGCGTATAAGAAGCAATAAATAATGCCCTTACCCATAGTTCCCCATCATCAAACAAACAAAAAGAATCGTTGAAACTCAACTTCCCCTCACGGATAGATTTTACTTCAGTGCCCATCAAAGCAATGCCTGCCTCATATTTATCTTCTATGTGGTAATTGAAATAAGCCTGCCTGTTGTTCATTTCTTTTGCCATACCTCTAACCCACTGAAGGGGAAATTAATAGTATTTCTGAATAATCAGTTGTGGAATAGTTTGTTTTGTTTCCATAATGATTGCTGAATAATAAATATTGATTGTTTTTTACTTAGATATTCAACATTCCCTGTTCAATAATTTTTCCCCGATTATACCACCACATAATTAGTATTTGCGATAACTCCCCTCCTGGGGCGAGGGGTTAACTTCTGAATAACAGCACCAACTGTGCCAATTTATCTTTCAGGTTTTTTCTGTCAATAATAAAATCAAGAAAGCCATGTTCCAGTAAAAATTCGCTACGCTGGAAACCTTCAGGTAAATCTTTTTTAATGGTTTCCTTAATTACACGCGGACCGGCAAACCCAATCAGGGCAGCAGGTTCGGCAATATTCAAGTCGCCCAGCATACCAAAGCTGGCAGAGATACCACCAAATGTAGGATCTGTAAGTAATGAGATATAAGGAAGTTTAGCGTCACTCAGTTGCGAAAGCTTACCACTTGTTTTGGCAAGTTGCATTAAGCTGAAAGCACTTTCCATCATACGGGCACCACCACTTTTACTGATGACGAGGTAAGGAAGTTTATGTTGGATGCAATAATCCACCGCACGACTGAATTTTTCTCCCATCACACTACCCAGAGAACCGCCAATGAATTCAAAATCCATACAGGCGATAATGATGCCTTCACCATTAACGGTTCCTGCAGCAACGCGCATAGAATCTTTGAGGTCTGTTTTAGAATGGATTTCATCCAAACGCTTTTGGTAAGGTTTCAGGTCTGTAAAGCCCAAAGCATCCTTACTGCGGATATTATCAAACAGTTCTTTGTATTCTTTATTATCAAAAAGGAAATCAAAATATTCCTCACTGCCTATGCGGTGATGATAATTACATTTGGGACAAACAAACAGGTTCTCTTTTAATTCGGTAGTGGTACAGATATAGTTACACTCCGGGCATTTGTTCCAAAGGCCCTCAGGTGTTTCTTTCTTATCGGCAGTAGACGTTAAAATACCTTTCCTGATACGTTTAAACCATCGGGGTTTGCTTGGGTCTCCACCCTGGCTTTCTTCTCCGGTTAAGTTTGCTTCGAAATCTTCTTCACGTTCTTTTTTCATAAAGCTGAATCAATTGGGGGGTCGAAGATAATAATAATTATTAACCACCCAGTAACCTCCCTGATTGTTAAGTGGTTTACATTATTTAACGATCATCCCTTCTTGAAAAACTGGGAAATACAGGGTTTCCTCTCCTTGCAAAGGATTGGACGATTTTAGGCAATTGACGTAGTCAATGGCATAAAATCAGGGGAGGTTATGCTATTGTAACCGTATTATCCAAATAAACGTCCTGTATGGCATTTAATAGCTCAATCCCTTCGGTCATGGGCCTTTGAAATGCTTTTCTTCCCAGGATCAGCCCCATCCCACCGGCGCGTTTATTAATTACAGCTGTGGAAACAGACTCTGCCAAATCACTCTCTCCCTTGCTTTCACCACCCGAATTAATGAGCCCGATGCGGCCATTATAGCAATTAAGTACCTGGTAGCGGCAAAGATCAATAGGATGGTCTGTAGTTAATTTAGAATACACCAATGGACTCGTTTTGCCGTGTTTAGTAGCCAGGTATCCGCCATTATTGGTGGGGAGCTTTTGTTTGATGATATCAGCCTGTAAAGTCACCCCCAAATGATTTGCCTGCCCGGTAAGGTCGGCAGAAGTATGGTAATCTTTGCCATCAACCACAAATCCAGGATTACGCAGATAACACCATAAAATAGTGGCCATACCCAGTTCGTGGGCCATTTCAAAGGCCTCAGCTATTTCTTTCAACTGACGGGTACTTTCTGCACTTCCCCAGTAAATGGTGGCCCCTACGGCCACGGCCCCCATATTCCAGGCACTTTTTATGGTACCAAACATAGTTTGGTCGTATCGGTTAGGGAGACTTAAAAACTCGTTGTGGTTGATCTTAACAATAAAAGGAATTTTGTGGGCGTATTTGCGGCTCATTAAGCCCAATACCCCATAAGTAGAAGCCACTCCATTACAGCCGCCTTCTATAGCCAATTTGATGATATTCTCCGGATCGAAATAAAGGGGATTTGGTGCAAAAGCCGAACCCGCGCTATGCTCTATACCCTGGTCAACCGGAAAGATACTGCAATACCCCGTGCCGGATAAGCGACCATGGTTCAATAATGCCTGGATACTTCGCAGGGTTTGGTTACTGCGGTTACTATTGATCCAGATATCATCCACATGTGATGGAGACGGCAGATGGATACTATTCTTATCTATGGTTTTACAATGATGATCGAGGAGATAAGAAGCTTTATCACCTAACAGGTCTACTATTTTTTGATTAGCCATATTATTCGGTTTTTAGTGATTAACTGCTAATCCATAGACTATAGACAAAACAGCTCTCTCACAAAGTACCGAAACAAAAAAGCCGCCCCAAAAATCTGTGACGGCTTTTTCATTTATTTATGCATTTCGGTTAATACAATTCAGGTCTTCAAAAGCTGTTTCCAATCGCTTGATAAAGCTTTCTTCCCCTTTGCGTAACCAAACGCGTGGATCGTAGAATTTTTTATTGGGTTTATCTGCTCCTTCCGGATTGCCTAATTGTGCCTGCAGGTAAGCCTCATTCTTTTTATAAAACTGCTGAACACCTTCCCAATAAGCCCATTGCAGGTCGGTATCGAGGTTCATTTTAATGGCACCATAACCAATGGCTTCCCTTATCTGGCTTTGCGGAGAACCGCTTCCACCATGGAACACGAAGTAAACCGGTTTAGGACCCGTTTTTAATTCCTTCTCAATATAATCCTGGCTGTTCTTCAGGATCACAGGCCTGAGTTCAACATTTCCCGGACTATATACGCCATGCACATTACCAAAAGCAGCAGCCACGGTAAACAGGTTACCTACTTTGCTGAGTTCGGTATAAGAGTAAGCCACATGCTGCGGCTGGGTATATAATTTATCGTTCTCAATACCGCTGTTGTCAACACCATCTTCTTCGCCGCCGGTTACACCTAATTCAATTTCAATACTCATACCCAGGGAAGCCATACGTTTATAAAATTCTACTGAGGTATGAATATTTTCTTCCAAAGGTTCTTCCGAAAGGTCAAGCATGTGGGAACTGAAAAGCGGCTGACCTTTTTCTTTATAATATTGTTCACCCGCATCAATCAAACCGCTGATCCATGGCAACCATTTTTTGGAAGCATGGTCGGTGTGCAGTACCACCGGAACACCGTAGTACTTAGCCACATTATGAATATGCAAAGCACCAGATATACCACCTGAAATATTGGCCTGCAAATGATCATTTGGCATTCCTTTACCTGCAATGAACTGTGCGCCCCCGTTAGAGAACTGGATGATTACCGGCGAGTTTACTTTGGCAGCCGCTTCCAATGTGGCATTTATCGTATTTGTACCAATGGTATTTACTGCAGGTAAGGCAAACTGGTTATCTTTTGCATCGTTGTATAAAGCTTCTAATTCTTTGCCGAATAATACGCCGGCCCTGTATTTTTTCATGTGTGGGAATGTTTTCTTTCGATGAATCGGTTGATGGTGAATTAAGGTTGGCAAGATACTTTACTTGCTGCAAACGGTTGTTAGCTTTTTTATTGATTTCATGCACATAGTTTTCACCGATTAATTTGTTCAAGCAGTTTTTGTAGATAGGTTGCAGCGTTCAGCATACGACTTCCATACCAACTGAATACCTCACCATCTGCCAGCAGGATTTTGGCATCGGGTAATGCTTGTTGTAAAGTTTCAATGTGTTTTTGTTTAAAAGGATATGGCTCGGAAGATAGCAGGATCAGTTCTGTATTTTTTTCAACCAACTCCCGAGTGCTTATTTCAGGGTAGCGGCGGATATCCGGTAATATATTTTCCAGCCCGCATAATTTTAGCATTGCATTAATAAAGGTGTCTTCTCCCGCAGCCATATAAGGGCCATTCCAGATAAGGTAGGCTGTTCTGTATTTTTTATAGTTTGATTGGTTTATCAGCAGTGCCAAATCCGAAAAATCTTTTTTTATTTGGGTGATGATCGCTGCTGTTTTTTCTTTTTTTCCGGTCAGTTCACCAATGCTTTGCATCATGTAATAAGCATCATCAATATTATTTACATCACTTATCCAAACGGGGGTTATCTTTTCAAGTAATTCAATCTGCTCTTTTACATTCTCTTCTTTATTGGCAATGATCAGGTCGGGTTTTAGTGAAGCAATCAAATCTACCTCCACTGTTTTAGTGCCACCCACCCTTGTTTTATTCCTGAACCACTGTTCGGGGTGTACGCAGAATTTTGTGATGCCGATTACTTCTTCTTCCAACCCCAGATCAAATAATAATTCTGTTTGAGAAGGCACTAATGAAATAATCCGTTTAGGGGGGCAGGGCAATACGATTATCCTGTTCATCTGATCTCTATAACTAAGCATCTGCTAAAATACTTTAGAAAGATTTAACAGGTCGACCTATGTAAAAAAATATACTCCGCATCTGTGAATTAAAGTTGCTTATGCGAAAAATCTTTGATGCACCATACCTGGCAGTTGCCTGTTTGTTGGTAACCTTTCCCTGCTTGGCACAACCAGTACCCGTCTTTAATAGTTCAATGCAAACCATCAGTGAGATTCCTTTGCCGGATGGGTACAAAAGGGTAACCATTCACCTTAATTCTTTTGCCGCTTACTTACGAAATCTCCCGTTGCGGAAGGACAATATTGTTTACCTTTTCAATCAACGGCCCAAAATAAACCAGTCATTGCATTATGCCGTTATTGATATCTCTACCGGAGAGAAAGACCTTCAACAGTGTGCGGATGCAGTGATGCGCCTACGGGCAGAATATTTCTTTGCCAGAGAAATGTACGATAGTATCCGTTTCCCAAAAGATAACCGTTCTTTTTACCGATTTTCAAATTTTGTAAGAGGGGATAAGGCCCGTAACCGGGAAAACTTTATGCGGTTTATGGAAACGGTATTCATTAACTGTGGTACTTATTCATTACAACAGCAGTTAAAACCCGTAACTGATTTTTCAACCATACAAATCGGGGATGTATTGGTCAAAGCCGGTGCACCGGGCCATGCCGAAATAGTGGTTGATATGGCCATCCATAAACAAACGGGGAAAAAGATTTTCCTCCTGTTAGAAGGCTATATGCCGGCCCAGGATATGCATATTCTTTTAAATCCTGCCGTTAAGAAATCGCCATGGTATGTAGTGGACAGCAATAAGCAGGTAGTTACCGCATCATGGACCTTTACATCAGATCAATTAAGGCGATGGTAAAAACTTACCTGTATTTAAACCATGCGCCTGTATTGAATAACAACACAGTTTCATCTTCATGAACATAGTCTTTCTCGATGAGTTTTTTAAGACCCATATAAGTGGCGCTGCCTTCTGGTGATAACAACATTCCTTCCGCTGCATTGAACGCTTCCATACCTTTTGTCATGTCTTCTTCGCTAACCGTTATCGCGGTTCCTTTACTTTCCCTGATTACCTGTTGTATCATATCTTTTGCAAACGGCGAAGGAACAGCGAGCCCATAGGCAAGCGATGCCTCAGCCGAAAAATTATCCGGAAAAATTCCGGTTTCAAACATTTGTACCATAGGATTACAATTTTCAGATTGAACAATGATCATTTTGGGCAGCTTTCCCGTTAACCAGCCAAGCTGTTGCATTTCTTTAAAGGCTTTCCACATACCTATTAATCCGGTACCGCCTCCGGTAGGATAAATGATGATATCGGGCAGCCGCCAGTTTAGCTGTTCTGCAATTTCAAAACCCAGTGTTTTTTTTCCCTCCAGCCGATAGGGTTCTTTCATGGTAGACATATCAAAGGCGCCCGTTTTCTCAGATAACTGTTTTGCTTTTTTTCCGCATGCATCTATCAGCCCGTCTATCAAAATCAAATCGGCACTATACGAAATGCATTCTTCTTTAAGTGTTTCAGGGGTGTGCCTGGGCATAACCACCGTTACTTTAATATTCGCTTTTGCAGCGTACGCGCTTAGGGCCCCCCCGGCGTTACCGGCAGTGGGTATTATACAATTTGTGATACCTAATTCTTTGGCTTTAGAAATGGCTACACTTAATCCCCTGGCTTTAAAAGAACCTGTGGGGTTCACGGCTTCATCTTTTAATAGAATTTTCTTAAGGCCAAGTTGTGCGGCCAACTTATATAAAGTGTGAATAGGGGTCCAACCCTCGCCAAGGCTTACAATATTGGCTTCATTAATAACGGGTAACCATTCTGCATAGCGCCACATATTAAATGGTCTGTTCGAAAGTATTTTTTTAGGCAGAACAGGAAGATCATACGTGGCAACCAAAGGACGGTTACAACAGGGAGCATACGTTTGTACCTCCGAAAAAGAATATAATTTCTTGCAGGAAGAGCATTCGAGATGTTTTAATAGAGATGTTGTTTCTGTTAGCGTTTCCACAGATCAAAAGTAAGCCATGAGTATAACCTAAATCATACATAGTTATTATAACCTATAACTATAAGCTATAGAGCTTTTGTGCCAGCTTAATAAAACTTTTATTCAATTCGCTGCTCTCGCCCTTGCGTTGGATAAAATAGAAATTCCTTTCAATGTGGAGGCCTTCAAAATGGATTTCTGTGAGCTCGCCATATTTTAACTCCTTCATGATAGAGCGTTGCGGTAAAAAACCCAATGAATCAGATTCAATCAGGAAATTCTTTAAAGCTTCGGTACCCCCTAACCTTACTTTAATATCCAGTTCACTTAATTTGACCTTATTTTTTTCAAGGGAATATTTTAATGCGGCCAATGTACCGCTTCCTCTTTCCCTGATGGCGAGTGGCATGGAAATGATCTCTTTTACAGTATAGCTTTTTCTTTTGGCTATCGGACTCTTCTTGCTGCATACCGCCACTACCTGGTCGGTTAAAAAAGGCTGGTAATCAACGTTTGTCAGTTTTACACGTCCCTCGATGATCCCTAAATTAATATCCTGGTTTAGTAATGCTTCCATTACCAGTTCTGAATTTCGGTTTAATAAACTGATATTGATCTGGGGGTAATGCTGGTTAAAAGAAGACAATACCTTAGGTAGTATATATAAAGCAACCGTGGTACTTGCACCAAGTTTCAATACGCCTTTTGCCTGCAATACATCTTTAATAGTAGATATTTCAAACTCAGTCTGTTCCTGAATGCGCTTTACTTCTGTTAATTTTTCAAAAAGGAGCTTGCCGGCCGGAGTAAGTTCTATCTGGATACCTTTTCTGTCGAACAACTTAGTTTTATAATATTCTTCCAGCGATTTGATGTGCTTGCTGATGGCGGGTTGCGATATATACAATACCTGGCTGGCTTTGGAAAAGCTCTTATGCTGTGCAACTGTCAGGAAAACATCATGGCGGGTTGAGATCATATTGTTAGGTACGTAAGGGTATTACTGCAGGATGCTTGTATGAAAATTTTATTTTGCCAGGCTCTGTATCACATCATATTTGGTAACAATATGCAATTCGCCTTTTTCGTCTTTTGCCAGCACCGCACCATTTTCTTTAGTGATCAGGTTACCCAGTCTTTCCACCGGTGTATCAAAATCAACAACGGGATAGGAGGGCTCCAATACACTTTCCACACTTGCATTTTTTATCTCGGGGTTACTGAACACTTTTTGAAATAAACCGCTTTCGCTTACTGCGCCAATAGGTTCCCCGTTTCTGATCACGGGTATCTGTTCAATATCGTATTTCTTCATCATTTCTACCGCTTCCGCAACAGTATGGGTAGGTTCAATGGTTACCAGCCTTTTGGCACTTCTTCCATTTACAATGTCTTTGAATGATTTTACATCAAGAAAACCACGTTCCATCATCCACTGGTCATTATAAATTTTTCCAACATACCGGCTGCCATGATCGTGAAATATACAAACCACTACATCATCTTTGGTTAGGGTAGATTTTAATTGCATCAATCCCTGCAAACAGCTGCCGGCACTGTAACCGCAGAATAATCCTTCTTCTTTGGCAATCCTTCTGGCCATTACTGCACCATCTTTATCGGTTACCTGTTCAAAAAGGTCTATTACGCTCATGTCGTAATTCTCAGGAACAAAATCTTCACCAAAACCTTCTGAAATATAAGGGTGTACCTCATTCATATCAATGTCACCGGTATTATAATATTTGGTCAGTAATGATCCATACACATCTATCGCCCATATTTTGATATTGGGATTTTTTTCTTTTAAATACATCGCTGTGCCGGTAATGGTTCCACCGGTTCCGGCTGTGCATACAAGGTGTGTGATCCTGCCATCCGTCTGTTTCCAGATCTCAGGCCCCGTACTTTCATAGTGTGCCTGCCTGTTGGCAAGGTTATCATACTGGTTCATGTACATTGAATTGGGGATCTCTTTTGCTAACCGTTTGGCAACGCTGTAATAGCTGCGGGGGTCGTCGGGAAGTACGTTAGTAGGACAAACAATTACTTCCGCACCAACGGCTTTTAATATATCTGCTTTTTCTTTGGATTGTTTATCGGTTGTTACAAAAATGCATTTGTAACCTTTTACGCAGGCGGCCAATGCAAGCCCCATGCCAGTATTGCCACTGGTGCCTTCAATAATGGTACCACCGGGTTTTAGCTTGCCTTGCTGTTCGGCTACTTCCACCATTTTCAAAGCCATACGGTCTTTGATGGAGTTGCCGGGATTAAAATAATCCACTTTTGCCAACACTGTGGCGGGAATGTCTTTGGTAACCTTATTAAGCCTGATGAGGGGGGTATTGCCTATTGTTTCCAGAATATTGTTCAGCCACATAAAAACGAATGCTTGTTTGAAACAAAGGTAAAGTTTTGCGCATCCGAATGGCCATCAATCTTATAATCGTAATAATTGGGTAGAATTTGTAAACGGGTGACGGATAAGCCTTTAATAGTTGTTGTATCCGCTACCCTTGAAAGTATCGAAGTGTGATGCTTGAACAGAACACCAATTGGTAAAACGCAAGGTTAGAAGCTTTTTACCATGTGTAAAGTAATACCCTCATCCTGGCCATTGGTTACATCTTTAACCATTTCTATATTTTGTTTGGCGTCTGTACTTACAGTAGTAGTGGTACTGTGCAGATATCCGAATAAAACAGCAGGAACCAAGGCGATCAATGCGATAACATTTGCAGTAAAAATGAGCTTTTTCATAACGTTGTTTTTAGGTGGTTTATTTACTTTGATAGAACAAAGATATATTCTTTGATAGTACCATGCAACACATAGTACCATCTTTAAACTGGTATTTATCAGAACATACTATTGAGTTATACTTTGAAACCTAGTAAATACGGATGTTTGGTCAGTTTCAAAGGCTAAACACCATTAATAGAGGTTTGTGATGAACGGAAAAATGGCTTGACGAAAGAGGGGCTTATACCAAAGGGAAGGGGCTATTCATAAGATTTCTGAGGTGATTTCGATGAATCAGTTGATATAAAAGGGCTATGATTTTGTAGCGGAAAGGTTGGTGCGTTTTTTTTGAAACACATATAGTAGATCCATAAAGGGCATTCCTACTGGTTCCTGTAATTATGTGTTTTACTGACTAGCTTGGTGATAAATATGGTTTGCGATTATTAGGATATAATCACCCTTATGACTTAAACTGTTCAGTCATCTTGGCACAAAGATCACTTTCAATCATTTTCTCAGCCACATTGATCATGAGTTTAAATGATTTGGCTTTACTGATGCCATGCCCGATAATAACCGGTTTGGCCACACCTAAAACCGGTGTACCGCCATAGTTTTCATAGTGGAAGCGATTAAAGTAGTCGTCGTTGATGCCTCTTTGCTGTGTAAGGTCATAAACGGATTCAGCCAGTTTGAGAATGATATTGCCTGTAAACCCGTCGCAAACAATTACATCGGCTTTATCATCAAACATATTGCGGCCTTCTATATTACCTATAAAGTTGATCTGTGTATTCTCTTTTAAGAGCGGGTAAGTAGCTTGTGTAAGTATATTTCCCTTTCCTTCTTCTTCACCCACATTCATCAGACCAATTTTTGGGTTATTGATATTTAGGATATGTTGGGCGTATAAACTTCCCAGAATGGCAAACTGGTTCATTTGTTCGGGTTTGCAATCGGCATTCAAACCTACGTCCACCAATAATCCTGTTCCCCCGGTTAATTTGGGAACGATGGTAGCGATGGTTGGCCTCAATACACCTTGGATGGCTTTAATACTAAACATGGCACCCACCAGCATGGCACCGGTATTACCGGCACTGATAAAAGCGTCTATCTTACCTGTAGCTAATAAATGAAAACCGATGGCGATAGATGAATGTTGCTTTTCTTTCAATGCTTTGGTGGGGTGTTCGTGGTAGCCTATCACTTCCGGGGCATGTATCAAATGCAAATTAGGTGATGTAACCTGGTGTTCCTCTAAAAGAGGTTTTACCAGTGTTTCATCACCTATACAAAATAAAGCAGCTGCATGCGTATGTTCAGACAAGTATAATTGCAAGCCTTTCACCGCTTCTAACGGTGCAAAATCTCCACCCATCATGTCTAAGCCAATATTCATCGCGGCAGGAAGATATAGTTTGAACTAAAAAGGTTACGCTTTCAGGGGAGCTTTTTCAGCTACCAATTTACCTTTGTAGAACAATTTACCTTCACTCACATGTGCGCGATGGCGTACATGGGTTTCACCGGTGGTGCTGTCTTTGCTTAATGTAACTTCCTGGGCCACGTAGTGAGTTCTTCTCTTGGCTGTACGTTGCTGTGAATGTCTGCGTTTAGGATTCGGCATATCTCGAAATTTATAGTATCAAAAAAAATTATTCTAAGTTTTTAAATTTATCCAACCCTTTCCAAACCGTATTGCTGTCTTTTGTTACTTCTTCTTCCATTTTCCGTAACTTCTCCAACACTTCTGTATTACATTTTGGCCCACCAATTTCTTCTTCTCTGCACATCTTCTGTAAAGGGATGCTGAGGTTTACGAATTCATAAATCCAATCCGCCAGGTGCAGGTGGCTTTCGCCACGCGCGATATAATACACATCCGGGTCTTCTTCCTGTTCGTTCATCACTTCAGGATCTTCAACGATTTTTACAATGATATTGAATTCATCCCAGAGTTGCGTAGGTAAAGTGTTTCCACACCTGTCGCAGGCTACATTCAATTCACCGTCAACATCAAATTTCAACTGCATGAAACCATTGTTCTTATCAAGGCTTAACTTGATATTGGCCATGCAATTTTCGAAATCCTGTTCACCATATGGCACAAAGAACTTATCCTCAATTCTGTATTCGTATACATGAATCCCCGGCTTTAAACCCACAAATGCTATCTCATATTCCCGGCGCTGACTCATAACCGTTTTTTAAGGGCTTGCAAAGTTAGCCCAAAACAGCCGAAACACCAAAGTAAAATTGAATCTGTTGATATGGACCGTACCAAAGGCAGATCGGGTATTTTATGGCATATTTGTATATATGAAGCGTTCGGTAGAGATATCAGGGTATAGTTGGATGAAATTAGGGCTGCTACTAATCATTGCACTGGCACTCGCATTTTTTTCATTTTTCCCTTTGCCCGTAGAAAAATGGTATTCAGTTGGCGTGTACCCCGGATTAGCGTCTTTACTCAGGATATTAACTGGCTGGGCACCTTTCAGCCTTGGCGACCTTATTTACAGTATTATCGTTATTTACTTGATTATCAATCTGATAAAAGGTGCCATCCTCGTCTATCAAAAAAAATACACCCGGGAAAAGTTCTTTGCTTTTCTTTTCAGGTTGACAAAGGTTGTTTTATCGGCCTATATAATCTTTAAAATTTTATGGGGATTAAATTATAACCGTTTGGGCATAGCCTACCAATTGGGGATCGCTAAAAAAGAATACACCAGGGAAGAAGTTATCCTGCTTACCAACCAACTGATTGAAAAAGTAAATGAATGCCGCAGGCAAATAAAAGATACGGTGCTGCCCGCCCCCGCCCTGGATACGATTTACCGGGAAGCTTTCCGCTCATATCAAACTGTTTCTTTGCAATATGATTTTTTAAATTACCGGAACCGTTCTGTAAAAGGCAGCCTTTTCAGCAGTTTGGGTGATTATATGGGTTTCTCAGGGTATTACAATCCTTTTACCGGGGAAGCGCAGTTAAGAACCGATATTCCTAGGGCATTGATACCGTATATCACTTGTCACGAAATGGCCCACCAGCTGGGTTATGCAAGTGAGAGTGAAGCAAATTTTGTAGGGTACCTGGCTGCTGCTTCCTCGAACGATGTATATTTTCGTTACTCAGTTTACAATGACCTTTTTTCTTATGCGCAAGGCGAAGAGATATTTATGGAGGGAAAGGAAAAAGATTTCAAGGCTTTTGAAACCATTATTAAATATAACCGCGACCATCTGGATTCATTGGTAAAAAAAGATAGGAAAGAGATCAGGGAATTTTTTAATAAACGAAAGAACCGCATTTCACCTGCCGTATCGGGTTTATATGACCAATACCTGAAAATGAATAAGCAATCAGCGGGCATAAATAGTTATAATGAAGTGATCGGGTGGTTGATTGCATATCAGAAAAAGTACGGGAAGTTATAACGACAAGCGGTTAGCTGCTGGCCGCGAACTTTTAGTTTGATCGCAATGTATAGTTTTGCCATTTGATTTACTGACAATATTTTGATAGAAATCATACAGGAAAAACCACCGCTCACCGCTCAAAGCCGCAGCTAAAACTTATTTTTCCACATCATACTTTCAATGGGTTTGTTAGGTTGGCCGCTGTATTTAGCGTTGGCTTTCTGGTTGTACTTTACTTCAATTTCGCCATCCACCGGAAAATAGATCAATTGACCAATGGGCATGCCTTTATAAATTTTTACGGGTTGCTTGCAGGATATTTCCAGTGTCCAGTTTCCGCAGAAACCTACATCGCCTTTACCAGCTGTGGCGTGAATATCAATACCCAAACGGCCTGTAGAAGATTTTCCTTCAAGAAAAGGTACATGGGCATGGGTTTCGGTATATTCATCCGTAACGCCTAAATAAAAAGCATGTGGCTGCAATACAAAGCCTTCTTCAGGTATTTCAAAATATTCGATTTTATTGTGTTTTTTAGCATCCAGTTCTGCATCTACATAAGTGGCCAGCCATTTTCCAAGGTGAACGTCATAGCTGTTGCTGCCCAGGTCCTCACGGTTATAGGGTACTATTTTAATGGTGCCTTTGGCCATTTCTTCTAGTATGCGCGAATCTGTCAGGATCATTCTTTGACTATTTATAGGTTGAGATGCAAATAAACCTTAAATCTGCAATCTAATTTCTAAATATTGTGCCGTGCCACTGTTTTATCAACAAGATATTAACGAAACAACCAAACTGGGTGTTTGGAAGATAGAAGAAACTGAATCATTTTTTCTTCAGGCTGTTCCATTGCAGCGTAACATTACGCATTCGCATAAGCGTTTGCAGCATTTGGCCGGCCGTTATTTGTTGCCTTACCTGTTCCCTGATTTTCCGAATGATGAAATTGAAATTGCGGATACGCGAAAACCATTTTTACCCGGCGAGAAATACCATTTCTCCATATCCCATTGCGGCGATTATGCTGCTGTGATTGTAAGTAGTAATGAAAGGGTAGGTATAGATATTGAAATGATTACAGCACGTGTTGAAAGGATCAAGTACAAATTCCTCAACGCTGATGAGCTGACTTTTGTGCATGGGTATGAAATGCATTTACAAATACCCTTGCTAACGCTTCTTTGGAGTGCCAAAGAAGCGATGTTTAAATGGTGGGGCAGTGGAGACGTGGATTTTAGTGAGGCATTGCTGACAAAAAATTTCCTTTTTGCTGCAACAGGAATTATTCCTGCTGTATTTCACAAAGATGTATGTGCAGTTTCGTTGGCTGTACATTATCAGATGAGAGAAGGATTGAGTCTTGCGTGGGTAGTGGGTGGATAAATGGGTTAATGAGGTTAGAATGTTTAAAGAGGGTTAAAGACGTTAAATGGGTTAAGGACATTAAATGGGGTTAAAACGGTTTAAATATTAAAACTTGTTCCGCCCCTCTATTTTTTTAACTTCTTTAACCATTCTAACGTCTTTAACCTCTTTAACCCTTTTAACGTTCTCATACCCTTCCTAATCATCAAACTTACTCTTCGTTTTAGGAACCAGCAGCAGGTTTTTCTGCAATGATTGCTTCAACTGTATTTTCACCAACTGCCCCATTGTTCTTGCTTTGTGGAAGATGGTTGTATTTGAAAAATGGGCTGACAGCTCCTCTTTAAGTTGTTCTATTTTCTCATTTTTCGAAATGGTATCGTGTGCCATAATATCCAGTATTTCTTTTACCCGGTAACGGGATGAAACCAGGCGGAACGTCATCATGGTTCGCTCTTCTGCCTGGTACTGTGCAATGGAATCTTTATCGAGGTGTTTAACAACAATAGCTACAAGGTTTTTATTCTCCTTAAAAAATTGTGGCAGGTATAAATTCTTTCTCCCTTCATAAGATTGCTGGTCAAAATCTATGGCGCGGATGCGGTATTGGAAATCCTCAATATCAGGTGTGATGTTCACCACGAAATTATAAGACCGCATATCGCCCAGTAAATGAACAAAACAGCGTTCATTGAATTTTACAAATTCTTTGGCCAGGCGTATCAGGTTGGTATTGGAATCATTCAGATAATCAGTGATAAAAATATCGCCGGGGATACCGGGTATATGTTCTTCAATCAAGGTACTGTTATTGGTAAAATACGTCATCCGGTTGGGAGAGAGAAGGTGCTCCAGTTCTAGTCCGTAAATACGGCTCGCATCCGCCTGTTTAATGTAATAGTGGTCATAATTATCATTAAACTTATTTACGATGCGTATACGGAATGGCTGACTGTTTCCAAAATAACAGAAATCAATCCTGGCCACATCGAGGTGATTGATAAAACTCATATCCCCTTCTGTTTTCAGGATGGCATAAATGCGAACGAGGTTCTCGCGCAGGAATTCCCATTCATGCATATCGTAAGAGGCTTTTTCCCAGGAAGTTTCTTTGCCATGTTTGTCTGTTAATGGAACAGTATATGTATATCGCTGCAGGTCCTGGTAACTTACCGGTAGCTTTACTTCCCGGCCATATTTAACGAGGTATTGCCGTAAATGATCGTTTACGGGAAAGATGGGTTTCTTTCTTGAGGGCCTGTCGGGCTGATCGGAGAGGGTGATATTTTCAAAACTGTTAATCAAGTAAAATTGGGTCAGTGTCTTCTAATAAATTCAGGTTAACATCATTACCGGCAATACCTTCTACTGAACCTTTGATGTGGGCTGCGTTCAGTAATACTTTTTCCAGTTGTTTTTCACGCGCTTTCCATAATTTTTCCATGGCATCGCGTTCGCGTTGTATGCTGAGCTTCATGCTCATGAAACCTTCGCGGATGGCTTTCCAGTTTTCGCTGAATTCGCTTCCGGTTAAATAATCATACAGCATGTGCATCTTATCGCCTTTGTTATCCTGGCTTTTTTTAGCATCTGCTATTTTAATGATGGCGTCGCGCAACAGTAAAGCAACACTTCTTACTTCGGTAAACGTACAAACATACACCCCGTTTTTTTCTCCAAACCGCTCCATATCTTTTGGCAGTGCCTGCGTAACAATTACGGCAACATCGGCACCTAGCGTGCGCATATCTGATTTTAGTTTTTCTATCCAATCGTTCTGAAAGTCTTTTGTACGTTTACTTTCATAAATAATCTTGCCGGTCTCATTGCCAAAATGATTACGCACTACCTGAATACAATCAGCTCCCCGAACGCCTTTACCCACTTCTTCTATTTTATCAAAAGGGAAAGTGGCCTGTAATAATTCCTGCAGCAAAAGTTCCTGCACTTCGCCCTGTAACTGCATGCTGCCCTGTTCGGATTTGCGGCGCATTTCATCGGCGAGTTTTTTCTGGTCTTCCAGTTGCTTTTCCAGTTCTTTTGTACGTAACAGGTATTCCTGTTCTTTCAGGCTTACCCTTTCGGTTTCTTCTTTCAGTAATTGTTCTTTTAGTTTTCCCCTCTCTTCCATTAACTGGCGTTGCAGGGTGAGTTGCAGTTCTTCTTCCTTTATTTTTAAAGCCTGTTCTTTCTGCAGGAATTCCAGCTCTTTTTGACGGGCTTCTTTTAATTTTTCTTGATTTTCTGCTGCGTTCTGCTGTAACATTTTTAGCTCATTCTCAAAATCTGTAGCGACGGATTTAGTTATTGATTCTTTCAGCTCAAGGGATATTTTTTGCTTTTCCTGCAGTAGTCTTTGAGAAAAAAGCTCATTTTCTTTTTTCTTTTTTTCTTCAAAGGTTTTTTGTTCATCAGTCAATTTCTGCTTTTCAACCTCTACCGCATGGAGTGAATTACTAAGTTTTTCCTGAAACTCTTTTTGATACTTGAGCTCAAGTTCTGCTGATAAAACATTTTCAATATCAAATTCATGCCCGCAATTGGGGCATTTAATATCAGTTGCCATCTAGTATTTTTTTACAAAGTAAGCCTAAGCTATCAGAAATAAAAACCCGGCTCATTTGAGCCGGGTTTGTGCGGAAGAGGAGATTCGAACTCCCACGCCCGGTAAAAGGCGCTACCACCTCAAAGTAGTGCGTCTACCAATTTCGCCACCTCCGCGTATTAAAGGACCGCAAATGTAAAGGAAAAAGAGTTAATCTGTAAATACAGATACTTTAGAATTTTAAACGGATTTTGCTGCAGATTCACAGGTCAGATGAGTGAAAATCTGTGAATCCGTAGCGAAAAAACTCGTACTGAGTTATTTTTACATTCTTTCAGGAACCCTGATGCCTAATACATTCATCCCTGTTTTAATAACCTGTGCCGTAAGCTGGGATAACTGTAACCGTACTATTTTCTTTTCTTCACTTTCTGCATTGGCAATGGAATGTTCTGTGTAAAAAGAATTGAATGTTTTAGCGAGGTTGAATATATAGATCGCCACTTTTGAAGGATCATGATTGGTAGCCGCTTCTTCTAAAACGGAAGGGAACATTTCGAGATGAAGGGCTATAGCTTTTTCTGAGGGAAATAAAGTTGCCGCTTTGTGGTTGCTGGTTGTGGATTGTGTTATCCCGGATTTTCTTATAATACTTTTAATTCTCGCGTGGGTATACTGAATGAATGGGCCGGTGAAACCGTGAAAGTCAATACTCTCTTCAGGATTGAAGACCATTTTCTTTCTCGGGTCAACGCGCAATAAAAAAAACTTTAGTGCGCCAAGCCCAATGATATCATATAATTCAGCTAATTCTTCAGTTGTAAAATCTTTTACTTTTCCTAATTCCTCCGTTTTTTGCCTGGCGATATTGATCATTTCTTCTACCAGATCGTCTGCATCTACCACAGTACCTTCACGGCTCTTCATTTTACCGGTTGGCAATTCAACCATACCATAACTTAAATGAAAGATACCATCAGCGGAAGGCAGGCCTAATTTCTGGCAGATTAGTTTCAATACTTTAAAATGATAATTCTGTTCATCACCCACCACATAAATACTTTGTGCCGAATTGAATTCTTTTTGCTTTTGTTCGGCGAGCCCAATATCCTGTGTGATGTAAACAGATGTGCCGTCTTTCCTTCTCACTATTTTTTCATCCAATCCATCAGCTGTCAGATCTATCCATACACTGCCATCTTCTTTTTGAAAAAAAACGCCTTTTGCAAGACCGGTATCAACCAAATCCTTCCCTAATAAATAAGTATTGCTTTCGTAGTAGGTTTTATCAAAATCACTACCTATCTTTTTATACGTAATAGCAAATCCTTCATATACCCAACTGTTCATGTTGTGCCAGAGCTCCATTACATCCGGCTTATCGGCCTCCCAATCAAGCAGCATTTGTTGGGTGGCTTTCATAATGGGCGCTTCTTTTTCTGCTTCTTCCTGTGTTTTACCCTTTACTTTCAGATCCTCTATTTCTTTTTTATAGGCATCATTAAACTTTACATAATAATCGCCTACAAAATGGTCACCTTTTTTCCCTTCCGTTTTTGGGGTGGCGCCATTGGCAAATAGCTGCCAGGCAATCATACTTTTACAAATATGTATGCCCCGGTCGTTTACAATACAGGTTTTCACTACTTCATTACCGGAAGCTTTTAATATCTCAGCAATACTTCTTCCTAAAAAATTATTTCGTAAATGGCCAAGGTGAAGCGGTTTGTTGGTGTTGGGAGAAGAATATTCCACCATTACTTTTTGACCGTTATCGGCGGCTTGTCCAAAACCAGGATTCTGGTAATTTGTTCCCAAGAAAGCGAGCCAGTAACTATCAGAAACGGTCAGGTTTAAAAAGCCTTTGATCACATTAAACCCTGTAAAAAGCGAAGAATGCTGCGCAACAATGTATTCTCCCAATTCCTGTCCTAAAGCATCGGGCGATTTTTTCAATTGTTTTATAAAGGTAAATAGCACAACAGTATAATCGCCCGCAAATTCCGGTTTTGTTTCATTTACCAATACATCATTGGCCTGCAATTCAATACTAAACAAGTGATTGATAGCCTTTGCTGTAGCCTCTTTTATTTGTGTAACAACGCTCATAATCTTAACAATTTCGGCTGGCAAAAGTAACCAATTAAGCCCTACCTTCGCCGCGAGTTATGCGAAAGCTGCATGAATATATTCGTAACCTGATTTTGGGGGTAGTGGATATTTTTTATCCACTGTTCAAAAAAGTCATGCCCTTACGAACTTTCCGTTATGCTGCCTGTGGCGGTTTTAATACTATTCTAGATATTACACTTTTCTTTATTTCGTACAATTTTATTTTACATAAGCAACCGGTACACATTGCATTTTTAACTATCGGGCCGCATATTGCTGCTTTTTTAATAGGGTTCTGTGTTACATTCCCAATTGGGTTTTACCTGAGCCGTTATGTAGTATTTCAGGCCACTTCCGTTGGCAAAAGGAAACAGTTAAGAAAGTATTTCGTGGTCGTATCGGGATGCCTGTTTTTAAATTACGGGTTTCTGAAATTATTTGTAGATGTATTTGGCTGGTATCCTACCCCTTCTAAATTACTCACCACAGTTTTCGTTGTGATGTTCAGTTACCTTACGCAGAAGAACTATACCTTCAGGCATGCCATGAGTTAGTACAAACCCTCTATCGTTATTTATCGTATCTGCTAGATATACTTACGCATGCGATCTGTTTTCTCATTATTATTTTGTTCGGTATTATTCACCTGTTTTAGTCAGGATGATTCGGTAGGGGTATTACAAAAACCAGAACCTGTTATTGGCGTAAAGATACATTATGGTACCATTTATGTTCATACCAGTTCTGTACAGAATGTTGCAGGCGCACGGCCTTATGGTGTAGAGGTTGATATTGCCACCCAACGAAAAGACCAGGCTACATACCAGCTTTCAGGTGCGTATCCCAGGGCAGGCATTTCCTTCTCCTATTTTAATTATGATAGCCGGATACTCGGCCATTCGGCAGCCGTATCTTATTTTTTAGAACCTGTGTACAGACTATCAGACTATTGGCAGTTACAATTAAGAGGATCCGTAGGTATTACTTATCTAAGTAACCCTTACGATCCTGAAAAAAGCCCTGATAATAAAAGTTATAGTCAATACCTTAACCCCTATTTACAATTGGGTATTGGATTAGGCTACCGTATTAATAAACAGTTTAGCCTCGCCTTGCTGGCTAATTTTCAGCATGTTTCAAATGGGGGTTACACAGAACCCAATAGAGGTGTAAACTGGGTAACTGGTAGTGTGGGAATATGGCATAATGTAAATACTAGTTTCTTACCTAAATACCAGCGTGTACAAAATAAATTTTGGGAAGGTAAGCCTGTATGGGTGGAGCTGGGACTGATGTTTGTTCCGCAACAGGCCAATAGTAGTAAACTAAATGCGCAACGGAAATTTATGGTAGGTGCATTGGTGCAGGTATCCAAACAAATAGGCGCGACAAATGCAATTACAGCAGGTACAGAAATTTATTACAATAAATTTGAAAGGTCTGTACCCGATCCGCCCAATGAGAATGCCTCTCCTTATTTTGCAGGCATTCATGCTGGGCATGCGTTTTTATTCGGCAAAGTCATATTCAGTCAACAGATTGGTTGGTATGTATTTAATCAAACCAATTATTTCAGCAACTATTATCACCGCTGGGGATTAACTTACCAGGTTCAGAAACATTGGCTGATAGGTGCGAATTTGAAAGCGCATTCGGATAATGCAGATTTTTTTGATATGCGTGTATTGTATAAGTTCTAGCGTAAAACCCCTTCAGGGTTTTCAGGGTTTATATAAAACATCAAGGTTGCCAGACCTGTTTTCTCGGCATGTACGATCCTGAATAGGTGGTTACCCTCTTTCAGTTTCACGGTAATGTGGTGGTGGGTATCTTCATCCAATGCTGCATATTTTGAATCCCATGCATCTATCACTTCTTTATCATCTATGAATAATTTTACAAAATCATCTCCGGTAACACCTATGTGATAGGTTCCTTCCTTTAAAAACATTTTTGATACTGCCACGGTAGCAAAAGAATCTGCCGGTAAATTTTTGCCAATAGGTCCCCACCAGGTGTAATCAATTTTGTTGGCGGTTATGGATTGTACAGGAGTTTGGTTAAACAGATTTATAAAATCACCGAAACCTTTTGAAGGATCGTGTAACGCATCCCATTTATACCAGTTAATTTCCCATTTTGCCAAAGGATCAAATTCTTTATATTCAAAAGAATGGGGGTTGTTACTGTCTAGCAACCTGCCGAAAATATTTTTAAAATCGGAGCCATTGTAATCTAATTGTAAAGTCCGTTCTTGTTTTGTGGTATCTGCTTTTACAATAAGTGTGGAGGGAAAACTATCTGCACCTTTACTGATGATCTCAAATCCTGTGTATCCCTTTATTTGCCATCTTCCATTTGGACCGAGAATGTCAAAATGATACAGGCCGATGCTGTCTATTTCTTTCAACCATACAAGTGGGTAACGAAAATCATACGGTCCCCATTCTGTGATACGTATTTCTTTTTTTCCTTGCGGCAACGAGGTAAGCGGTAATTGGGTTGCGTTGATGGTTTTTAGCTTCTCATCTTTCTGGTATTCCATATCAAGAAATTCCTCATCGCGCGAGGTATCAATATTATCTGCCCTATCGCCTATCAGCCATTTGTTATTTACAAACAGTTTAGTGTTTCCGCTAAGCACAACAGTATTTGTTCCCATAATATCAAAAGCCGTTTCAACGGAAGTAAAACGGTTGGCGGCTATCCAGTAATTCCTGCTTTCTGTATTTCGAACATTGGCATATACCCAATCGGCAGGTTGCCTTTCCCTAGACCATAATTTTACGCCTGTTCTGTCATTGGTGAAACTGTTTAAAGCGATGTTGATATCCTGGCCGTGTTCAATCGCAATGCCGATGCGGTTATTCTCAAATGTATTATCGGTAATATCTGTATCATAACTATAGCCGCCCCAAATGCCATGATCACAATTGCGGATTATATTTTTCATGATCAGGTTCCGGCTAAAAGTTACCTCTATACCATTAGTGGGCGCGAATGAAAAATCGTTACCATATATAAAATTGTCATTACATCCGCCTTTACCTGTATCCATGGTAGTTTGGCCTGCCCATAAAAAAAAACCATCACCGCCATGTGTTGCGGTATTGAATGCGAAAATATTATCGCTGCTTTGCTCAAAAACCAGAATAGCTGCGCTGTCCTGCCCGCGTTTGAACTTTCCATGACTGTATCCCCTTACATTATAATCAAGCCGGTTATGGTATATTTTATTGTTGCTGCTCCGGTACAAGCCAATACCTATGCCTGAGTTAAAAGAAAAATTATTATCGTATACTTCGGCTTTTTCGCATTTCGTCATCATCAGTGCACATTGGCCACCCGTAACCGTATTGTTTGAAATGATCGCCTTGCTACAATTTTTCAGATAAATAGCTGCACCATACCTGAGCCACTCATCGTTTTCATTTTTGTGATAGCTCATCCAATCACTTATATCTTCCCGTTCCAGGTTACTATGTAAATGCTGCCGCCAGTTATAACTGAGATCACAGTTTTCAATAGTGAGATTCTCAACACTATCGGCCAGGATGGCTATTTTATACCCATGTATAAAAGCGTTTTTGATGATGATATTTTTGGAACCTTTTTTGATACGTATGGCTAGGCCATAAAATTCATTGGGATTTACTTTCTCGTTTGACCCTTGTAAAATAGAATGATTGAAATCAATCGATATATTTTCTCCTTCTATTACGATTAATGAAGCGGAAAGAGGGATGCCTGCATTCAGGTTGTAATTTTCGCGTGCAATGATTACTGATTCCCTGATAATCATACCTGCCTGTAAATGGATAGTGGGAATGGCTTTTACTATTAATCCAATTAACAAGAATGCAATGACTATTAAAAGCCTCTGTAAATTTCTACGCATCTTTAAAATTAACGAAAGCTGCCGATTGTTAAAGAGTAGATTACCCAATATTAAAATTGCAGACGAACACTTCCGAAAACCCCAAAATCATTTGTATTTGATTTAAAGAGCAGAGGGTTTAACCCAGGTGGTATATTTCGTAAAGGTGCATTGCGCCATACAAAGTCTATCCGGAACAATTTGAAAATATTTTCAAACCCGGTTCCTATTTCAGTATAGAAACCACCGCGTAATGAGCGTAAGCGGTATTCATTGTAATATTCAATACGATTGAGTGCCCTGCTTTTATCGGTGAGGTTGCCCCACACACTTTTAAAGTTCCAGAACTGGCGCATATTGGATTTGCGCATAAAAGGCAGCAGGTTCAGGAATTTCTTTTCAAGGTTATGTTCAATATTAATACCGGCAAATTTGTCGCTAACATATTCAAACCTGTTCATCAGGTTAAAAGATTGTTTATTATAATAGTAGATCTCATTGCCGGGATGGGTTTCCAATAACATAAAGGGAAGTGATTCATCTGTAAAGATTTTTCCGCCATATACCATATAATTAAGTTTGCCCCAACGCGGTATGCGCACGCCTTGTGAAATGTTGGCATTTAAACGTAGGTACTGATAGTTTGAGCGGAATACGTTTTTGATACCCCATGCCCCCCTCACTTCAAATATGGGCAGATTACTTTTTAGTTTTACCTCTTTTCTATGACGGGCAAATGTTCTTTCACCGGGTGCATATCTCAAGCGTAAACCAGCTTCAGAACTGGCGATCTGACTCTGCGTTGCGTGACTTAATAGAGAGGATGTGGTAGGCAAAGGGTTAAATGTTTCGAAGCTGGTGCGTGTAAAAAAGGGTTGTACTGAAAACTTGTTTTTCCATTCTTTAGTAATGGCTATTTTGATTTCTTCCACCCCGAGGAATTTCTGGGGGATATTCGGACGGCGAATCAACTGACTGAAAATATTATCAGTGGTAATGTCTTCATCATTGTAACGCGTTCTGCCATTATCAAGGTCGTGCGTAAAAGAACTGAACAGCGTAATGCCCATATCGCCGGGCAATTTATAGGTAACATCTGCGCGGCCTTTAAAACGGGCGTCTTTAAAACCATAAGCCAGGTAGCCATGCAGGCGAAGGTATTTACTGAATTGTTCGGTAGTGCCGAGATCAAACCGGGTACGCAGACGTTCCAGCTGGTTGCCACTAATCCACTTATACCAGGGACCTATTTCTATATCACCATATTTTTTATGCCCATCAAAAATAAAGGTGAGTGCTTTGGTATATTTGATAAAAGCAGGAATGGTTTTTATTGTATCCATCATCCGGTAAACTTTCTGCTCATTGCTGCTGAGCTCTTCATGCCGCTGCAGGCTCCAGAACTGTGTGTCTTTATCCCTGGCCGCGTCATCCACTATAACTTCTTCTTTTTGTGCGTTTGTAGCCAGTTTTTTTGTAATGTAGGGATCATTTACTTTAACATCTTTATAAGTACTTGTTTTCCGTGCAATGAACGATAATTTTTCTTTTCCGAAGGGGGTAAAGTCTATCACTGTTTTATCTTTGGCAAACATCCATGCACTATCCGGCCGCAGGCTGAATTCCTGTAGTATACTTAACCTATTCACATAATTGATATTGGCGGTTGCTGATATGTTAAGGTTAATCCGGTAAATACCCCAGTTGCCTCCATGTATCCAGCAATCACCACTGAATGTGTTTTCCCCCTCTCTTTTTGGTGTGAATAATAAGTGCAGGTAACGTTGCCCTGAAATATATTGCGTATCGGCCCCTTTATAATTATAGTATTTATCACCCACATCACTTAAAGGGCTGATGAACTCTTTGCCCAATGCATTGGTAAAATTTTCATACACATTTACTTTCTGGTTAATGCCCCCTATGAACTGGAGCATACTTTCATTTTTCATCCCTTCGGTTTTGGCTGCTTTTATCTCTTCACGAACTTTACGCGGATCAGTGGAATAATAATAATCCGATAAAGCTTCTGTCATATATATCGGGAGAAAAGGTTTATGGTCTGAAACACTGTCAATATTGTCTAACAGGAAAACAAAAGGTTTCAGTAGTTTTTTATCTGTGAAATATTTTCGGCTTACATTATTAATATCCAGTTCCATCTTATTGTATAACTCGTAAGAATAGTTCTGGTATTTGTAAGGATTATTTTTTGCCTTATTGGCAACAATGAACTTCCACCACCTGAGGCCTTTGTTGAATTTACTTTTTACTTCCACTGTATTGGCCTGTTTCAGTTCGCGAAGTATGAGTTCTACATCGGCAGTATCTTTTGTGGTGTTGCGGATGCGTTTATATACATCGGCAAAGCCTACATAACTCACCACCAAAGTATCATCCAGGTTATGACTAAGCCTTACGATGAAATTACCTGCACTGTCGCTGGTAGAGCCAAAGCCGGCTTTCTTCCAAAATATACTTGCGAATGGAACGGGTTCTTTGGTAAAATCATTCATGACCTTGCCGTGTATATTGCCACGTTGCGACCAAACGGAGGAACACATCAATAGCGTACACAAAAATAAAAACGCTTTACACCGGGGAAAGTCAACTCTCATCAAAATCTCACAAAAATTTATACACGGGGGTTAGATAAACACTGATTCTATCGTGGATTGGATTTTAGAAGGGTGTTTTAATGGCTTCTGGAGGAGAAGCCTTAAATTCCTAAGGGTACAATTTAAGACGTTTTATTGATTAATTAGCCTGTCATAAAAATTCCCTTTTACACATTGAAAACTGTAATAATGTGAATAGTAGGGCCTGAGGCTGACAATTTTGCATTTTCGGCCGGATGGCATGGTGATTGCCTAAAGAAATTTAATTATTAATAAGAAATTCAAAATTTATGGGTAAAATAATAGGAATTGACCTAGGAACAACCAACAGTTGTGTGGCCGTTATGGAAGGTAACGAGCCGGTAGTGATTGCCAATGATGAAGGGCGCAGAACCACGCCTTCGGTTGTGGCTTTCCTGAAAAATGGTGAGCGTAAGGTTGGAGACCCTGCCAAAAGACAGGCCATCACCAATCCGCAGAACACTATCAGTAGTGTAAAACGTTTTATGGGTCGCCGTTACGACGAAGTGACCGAAGAAATCAGTCATTGGAGTTATAAAGTGGCCAAAGGTGACAATAATACGGTTCGTGTGGCTATTGATGACCGTTTATATACTCCACAGGAGATTTCCGCCATGATTCTTCAAAAAATGAAGAAAACAGCCGAAGATTATCTTGGACATGAGGTAACCGAAGCAGTTATTACCGTTCCGGCTTATTTTAATGATGCGCAGCGCCAGGCAACCAAAGAAGCCGGTGAAATTGCAGGATTAACTGTACGCAGGATAGTAAATGAGCCAACCGCAGCAGCATTGGCTTATGGATTGGATAAAAAGCATGCGGATCAGAAAATCGCGGTTTTTGACCTGGGTGGCGGAACATTCGATATCTCTATTCTCGAATTGGGTGATGGTGTATTTGAAGTAAAATCAACCAATGGTGATACACATTTGGGGGGAGATGATTTTGATAAAGTGATCATGGATTGGTTGGCTGATGAATTTAAATCACAGGAAGCCATTGACCTGCGTAAAGACCCGATGGCTTTGCAGCGTTTGAAAGAAGCCTCAGAAAAAGCAAAAGTTGAATTGAGTTCTTCTTCTGAAACAGAGATCAATCTTCCTTATATCACTGCCGTGGATGGGGTACCCAAACACCTGGTGGTAAAATTGAGCCGTGCAAAATTTGAGCAGTTAGCAGATAAATTATTCGCCCGTTGCTTAAAACCATGCGAAGACGCATTGAAAGATGCAGGATATAATATTTCTCAGATTGATGAAGTGATATTGGTAGGCGGTTCAACTCGTATCCCTAAAGTGCAGGAGATTGTAGAAAAATTCTTCGGTAAAAAACCAAACAAAGGGGTTAATCCCGATGAGGTAGTTGCTTTGGGTGCAGCCATACAAGGTGCTGTATTAACCGGAGAAGTGAAAGATGTTTTGTTGCTGGATGTTACGCCATTAGGCTTGGGTATTGAAACCATGGGCGGTATCATGACAACCATGATCTCATCCAACACTACTATACCAACCAAAAAAACAGAAGTATATTCTACGGCCAGCGATAACCAGCCCGGTGTACAGATACATGTATTGCAGGGAGAAAGGCCTATGGCAAACCAGAATAAAAGCCTGGGTATGTTTAACCTGGATGGCATCCCCCCTGCACCACGCGGTGTACCACAAATTGAAGTAACGTTCGATATTGATGCCAATGGTATGTTGCATGTAAGTGCAAAAGATAAAGGCACCGGTAAAGAACAAAAGATACGCATAGAAGCAGGTAGTGGCTTAAGCAAAGAAGAAGTAGAAAAAATGAAAGCCGAAGCCAAAGCCAATGAAGCCTCTGATAAAGAAGCGAGGGAGAAAGTAGAAAAACTCAATGCCGCGGATAGCATGATCTTCCAGACCGAGAAGCAGTTCAAGGAATTTGGTGAGAAGATATCTGCCGACAAAAAAGTACCTATTGAAACCGCTTTGGAAAAATTAAAAGAAGCCCACAAAAACCATGATATTGCAGGTATTGATACAGCTATGGCTGAGATGAATACTGCCTGGACCGCTGCCAGTGAAGAAATTTACAAAGCACAGGCCGAAACAGGTGCAGCCGGTGGCGCGCAACCAGGAACTGATGCTGGTGCACACGCTAATGCAGGTGCACAGGCAGGTGGTGAAACGGTTACGGATGCAGAGTTTGAAGAGGTGAAGTAAGCGCTGATTACACTGATTTCAATATGATTTATATGAAAGCTCCTACATTTTGTGGGAGCTTTTCTTTTATCTCAGATATGAATCACGTAACGAATATTGAATAGTGTTTATACCTGATAAATATTTTTATTACCTGATATAAGTAATCTTATTTCCAGTAAATAAATACGGAATACAATTGCAATCACAGTTTCTTTTTTCTACAGAAAGAGAACTTATATTTTCCAATTTAACGATCATGGATGTGTTTGGTATCAACGTATTTCCGGTAAAAGGAAAATTAGGGTATCCTAACGTGTAGCAATAGGTATTGCCATCAGCCGTTACATCCGAAAATTTTCGGTTGATGAGGCCAGTGTTCTGGGTATCAAAATAATAAACACCTGTTTTAAGACCGGGGATAGAAGTACCAACAGAAAAGGCAAGTTGTGATGGGATGACATTATCAGGTACCAATGCAATGTTACTGTCTTCGGCACCTTTTTTTGTAGTATACCTGAACCAATTACCTTGTGCCGTTCCCACTTTATCTAAAAGAAACTCACCCCAGACAGGAGGGGCTGTACGCCTTGTTTTACCATCGAAACTACCTAATTTAGGTTCCATCATTGCACGTGCGGCCGCATCGAAATAATCCAATGGATTGGCCCCCAGATTTTTTATTGTCACGCCAAGGTCCATACCTGCCAAACCGTTGTTTGTATTGGCAATACCTAATATCTCTCCAAGTACAGCAGCTAAAGAAACGGAAGCAAAACATTGCTGATAGGTGCTTCCCCCGGTAGCATATGAAACGTCGCAGGATACCCCGATAAAATTATTTACCGCAGCCAGTAATCGGGGCGAGAGCATACTTACATGACCCCAATACATATAGCTGCTATCCGATCCCAAAACGATGGTATAATCATAATGGTCATTTGTTAAACCGGCATTATAATGTGTTCTGCCGATCCTTAGGATATGTATATTCCCTGGAGATTTAATATTTAAGGAAGCTTTATTAGTAAAGCAATAAAAATACATATGGTCGGTAGGAAAAGTGTGCCCTGGCGGGTTCAGGTTCCCCAATGGCACCAATGCTGTTACATCTGCAGTATCGAATGGGGGAACAGTGAGAGAACCTTTTACAAGTTCATAAGCAGGATTAGATGAATCATTGTTATTATTGCTACTATCATTCTTTTTGCAGGAAAGTAAAGACAAAACCAAGACAGTTACCCGCAGTAGGGTTGTACGATTCATAAGTACTGTTTTGAGTGAATTAAAGTTACACGAAAAAGGTTTGAAAGTAGATGCATCTTCTCTTTAGGGTGTTGCCTGTAAAAATTATTGCTTTTTCTGTTTCTTTTCCAAAATGGAGAGCATTTTATGGCACTGACCGGCATAGATTTTCCTGTAGCTATCTGCTGAGGTAAACTTTTTCTAACAAAAAAAAGATGATCAACCCATCAATAAAAACACTTTTTAATTTTATTGTACATTCAATTCTTTACTATCATATTTGTAATAGAATAAATCAGTTTTATGGCCAAACTTTTTGAACCACTTACCATACGTTCCATCACTTTGCAAAACAGGATAGTTGTATCACCGATGTGCGAATATTCTTCCCATGATGGATTTGCGAATGATTGGCATTTGGTACATCTGGGTAGCCGTGCAGTAGGCGGTGCAGGGTTAATCATTTCTGAAGCATGCGCTGTTTCACCCGAAGGGAGGATTACAGAATTTGATCTCGGCATATGGAAAAATGAACATATTGTTAAACTTGAACCGATCACAAAATTTATAAAAGCGCAAGGGGGAGTGCCAGGTATACAATTGGCCCATGCGGGCAGAAAAGCCAGTTGTGCAGAACCATGGAAAGGTGGGCAACAAATACCCATTTCAGAAGGTGGATGGCAAATTGTTGCACCCAGCCCCACTCCGTTTAAAGAAGGGACTATGTTACCTCATGTTTTAACGAAAGAAGGAATACAACAGGTAGTCGAGGATTTCAAAAATGCAACGATTCGTGCAGAAAAAGCAGGATTCCAGGTAATAGAGATACATGCAGCCCATGGTTATTTGTTACACCAATTTTTTTCACCATTAAGTAATTTCCGTACAGATGAATATGGAGGTGTTTTTGAGAACCGTATCCGTTTATTAATGGAGGTGGTAACAGCTGTTAAATCCGTATGGCCCGAAAGCCTGCCATTATTTGTTCGCATCTCGGCAACAGATTGGGTAGAAGGTGGATGGGATATTACAGATTCGATAAAACTCTCCCAATTATTAAAAGCAACAGGCATTGATCTGATAGATTGTTCATCGGGTGGTAATGCCGGTAATGCCAAGATTCTATTGCAGCCCGGCTACCAGGTTCCTTTTGCCAAAAAGATAAAACATGAGGCAAATATATTAACAGGGGCAGTTGGTTTGATAACTGAAGCGCAGCAGGCAGAAAATATATTGATTAATGAGGAAGCTGACCTGGTAATATTAGCCCGTGAATTGTTGCGTGATCCATATTTCCCTTTGCATGCTGCTGCACTATTACAGCATGATGTGGAATGGCCTGTCCAATATCAACGTGCTAAGCAATAAGCAAAGCAGTTTTTTATTTTTCTGACATTCGTATATATAACTCTTCTACTTTTTTTCTTGCCCAGGGTGTTTTACGCAGGAATTTGAGGCTTGATTGGATACTTGGGTTACTGTTAAAGCAATTGATAGGGATATGTTGTCCGAGGTCTTCCCAACCAAAATGCGCTACCAGTTCTGTAACAATTTTTTCTAATGTTATGCCATGCAGCGGGTCATTGTGGTGTTGTTCCATACCTGAAGATTTCTGGTTGTAATAATAATGCAATTTTTTTCAACTTTATGGCTACAAACAAAAACCCCCTGGCTTTTATACCTGGGGGCTGATAAACAATTGCTTCTGTAAAACGATCGTAAATTTTTTAATTTATTTTGAAGCTGATCGGTAAAGTATAGTAACTTTTTACATTATGCCCTTTAATCTGACCTGGGTTCCACCTGGGCATTTTGCTTACTACATTTAATGCTGCATCATCTAAACCGTACCCGGCCCTGTCGCCTTTGACCATTGGCGTATATACTTTTCCATTTTCATCCACTGCAAAAATAACATCTACGCTACTTTCAACCCCATTCTCTAAAGCATTTTCAGGATACACGATATTATCCTGTATGAATTTTGCTAAAGCTTTTTGTCCGCCCGGATAAGATGGTCTGATTTCGGTCCTGTTATAAATACCTTCTTTATCCATTTCTATAACCATTTTTGCATATTGCTGCTCGTACTCTTTATCCATATCTGCCTGGAAAACCACTACACCCTTACCACGTACTTTAGCAGGATTAGGTTTTGCAGTACCTTGCATAACCATTTCTTTTTTTACGGAATCTTTATGGACTAAAATGATTGAATCAGCTGTAGTTTTCGCCTGAATGGAATCTGCCGCAGCCGCATTTGAATCTGTGCCTGATTTACAGGAAACTATTGCGAATACAACTGTAAAGATGCCTAATATGAGCGGCAACAGCTTTGTGTTATTCTTTTTCATTCTTGATTTATTTGGTAATATATAATTTGTAAGTAATACGTGTATGACAATTTTTTCAATAAGTCTAATGAAGAATAGTTTACTGTGCAAATGTCTTATCAACACACCGGATACTGTTACACAACTATGGTAATAAATTGCATAATTCACAGTTTGTATAGTGTCTGGTCAGACATATATCTTTAATTTACATTGCATGGGTATACACCGGTATTTCATTCTTAACAAGCCCTATAAGATGGTATCTCAGTTTGTAAGCACGCATGATGTGCGCTTGCTGGGTGATATAAAGTTTGATTTTCCCGAAGGTACACATGCTATTGGCAGGCTCGATAACCATTCTGAAGGCCTTTTGTTGTTAACAACTAACCAGAAAATTACCCGACTTTTATTTCAGGGAGAAATGCCGCATTCACGAACCTACCTCGTGCAGGTAAAGAACCGGGTTAGTGAAGAAAGCCTGCAACGGTTGCGAACTGGTATAGCTATCCGCATAAAAGGTGGCACTGATTATATAACTACCCCTTGCGATGTTTCAATTGTTGAGCAACCGGAAAATTTATTTTCTTCAGGGTATAAGTTGCGGGATGATGTTCCGAATACCTGGTTGCTGGTTACTTTAAGCGAAGGCAAGTTTCACCAGGTTCGAAAAATGGTAGCTGCGATACATCATCGTTGTAAGCGATTGATAAGGGTATCCATTGAAGATATACGACTAGACGATCTTAAGCCGGGTGAAGTGAAGGAAATGGGGGAGGCAGATTTTTTCAGGAACCTGAAAATCTGATGATTACTATTTCGTATCATTCATGAATCCTAAAATTGTCTAAGCTTTCGCTGGTATAGCATTCAAGCTATTTCACCAGAACTCATTTTTGACAACTTCTTTGTAAAAACCTCTTTCATTTAACAAAAAAATGTATCCTGGGTAGTTCTGTGTACAGCGATATATGACTTAAATCATAAATAGCATTGATAGCTATCATAAAAGAGCGAAGGTTTATTTCTGAACATTTACATCAGAAAAATCAATTCCTGAATAACCTTTAAAATAATAAACATGAGATCAAAAATTAGTAAGCTATCCATTTTTTTGGCAGTAGCCGCCACAGCCATTACGCTTATGGCTTTTAAACAAGCTACAAAACCGTGGCCCGTACCTGAGAAATTTGAGAAAATGAATTCTCCTGTAAAAGCAGAAGCGTCATCAATAAAAGAAGGCAAAGAAGTGTGGACAAAACACTGTGCTTCCTGCCATGGTAAAGCAGGATTGGGTGATGGATCTAAGGCCGCACAGTTAAAAACAGAACCGGGTGATTTTACCATAGCAGCTGTTCAAAAGCAAAGTAACGGTACTTTCTTTTACAAAATTTCTGAAGGAAGAAATGATATGCCCGCCTTTAAAAAGAAAGTAGACGGCGAAGAAGATATCTGGAATGTGATTAGTTATATCCGTACACTTAAAAAATAAGTGTACAGGTATCCCTGATAATTATCACCGGATATAAACAAGCCTGGATTGGACATATATCAAACTAGGTTTTTTATAACTGTTTATTTTTTTTCAACTATCCTTATGACAAATAATCCTGATCAAAAAGAAACTACTGAGCAACAGGCCCTGCGCCGAAAACTATTGCGTTGGGGCGGATTAGGCTCTATTGCATTATTCGCAGGC
>JANXUL010000085.1 GCA_025356235.1 Bacteroidota bacterium
TCCCATACCTGTTTTTTAAAATTAGGGACAACAATAATCAGCTTCTCTAAAGTAGCCAATCCTTCAACATCGCTATTTTCAGGAATGATCGGGTAATAGTTGCGTTTATTATTTGTGGTATCCCAAAATTCCTTATCAAAATTCTTGGATGACATCTCGTAATCATCATTCGTATTGGTAATAGCAAATTCAAATTGAAGGTCTTTGAGATCCTTACTTTCGAATGCGGCTTTTAATTTTCCATGTATTTCCTGGGGAGAAAATTTTTCTTCGATGGTTGGAGGCTTCAGCAGATGTAAATGAAAATCGGAACTAAATGTGAGCCCACCTCTTCTCGGTAGTCGCAAAACCTGTCCATTATTAACGTTCTTACTCAGCTCTTTCACTACTGTTAAACTGGCATCCTCCACTTTATTATTCAACTGACTTTCCGTTACCTCCAACAAGTTCTTTAACCAGGATGTCTGCAATAGAATCAGTCCTAGTAAAGAAAGTGAGATCAGTATGATAATAGTGGGGAAAGTTCTCTTCATCGTCACAAATATAACGGGAACTGTAAACCCCTGTACACACGTGGGTAGCTTTATCAGGATTTTAACGGGGAATAAGGCGTATCTTTTTTAGAAATAAATTGTTTTTCTTATCTTTTCTATATGACTGACCTGGCCCCGGGCATACTATTAATCTCTGATCCTTTTTTGAAGGACCCTAATTTTTTACGCACCGTGGTACTGCTTTGTGAACACCAGGATAAGGGTAGTTTTGGCTTTGTACTGAATAAAACCTTCGACCAGGAATTGGGCGACCTTGTTACCAATGCCGAAGGCATCCGTTTCCCTGTTTATGATGGTGGCCCTGTGCAGAAAGACACGTTACATTTTCTTCACCAATGTCCCAACCTGATCCCGAATGGCATTGAAGTAGTGGATGGCATTTTCTGGGGCGGCGATTTTGAGGATGTATTGGTATTATTAAAAGAGGATAAACTCAGCCAAAACGATATCCGCTTTTTTCTCGGTTACAGTGGGTGGTCTGAAGGACAATTGCTCGGCGAACTGAATGGAAAAAGCTGGATCACCCGTGAAGCGAGCAAGCCACTTGTATTTAATATGAATACGCAACAGATATGGAAAGCTGCTTTACAGGATTTGGGCGGCGAATATAGCCAGATGATCAATTACCCGATTGATCCACAGCTAAATTGATCTTACTACCGGGTTACAGATTGCCTCTTGGGGGTTGTTGGGTGGAAGAGTTGGAAGAGATACTTTATAACGGGTGCTTATATACAAGCGGCCCCGAAATATTCGGGGCCGCTTGTATATAATATTTAATCAGTTAATCCGTACTTCTCTTTACAACGCAGTAGCACCTTCTACCAAAACCGTTACTTTATTATTCAGTACTTCTACAAAACCACTTTGTATAGAATAGCTTTCGGTGTTCTTGCTTTTGTCTTTCAGTATTTTCAGCGTTCCGTTTTTCAAAGCACTTACCAGCGGGGCGTGTTTGTCTAATATTTCAAACAAACCTGTGATACCCGGTAACATTACACCGTAAACATCACCACTGTAGAGTTTTTTTTCGGGAGTTAATATTTCTAGTGTCATACTTTAATTTGAAAATTTGAAAATTTATCTGCTGTGTTATTAATGAGTTTCCGCACATTACCAGATTTTCAAATTACTTACCCTTTCGCTGCATCCATCATTTTCTTACCCTTCTCCATCGCTTCTTCCAAAGTTCCTACCAGGTTGAAAGCTGCTTCAGGATATTCATCTACTTCACCGTCCATAATAGAATTAAATGCGCGGATGGTATCATTGATATCTACAAATACACCTTTTAAACCTGTGAACTGTTCAGCTACGTGGAAAGGTTGTGACAGGAAACGCTGCACTTTACGGGCACGATGTACAGTCATTTTATCTTCTTCACTCAACTCATCCATACCAAGGATGGCGATGATATCCTGTAATTCTTTGTAACGCTGTAAGATCAGTTTTACGCGGTTGGCACATTCGTAATGCGCTTCACCTACAATAGCCGGTGTTAAGATCCTTGAAGTAGAATCCAATGGATCCACCGCAGGATAAATACCCAGATCGGCAATTTTACGGCTTAATACCGTTGTTGCATCCAGGTGGGCAAATGTGGTTGCCGGGGCCGGATCGGTCAGATCATCCGCGGGTACATATACCGCCTGTACAGAAGTGATCGAACCATTTTTTGTTGAGGTGATACGTTCCTGCATCAAACCCATTTCCGTGGCCAGCGTGGGCTGGTAACCTACGGCTGATGGCATACGACCCAACAGGGCAGATACCTCAGAACCGGCTTGAGTAAAACGGAAGATATTATCTACGAAAAACAAGATGTCTTTTCCTTTTCCTGTACCATCTCCATCACGGAAATATTCAGCGATGGTTAATCCACTCAAAGCCACACGTGCACGTGCGCCCGGGGGTTCGTTCATCTGCCCGAATACGAAAGTAGCTTTCGATTCTTTCAATCCTTCCATATCCACTTTACTCAGGTCCCATCCACCTTCTTCCATACTGTGTTTGAAAGCTTCACCATAATTCATGATGCCTGCTTCGATCATTTCACGCAGAAGGTCATTTCCTTCACGGGTACGCTCTCCCACACCTGCAAACACAGATAAGCCGCCATGCCCTTTGGCAATATTGTTAATCAATTCCTGTATCAATACGGTTTTACCTACACCCGCACCACCAAACAAACCGATCTTACCACCTTTTGCATAGGGTTCAATCAGGTCGATTACTTTGATACCGGTAAATAATATTTCAGAAGCAGTACTTAAGTTTTCGAATAATGGCGGTTTGTTGTGAATAGGGCGGCCGCCTTCTTTACTTACCTGTGGCAAACCATCAATAGCATCACCGGTTACGTTAAATAAACGGCCATTGATACCCCCACCGATTGGCATGGCAATTGCTTTGCCGGTATCAATTACGGTCATTCCACGAACCAGGCCTTCGGTACCATCCATTGCAATGGTGCGCACACTATCCTCACCTAAATGCTGCTGCACTTCAAGAACGAGTTTTTCGCCGCTATCCCTGGTAATTTCCAGGGCGTTATAAATTTCAGGCAATGTATTATCGTCGGGAAAATGAACGTCAACTACCGCACCGATAATCTGTTTGATCTTACCTTTTGTTGCCATATCAGGAGATATATTATGGTTTAAAAATACACGTTTTCTGAGCCAAAATGTCGGTTTTCCGACTTGGCGGCAAAGGTAAGGGGATGCAGCTTAAAAATGAGAAAAAGGGGGATTAAATTAGAAAAAATCTGGCGAAATTAAAGGCTTGCGTCTATTTGTGGGTTATTGGGCTCTGGGGCGGTGGGAATATCGAAATTAGGATTAGGTATAATGTGTTGTGCTACTATGATAATATATATTTAGTACCCTTTAAAATGATACTGTTCTTTATTCATGAACCATTGTCGCTCACGGCCGCTGGGCCCCGTCCTTGTTACCGGGCTGCTTTGGCCTCTGACAAAATGTGTTTCGCATCATTTTGTCTGTCTTCGCCTTCGCTTGACATCGACCCCAAAGAGGCCCCCCCACATGGACTGATTAGAAATTATTCATCGATCACGCTACCACCATACATTTTAAGTGAAAATAAATCAAAGTTCAAATGTATTTACTTGCCTTTCCATAGATTGAAAAGCAGTTTCAGAACGGTAAAAATACCCAGTTTGGAGGCACCAGCAAGGATGCCGTTTTTGGAGTTGCCATCTCCCAGCTCGTCGCTTTTTTTCCCTTTAACCATATCAACGCCGGCTTTTACCAGTTTCCAGATGCCCGAGGCCAGCCCTTTTCCGATGAATATGGGTAAGATGGCACCTACGGTTGCCTTCACTGTTTCTTCGGGAAGCCGGTTCCATCGTTCTGCGAGATCATTTTCCCGGGCACGTATCCGTTGATCTACCCGCCGCATTTCTTCACGCAGCATTTCCTGTGAGGTTATTCTGGTGGTTTCAGGATTTGGCATCTAGCTCATCATTTTTATCAAACAATACCTGGATAATCGCATCAATAACCCTCTTGGCGAACCATTTTCGTTTAATGACCAGCAGCAGCATTATCAATACATACAATGCTGTGATGATTCCGAAACCCATATACAGGTTCCCGGTAATGGTAGCAAAATAAAATCCTGCCATCATGCTCAGGAACATAAGGATAAAAAAACTTATTAAAGCTATGATCAACCCGAAAAATAACAAAGCTGCCAGGCGGGAACTTTTGTCGGCTACCTGTAATTTTAAAAGCAATAACCTATCCTGCAGGTATTGTTCTACTGCTTCTTTCGACCCGGTAAAAAAATCAGTTTGCGGTTCTTCCATACTATTCACATTAAGGTGCCTGTTGTTTAAATGTTTGTTCCAGCTCTTCCATAAAGGATATGCCTTTTTCCCAAAGGTCGTTTACTGTTTTATCAATATCCTGCATTTTTATTTTCAGGTCGCCCTGCAGTTTCTCTGATCCTTCCTGTATATCGTTCAACAGTTGTTTGCCTTTCTCTGTTTTTAAAAACAAAACCAGCGCGGCACCTGCAGCTGCGCCGATGGCAATTCCTGCGATTAATTTATAGCTGCTCATGATTACCGTTTATTTTTATTGATCAAAGTTGTTGCCATAACAATGCCGCTAATACACCACCAATCATCGGACCGGCAACAGGTATCCAGCTATAACCCCAATCGCTTCCACCCTTGCCTTTTATGGGAAGTAATGCATGCATGATACGCGGGCCAAGGTCCCGGGCGGGATTGATGGCATAGCCGGTGGGGCCACCCATACTCAATCCAATCCCCAATACCAATAAAGCTACCGGTAAGGCATCTAATGAACCTAAGGAATTTTGAGATTTGGTAATGAATAATATGGCCAGTACAAACACAAAAGTTCCGATAATTTCCGAAAGGATATTATCTATCGGATTGTTTATAGATGGAGAGGTACAGAACACGCCCAATTTAGTAGCCGCATCTTCTGTGGCATTAAAATGCTGGCGGTAGGTTACCCACATAATTAATGCTCCCAGCATGGCGCCTAACAATTGCGCCGCGAGATAGGTGGGCACCAATGCCCATTCGAATTTACCTATAGTTGCCAATGCAATGGTAACCGCAGGGTTCAGGTGGGCGCCGCTTGCAGCTGCCGTTACATACACACCTACAAATACAGCGATGGCCCAACCAAAAGTAATCGCTATCAATCCCCCATTCTGGCCCTTGGTTTTATGCAGGATCACATTTGCCACCACGCCATCACCAAGAATAATCAGCAAGGCTGTTCCGGTTAATTCAGAAACAAAGGGTGTCATAAAGCAATGGTTAAGGGTTCGAAGAGATATTGAAGTTAAGGAAGTAAATACTGTTTTGCAAGCTCTTTAAATATAGACAGCTGTTCGTCTTTCCAGCTTGCCTCTTTTTTCAATTCAACCGCTATGAGTTCAGGTACCCATGCTGCCGATTCGAGTGCCGCATGGGTATCTAAAAATAACAGGCGGGTTCTTCTGGCCAAAACATCTTCTACCGTAACTGCCATTTCATAGCGAACGGCGTAAATGATTTCTGCTTTTGTGTACGGGTAACCAGGATGAACGGGTGCGGCCAATGTTGGATCCTGAAAGATTAAACCGGCTATTTGT
>JANXUL010000239.1 GCA_025356235.1 Bacteroidota bacterium
ATGGGCATTCAGGGTATTGTTGTTTTTGGGGGCTTTGGCTATTGGGGTTACCATTATTGCCATTAAGAATATGAATAGTAACGAACCCGAGATCTCACTGGTAAATAAGGCGATCAAAAAGGTTTTGACAAAAGGTGTACCTGCTTACCGTGAAAGTAAAATAGGAAAAGAATACCGGGGCTTCAGAAAAGCGATAGATGCTCGTTGGGAAAAAGAAAAAGGGCGGCAAGACACTGTGCTCGACCTCTCAAACTCCCCTCTTTTCGGTGACAGTGTCGGCATCAGGGCGGCGTTTTATGTGCCTTGGGATCCCCAGTCTTTTTATTCACTGGAGCGGAATATCTCGAAAATAAACCTGGTCATTCCCGAATGGTTTTTTATTGATCCGGTTGCTGATACGGTTTATACTGTTATTGATAAAAAGGCGTTGACACTCATGAGAGCTGCTCGGGCAGAGATTATGCCCATCCTTTCTAATAATTACAAGGAAGTTTTCAGGGGCGAATCTGTACATCGTATCCTCACCAATCCTTTTAAAAAACAACGGCTCATCAAAAGCCTCATCAGGTTATTGAAGCAATATGATTTTGCCGGGATAAATATAGATTTTGAAGAACTGCAGGAAACCAATGATGCAACCCTGGTTGCTTTTCAAAAAGATTTATATGAGCAACTTCATGCCAATAATTTTTTGGTTACCCAGGATGTGGTTCCCTTTAATAATGATTACAACTTCAAGGCCCTGGCCAAATACAACGACTACCTGATTTTGATGGCTTATGATGAGTCGCATACTGAAACCAAACCCGGTCCGATTGGCTCACAACGCTGGATACAGGCTGCACTGGATAAAATGACGAAACTCGTTCCTGCTGATAAAATCATTTTAGGAATGGCAGGATATGGTTATGACTGGAAACTGCAAGGCAACCAGGTTGAAAGCATTTCATACCAGGAAGCCTTGGTGAACGCCAGGGAAAGTGATGCTGTGGTTGATTTTGATAATGATACCTACAACCTCCATTACCAATATTATGATGGTAGTGATTCGATGCATGAAGTGCATTTTACAGATGCGGCCACCAATTTTAATACATTACGATTTGCTACGGAATACCGGCTGGCAGGAACCGCATTATGGCGTTTGGGTAGTGAAGACAGCAGGTTATGGGAGTTTTATAATAAACCCATGACCAAATCTTTCCTGAAAAATTTCAATTTTAAAGAATTCAGCAAAATACCTGCCGGCTCAAAACCGGATTATATTGGCGAGGGTGAGGTACTTGATGTGCTGGCAACCCCAACCGCAGGCTACATAACACCGGAAATTGATACAGTAGATCTGCTGATTGCCGAAGAAGTATACACAAAGTTACCATCCACTTATGTAATCAGAAAATTTGGCAACACAAAAAAAAGACAACTGGTACTTACCTTCGATGATGGCCCCGACCGCGTATACACCAAACAGATACTGGATACGCTTGCTTATTATCATGTGCCGGCTAATTTTTTCCTGGTAGGTATTGAAGCTGAAAATAATATCCCCCTGGTTAAAAGAATTTTCCGCGAAGGCCACGAAATAAGCAACCATACTTTTTTTCATCCCAATATGGCAAAAATAAGTACCAACCGTGCCAATATTGAAATGGACCTTACCCGTTTATTAATAGAGTGTATTACCGGCCATAGTACCATCATGTTCCGCGCACCGTTTAATGCAGATAGTGAGCCAGGATCAACCGAGGAGCTGATTCCTGTTGCACTTAGCCGTAAGAAAAATTACCTCACCGTTGGTGAAAGTATTGATACGGAGGACTGGCAGAAAGAAGAAATGCCCAGTCTTAATGCTGATACCATTTTTAACCGCGTACTGAGGATATATGAAGCCAGGATACATAACCCCGATAAAACTGATACCAGCGGTGTAAACGGAAATATCATTTTATTACACGATGCGGGTGGCGACAGAACCGCCACCGTAGCGGCAACGGGCAAGATCATCCGTTTCTTTCAAAGCAAGGGGTACACGTTTACAACAGTAGCCAACCTGATTGGTAAAAAACCCGACGATATGATGCCACCTGTTCCCAAAGGAAGTGGTTACTACCTGCTGCAGATAAATTACCTGCTTGCAGAGATCGGTTATTTAAGCGGGGCATTATTATACTCGTTATTTATATTATTTCTTGTACTAAGTGGTATCCGTTTACTGGTAATCGGTGTATTGGCTTTCTGGCAGAAAAGAAAAGAACACGCCATACCCGGTACTTTATCAATGGATGTCTATCCATTGGTGTCTATCATTGTACCGGCTTATAATGAAGAAGTGAATGCGGTCAATTCTATCCATAATCTTTTAAAATGTACCTACCCCTTATTCGAAATAATTTTTATTGATGATGGCAGTAAAGATGCTACCAGCGAAAAAGTTGCCGCCGCATTTGCCAACCACCCGCAAATAAAAATATTTACCAAGCCAAATGGTGGCAAAGCATCTGCACTTAATTTTGGTGTGGCCCGTTCATCGGCAGATTATGTTGTATGCATTGACGCCGATACACAGCTGGCACCTGATGCTGTTAATATGCTGATGCAAAAGTTCTTCATCCCAACAACCGGAACAAAAACAGGCGCAGTTGCCGGCACCGTTAAAGTGGGCAACGAAGTAAACATACTTACCCGCTGGCAGAGTATTGAATACATCATTGGCCAGAATTTCGATCGAAAAGCTTTTGCACAGGTAAATGCCATTACCGTAGTACCCGGTGCCATTGGTGCATTTAATAAACAGGTATTATTGGAGGCCGGCGGTTTCACTACAGACACCTTAGCAGAAGACTGCGACCTTACCATCCGCATTTTAAAAGCAGGCTACACGGTAGTCAACGAAGAAAATGCCATCGCTTATACCGAAGCACCGGAAACTGTAAAACAATTTATGAAACAGCGCTTCCGTTGGAGTTTTGGGGTAATGCAGGTTTTCTGGAAACACAAGGACCTTTTATTCAATACCAAACACAAAGCACTGGGCTTAATAGCCATGCCCGATATTTTATTATTCAAGTACATCATACCCATCTTTACGCCAATAGCCGACTTTTTAATGTTGATAGGCTTGCTTACCGGCAATGCCGGAAAGATTGGCATGTATTACCTAGTCTTTATCGTGGTAGATGCCCTCACCGCATCGGTTGCTTTTACTTATGCAAAAGAAAAACCATGGAAATTAATCTGGCTCATACCCCAACGCCTAATCTATCGCTGGCTTATGCTGGTAGTGTTGTTCCGCTCCCTCCGCAAAGCTATTAAAGGCGAATTACAGCATTGGGGAGTGTTAAGAAGAACGGGGAATGTGAAAGAGATTGGAGGGGAAGGTGAATTGTGAGCAGGGAGTAGTGAGTAGTATTTAGGGCTGGGCTGCGTAAAATATTTATTTTTTTTTATCTCCTCACAACTCACCATTCCCAACTCACTACTCCCTGCTCACCATTCACAATTCCCCCATTTTCCTTTACTTTGCACCACTTTACACAAACAAACTGCAACTATGAAACTAAAAGACATCCAGGTACTGAATGAGAAGGAAACCCGTGGCGGTTTTGGAGAAGGTATTTACGAAATAGGTAAAGAGAATGAGAATATAGTGGTACTAACTGCTGATTTGGCCGGTTCCCTTAAACTGGGGCCGTTTATTAAAGATTTTCCAAACCGTTTTGTACAGGTAGGTATTGCCGAAGCCAATATGATAGGTATTGCTGCCGGCATGACCATTGGCGGTAAAATTCCATACACCACCACTTTTGCTAATTTCAGCACCGGCCGTGTGTACGACCAGATTCGCCAGAGTGTTGCGTATAGCGGTAAGAATGTAAAGATCTGCGCCTCACATGCCGGTTTAACTTTAGGGGAAGATGGCGCCACGCACCAGATACTGGAAGATATAGGGTTGATGAAAATGCTTCCCGGTATGACCGTGATTGTACCCTGCGATTTTAACCAGACCAAGGCCGCTACCAAAGCCATTGCCGCTTATAAAGGCCCCGTGTACTTACGTTTTGGCCGTCCAAAATGGCCCAATTTTACCAAAGAAGATGGAAGTGATTTTGTAATAGGTAAAGCCCAGCAATTAAGTGAAGGAACCGATGTAACCATTTTCGCCTGCGGCCACATGGTTTGGAAAGCGATAGAGGCAGGAAGGATTTTAGAAGAAAAAGGTATTAGCGTAGAACTGATCAATATACATACCATTAAGCCTTTGGATACCGAAGCCATCATCAGTTCCATTACCAAAACAAAATGCGCGGTAACAGTAGAAGAACATAATGTGATTGGCGGATTGGGCGATGCCATTGCACAGGTAGCCGCCAAACATTTACCGATCCCTATTGAATACATCGGCACCAATGATACATTTGGTGAAAGCGGAAAACCCACCGAGCTGTTAACCAAGTACGGATTGGATACGCCGTTTATTGTAGAAGCTGTGGAGAAAGTGATGAAGCGGAAATAATTCTGGTATTTAATAAATGAAATCCCATTTCGATCCTGCCAAAGCGGTAAACGAGCAGAACCTTCTAATACATAAACCAACTATTTTATTAACCGCAGCCTTCTGGCTGCGGTTTTTTATTTGAGACCCATGAACTTACTCAAAGGCAGCAGAAGTGGGTGGTTTTGAAAAGTTATTGTGGAGGAGGTTTATTATATTTATAAGTAGGCTGTAATGCTGACAGAGTACCCAATTGAATTAAAAGTTGAAAAAACAGGGAAGCCGAAAACTAACTTGAGTAGGCAAGAATACAAAACAACTTAAAATGAACTCGAAACTATTCTTATTTACATTTCCCTTTTTATCCTTTACACTTGTAACAAGCTGTAACAATCCATCAGACAAATCAACAACAGACACTTTACATACTGAAATAAAAAATAATAAAATAATGGACAAAGAACAACTGGCAGACTTTGCAAAAAAATATTCTGCGGCTTGGTGTAGCCAAAGACCTGAAAGTGTTGCTGCATTTTTTTCGATTAATGGTTCATTAAAAGTAAATGCTGATTCGCCTGCTGTTGGACGAGAAGCCATTACAAAAGTTGCTCAAGGTTTTATGACTGCCTTTCCTGATATGGTAGTGGCAATGGACAGTTTAGTAACCAAACCTAACGGAACAGAATTTCATTGGACTTTAACAGGCACAAATTCAGGGCTTGGAGGCACAGGTAATAAAGTAAAAGTTAGCGGGTTTGAACTTTGGCATTTTGACAAAGATGGGCTCATACAAGAATCCATTGGGAGTTTTAATGCTGACGAATATAACAGACAACTTAAAGTCGGTGTTAAATAGTTAGGCTTTGACTACGCTAACAGAAGCACTACAGTCAACATGAACTGTGTAAAAAACAAAATAAATTTTGCTCATTTTTTCACTTTGGCTTCATATCCATCTTGACGTTATTAATTAAGCTATATGCATATCATCGGCTTTTATAATTAAATTGAGTAAAAAAGAATAAGAATGAATAACACAGGTAACTTATTCCCCCGTGGATAAACAAGAAAAAAATCAACCAAAATCAGGACGCTGCCAAGGCTGAAATTCTACACAGCTCATTAAGAAAATTTAATCCAATTGATAGATGCTATACCTCTTTCGACCCTTTTTGGCAAGATTATCTATATTATTATTTCTATACCTCTCAAGCGGCTGCCACTCAGAGTCTGAGGAAGTTTCTACTGTCAATACGAGTTATCAGTTTGATCCGAAGGTAATCGAAAAGCTTCCGA
>JANXUL010000182.1 GCA_025356235.1 Bacteroidota bacterium
ATGTCCTTATCAGTAATGTATCATTCAAAAATGCAGAGGCGAGATAGTCTATCTCATGCCGCCTTACCACCCAAAGCAAATGCTCATGCAGTTCAGAGGAGGGCCGGGTGTTCCAGTGTTTATTCGCTATGTCCTGCATGAATTGAACATACACTACATTGTTCACATGGCCCAGGCTATCCAGGTGTTCGGGTAACACGGTAATTTCATATTCAAAAAAAGAAGGAGTAACCATGTAAATGATTAGTTGAAGAAGAATAAAAAATATCGGATCGGCAACGAAAATAATCAACCTTCCTTTACCGGTAAATATCCAAAAGCCCATCGGGCAGTGTTACATGCACCTGTTTCTTTTTATGATCAATTTTATCCAATGTTTCTGCATGCAATGGTATCAGGGCTTCATTACCATTGAGGCTTATGCGGAGCAAAACCTGGTGTGGTTGTTCTATCACTTCTTCTATCGGCCCCAGGTTACCTTCTTCACAAATCAAGTGAAAACCAAGCAATGAGATAGGCGCTGTTTTCCCAGCCAACTTTCTAAAGTCCTCATCCAGTAGCCATACATTTTTTTTTGACAGCCGGTTAGCCGATTCTTTGGTATCAATCGTTTCTAATTTTACATAGATTTCTTCATGGTCTTTTGCCTTGGATGATTCCACAAAATAAGGCAGGCATGAGCCTTTATTTTCTTCAATAAAAATGGCCTCCACCCCTGTGAGCATGGTTTTCTTGCCCAATGCATGCTTGAGTATCACTTCACCCTTCAATCCAAAACCCGCTACTATACGGCCTATGTTTATGTATTCATTCATCGGGTGCAAATTACGGTTACTGTGGGGGAATTAAAAAACCCGAAACTTTCGTTTCGGGTTTTCACAAAAGGAATATTGTTAGTCCTTCTTTTAAGCTTCAGTTGTTGCTTCCGCAGCACCTTCAGTTGCTTCTTCGTGCTTAGTTTCCACTTTTTTTACAACCGGAACATACACTTTCTTTGCTCTTTGGGTACTCCTGTGCTCACTCGAACGACGGGTAATGTTAGCTTCGTGCTCTTCATGCCATGTCTGGAATTTAGTCATAGCTGCAGCTTGATCGAACAATCCCAAATTCACACCTCTTAACAGGTGTTTCAGGTACAATACTCCCTTGAAAGAGAGAATTCGGCGTACAGTATCGGTGGGTTGAGCACCTTTGTTCAGCCACTCCAGTGCCTTTTGACGGTCTAGCTGGATGGTTGCAGGTACTGTAAGCGGGTTGTAAGTTCCAACCTTCTGGATGAACTTACCATCTCTTGGTGCACGAGCATCGGCCACTACAATAAAGTAGAAAGGACGCTTTTTACTACCGTGTCTCTGTAGTCTCATTTTTACTGCCATGTTAAATAGAAATTTAAAGGCGTTAAGAAATTGGTTAATCCGGCTAAGAATAGCCGGGCGACAAAAGTAATGGGAAATCTGATTTCAGCCAAGTTTGTATGTAAAGGATTTGTTACAATCCCGGTGGGAAGATTGAATATTGAACAAGTAATATTGACTGATGAAGTGAAAAACAGTTAAACGGTCAATATTCCCTGTTCAATATTCGATAGTAAATGCCCTATTTCCGCATTCCTTTCATCCCAGGAAAGCCTTTCATAGGCATATTATTCATCATTTTCATCATCTGTTTCATTTGGTCGAACTGCTTCATAAAGGCATTGATCTCGGCAATATCCTTTCCACTCCCTTTGGCAATCCGCTGTTTTCTGCCGGGCGTGAGCGAATCGGGGTTGGCCCTTTCAAAAGGGGTCATAGAACTGATCATCGCTTCAATACCCTTAAATGAATCATCGTTAATATCTATGTCCTTCACGGCTTTACCAACGCCCGGTATCATACCCATCAGGTCTTTAAGGTTACCCATTTTCTTGATCTGCTGTAACTGGTCCATAAAATCCTGAAAATCGAACTGGTTTTTCCGGATCTTTTTTTCCAGTCTTTTGGCCGCTGCTTCATCATATTGCTCCTGGGCTTTTTCTACCAGGCTGGTAATATCACCCATGCCCAAAATCCTTTGGGCCATACGTTCGGGATAAAACACATCGAGCGTATCCATTTTCTCGCCACTACTTACAAATTTGATGGGTTTATTTACCGTGTATTTAATAGATAAAGCAGCTCCTCCTCTTGTATCGCCATCCAGTTTGGTAAGTACTACACCGGTAAAATCAAGGCGGTCATTAAATGCTTTGGCGGTGTTTACTGCATCCTGGCCAGTCATGGAATCTACTACAAACAATATCTCGGCCGGTTTTACGGCAGCTTTAATATCGGCGACTTCTGTCATCATCGTTTCATCAATAGCCAGGCGGCCGGCAGTATCTATGATGATGACATTTTTATTTTTTGATTTCGCTTCTTTTATCGCATTCAATGCGATCTCTACTGCATTTTTATTTTCTCTTTCACTGTAAATATCCACACCTACCTGTTCGGCCAACACTGTTAATTGATCAATCGCTGCCGGCCGGTAAATATCTGCCGCGACCAATAATACCGACTTCCCTTTTTTGGTTTTCAGGTAATGGGCCAGCTTACCCGTGAACGTTGTTTTACCACTACCCTGTAAGCCCGCAATCAATATTACAGCAGGGTTTCCGCTGATGTTGAACTCTGCTTCAACACCGCCCATCAGTTCCGCCAATTCATCTTTTACAATCTTGATCATCAATTGCCCCGGGCTAATGGCATTGATCACTTTTTCACCTACTGCTTTATCCCTTACCTTATCGGTAAATTCTTTGGCAATTTTAAAGTTCACATCCGCATCAATTAATGCACGGCGGATATCTTTTACCGTATTGGCAATATTGAGGTCGTTAATGCGTGCTTCGCCTTTCAGGTTTTTAAAGGCGGATTCGAGTTTTTCACTTAGGGAATTAAACATGAGCACAGATTCTTAGGATTTTTAGTATGATTTCACGGATTTCTTACTAGTGAGATCATTTTATAATTTGTTATTTACAAAACGCTTTACCTGTAAGCTTTGGGTTCCGAAATTAATCAACAAGCCTACTTCCATATTAAACACTTTCAGGTAATTAATGATTTGGTTATAGTGAATCTTCTCAAATTGATGGATCGCTTTTAACTCAACCAGGATTTTTTCTTCCACAAAAATATCAACTCTTTTTTTGCCAATAAGTTTGTCCTTATAATAGACCGGAAGCTCTTTTTCACTTTCAAACAGAAGTCCCGATTCTGTCAATTCCAATAACAATGCCCGATGAAAAATATTTTCTGTAAAATTTCCTCCACCCAGATTTCGATGAACTGTCATTGAAGCACCGATAATTTTTCGGGTTTCTTCTGCATATTTAAAATTATTCCCCATAGCATTAGAAAAATGAATACAACCAGGGCCATATTCACTCTCGGGGAGTGCAAATATAAATTGTATCGGGGATTTGAAAGATTTTAAATACTTCGTATTAATACATAAATGTAGCAGGGATTTCACGGATTTTAATCACGGATTACAGGGATTTTAGTAGGATTGGGATGTATCCGTGAAATCATACCCAAAATCCTATCAGCCTCAAACTAAAGCCACCCCAGATAAAATCTGAGGTGCTTGCTACAATTGGTACTCCGATGTTTCCCAATCGCTTTATCTCCAATCTACCTTTTCCTTTCGACATCAACGTAGCAGGGATTTCACGGATTTTAATCACGGATTGCAGGGATTTTAGTAGGATTGGGATCTATCCGTGAAATCATACCCAAAATCCTATCAGCATCAAACTAAGGTTATCCCAGGTAAAATCTGAGATGCTTGCTGCGATTGGTACAGCGAAGTTTTGTAATCGCTTTATCCTTGATCTGCCTTACCCTTTCGCGTGTTAAATGAAAATGTGCCCCAATATCTTCCAGGCTCAACGGGTGATCTACACCTATCCCGAAAAAAAAGCATATCACTTCTTTCTGCCTTTCTGTTAATGTGCCCAGGCTCCGGTTTATTTCGAGCCGCAATGATTCGTGGTGAACAAGTTTCTCGTCTGTTCTTTCTGCATTGGGGTTTTCCATAAGGTCCATCAGTGTTCCATCTTCGCCTTCAGACAAAGGTGTATCCATACTTACATGCCTGAAGCCAACACTCATGGTAGCGGTAATTTCATCAATACTTATTTCTAACATATCGGCCAATTCTTCAGGTGTAGGTTCGCGTTCATACTCCTGTTCCAATTGCTGATAGGCTTTACTGATGCGGTTGGTAAGCCCTACTTTATTCAATGGCAAACGAACAATACGGCTTTGCTCGGCCAGTGATTGTAAAATACTTTGGCGTATCCACCAAACAGCATAGGAGATAAATTTAAACCCACGTGTCTCATCAAAACGCAGTGCCGCTTTAATCAATCCTAAATTTCCTTCATTGATAAGGTCGGGTAAGGTAAGTCCCTGGTTCTGGTATTGCTTGGCAACAGATACTACGAAACGCAGGTTGGATTTAATCAAACGGTCAAGCGCAGGTTGATCACCCTCGCGGATACGCATGGCCAGTTGCACTTCTTCTTCCGGACTGATAAGGTCTACCTTCCCTATTTCCTGTAAATATTTTTCAAGACTCTGGGACTCACGGTTGGTAATAGACTTCGTTATTTTGAGTTGGCGCATACTCATAATAGCAGGTTTTGGGTATATGTTAGTATTGGTAAGAGAACCTTGTTTAGCAGGGGGAGCGAACAAAAGCCGACGCCACATAGTCAGTTGCAAAGCAATTTAAGGATTTTCTAAAACTTATCAAAAAAAATATTTTTTACAATAGACTGAAAAACAACGCCTTAGGCCAAGTAGACCCACTGAACTGGGGTTTACCCACTTTAATCAGTTCTCATTGCCAAAAAAACATTTGGAAGCGATGGATTATTTAATATTATTGCATGCCTACGACAGATTGTAGATTAAAGAGATTGTAATGAGTAAGAAGCAACTATTTACGTTGGAGTTTCCGGTAAGATGTTCACCTGGTATTTTGTTCGAATTTTTAGCCACCCCTGCTGGATTGCAGGAATGGTTTGCTGATAGAGTTGACGAATGGGAGAATGTATACAGCTTTTCATGGAACGGTGATGCACCCGATAAGGCTGAGATAGTAGACAAAGAAGAAGATAAATTTGTACGCTATCATTGGTTACACAGCGAGAAGAACGAATACTTTGAATTCAAGATTGAAAAAACAGAAATCTCCAATCAAACCATCCTGGTGATTAAAGACTTTGCTGAAAAGAACGAGATCAAAGACCAGAGCCAGTTATGGCAATACCAGATTAAGGACCTGTTTCATCGTTTAGGTGGGGCCTGATTTGAATGATAAATATTCAATGTCCTACCGTGTTGAAAGCATGGTGAGTATTTCTAAAAAGTTCTCCTCAAAAAAACGATCTAATTGATCCCATTCCTGTAATGAGATTTTTTTTGACAGCTTGATATGCGGTAAACCGGGCATACTATTTACCATGCTTTCTGAAACAGGTATGTAATTATCTTTCCTAAAATGATGTTTCCATGGATCATCATTAATACCGATAACCCAGTCTTTGCAAAGTGGTACAGCAACTCCTTGGGGTTGAAAATAATTTTGAACAGACGCCACATATTTTTGCTGGAATTTTCCCGATAGCTGAACAGTAATACTGCAAAAATTACCCCACCAGAAAAAACTCCTGATACCAAAAGCATCGTTTGCTGCAAAATGCCTGGGAAAATCCAGCATCACCCATGGCAGCCCTTCGTATTGTTCGCCTCTTGAAATTTTCGGGGATCGGATGCCCACATCTTTCAGGGGAATGGCCACCTGTTTTTGTAATGCCAACTGATACACATCACTCAGCCCGCCAAAAAGAGCATATACTTTTTGGATAACGGCATTCTTTGTTAAAATCCAGTCGGTATTATTTACCAACTCCTGTTCCTTTGGTGAAAGCGTTACTTTTGCAGGGCTCATCAGACAATATTAAGACAGGACAAAGTGATAAAAAAACTTGATATACTCATCATCCGTTCCTTTATCGGGCCATTTATTGCTGCTTTTGCCATTTCGGTATTTGTATTAACCATGCAGTTCTTCTGGTTATACATTGATGATCTGGTGGGCAAAGGGCTGGACCTGTTTACTATTTTAAAATTAGTAGGACTGGTTACTTTGTTTTGGGTGCCCACCGCTTTACCGCTGGCATTGTTGTTCTCATCCATCATGACCTTTGGCAACCTGGGTGAATCATTTGAGCTGGTAGCCATTAAAGCATCGGGCATTCCTTTGTTACGTTTTATGCGTCCGCTGCTGATCATTGCCATCTTCATCAGCGGACTGGCTTTTTTGTTTGCAAA
>JANXUL010000207.1 GCA_025356235.1 Bacteroidota bacterium
TGCGAACCAAAGGTTGGCCCTACCTGCTCCAACCTGTCCATAATATTTTCTGTATTGATAGAAATGGAACTCACCACCGGTTCTTTTTTTGTTGTGTCCTTTTTGAGGGTTGTGTCTTTTGGTTCTTTTTTATCAGTCTTAAAAAGGTCATTGTATTTGTCGCTTCTATATGGCTCATCTAATTTTTCCAAAGGCATTCGGTAGATGCGCGGGTTCTGCATACCGAACGGATAAGAAGGTTTTGTTCTGCTTGAACTGAAATAAATATATTTTCCGTCTGGCGACCATACAGGATTTGATTCTGTAACGCCGGTATTTGTCAGATTGGTTGTTATATTATTTTTGATATGATGAATGATAATATCCTGTTCAAAATTCCGGACAGCTGTAAAATACACATACGCATCATCAGGAGAAAATCCGGGATCTGAATTCTGGAAAGCCCATATCTCATCTTTTACCAGGGTTTTATTTTCCATGGTTTTCAGGTCAAGTAACCTAACCTCATCCCTTCCGCTCAGGTAAACAGCTTTTGTTTTTGTTTTATTCAGGGCAATGGAGCGGTTATCTTTCAGATCAGTCGTTATTTGTTTAATACCCATACTGCCATCGGCTGTAACCGTAAACAGGTTTAAATACCCATCTTTGGTTTGATTAAACAACAGTGTTTTGTTATCACTCATCCATTTCACTTCTCTCGCCCTTTCCGCATTGCCTTTATTAATGTGCTGGATAAATTTTCCTTCTACATCACTCACAAACAATTCACCGCGGGAGCTGAATGCTAATTTTTTTCCATCGGGCGATACATCAAAATTGGTGATAGTACTTTTTACATCAAAGTCCTTATCAGCAGGCAGGATATTATTCCGCAAAAGGTTTATCTCCAGTTTGTCTGATCTTTTTCCGGCAACATCATATACCCATAATTGGTAATCCTTTTCAAACACAACCTTTTCGCCATTCGCACATACTATTGGTGTTTTAATAGAAGTTGGGAATTTTGTTAACCCTGTTTTCTTTTTTTCTTTATCAAACGTGTAGAGGTTGTATTCTCCATTCACTTCATCCGAGATAAAATAAATATTACCATTCTTATCAATGGACGTACCAAAATCCTTCCCTTCCCAATCGGTATATTTTTTATACTGCCTGGTTTTAATATTATAGGATTGTATATCAGGATTAAACGGCCCTTTGTATCTTTTACGGGCAATCTGGTTGCTGCTTTCCCAGGTATCATTAAAAAATATTTCTCCGCTTGACGGGTGTTCGAACAAACCATGATCATACAGGAAAAAATTATCCCCAAACAAACGCTGTGGTGTACCTCCATTGATACTTACCGTGTAACCGGAGATTTGACCGGTACGGGTAGAAGTAAAATAGATCTTTTGGCTGTCCCAGCTCCAGCTGTTCACATCATCATTACCACTATGAAAAGTAAGTTGTTTTACTTCGCCGCCGGCCAATGGCATTATAAAAACATCCGCATTATTCAATTGCCTGCCTGTAAAAGCAACCCATTTACCATCGGGCGAAATTTTAGGGTTGGTTTCATAACCCTGCATGGCAGTTAAACGTGTGGCCTGGCCATCTTTAATTGCGGCTTTCCAAAGGTCGCCTTCAAAACTGAATACGACAGTTTGACCATCTGGTGTTAAACAGGGATTTGACAAAAAATAGGCTTCATTTTTTTGGGCATTCAGCGAAAGGCTGGCCATGCATACGATTGCTAAAAAAAGCTTTCTCATTCCATATAGTTTTGGTTGGAAATACAATATAAAGCTTTATGGAATTGTATAAAACTAAAATCTATGTACGGTAAGAGAAGCTTTCGGAAAGTTTAAAACTTTCCAAAAGCTGGCGGTTAGTTATACCACCACATTAATCATCTTCCCTTTAACAAAAATGAATTTCTTAAGAGGCTTACCCTCCATCCATTTTTGAATGAGTTCGTTTGAGAGGGCGATTTCCTCAACTGCTTCCGGGCTGGCATTTAATGCGATGTTGATATTAGTTCGGACTTTCCCATTAATACTTACCGGGTATTCTTTAGATGATTCGGTTACATATTTTGCTTCGAATTCAGGAAAAGAAGAATCTAATATAGAATTACTGTTCCCCAATACAGCCCAAAGTTCTTCGCTGATATGTGGTGCATAGGGTGTAAGCATAATGAGCAATTGCGCAAGTATTTCGCGTTTATTGCATTTCAGGTCGGCGAGTTCGTTTACACAGATCATGAAGGTGCTAACGGCAGTGTTGAAGCTGTAACGTTCCGTATCGTCTTCAATTTTTTTGATGGTGCGGTGCAATACTTTCAGGTCGGCATCTGTGGCTTTTTCTTCGTTCCATACTTTGCCTTTCATCTCATCAAAAAATAAGCGCCAGAGTTTTTTCAGGAATCGGTGAACGCCTTCAATACCTTTGGTATCCCAGGGTTTACTTTGATCTACGGGGCCGAGGAACATTTCGTACATACGGAAGGTATCGGCACCGAATTTATTTACGAGTTCATCGGGGTTAACTGTGTTGAATTTGGATTTGGACATTTTTTCGACTTCGGAACCGCAGATATATTTTCCTCCGTCTAAAATAAATTCAGCATCTGCATACTCACCATTACGCCATTTTTTAAATGCTGAAACGCCCAGTTCAACACCATCTACAAAATTCACATCAACTCTGATAGCCTCTGTTTCTTCAATTTTGTACGCACTGCCATCTATTAAACCGTTGGAAACAAATTTGTTTGTACCCTTAATCCGATAAACAAATCTCGAACTCCCTTGTATCATCCCCTGGTTCAATAATTTTCTAAACGGTTCATCAAAACCAATATGGCCAAGGTCGTAGAGGGCCTTGGTCCACATGCGGCTGTATAATAAATGACCTACAGCATGTTCGGTTCCGCCAATGTAGAGGTCTACCTGGTTCCAGTAATCGCTTACTTTTCTATCGCAGAAAGTTTCATTGTTATGTGGATCCATGTAACGGAGAAAATACCAGCTGCTGCCGGCATAACCGGGCATGGTGTTGGTTTCTAATTCTTTGGCTACCCATTCAGGAATATTTGCCAACGGCCCCTCACCTTCGGGACCAGGGCTGTAGCTTTCTACTTCGGGCAATAACAAAGGCAATTCGGTTTCAGGTAACGGAACAGCTATGCCATTTTTCCATTGAATAGGAAACGGTTCACCCCAGTAACGCTGGCGGCTGAAAGC
>JANXUL010000221.1 GCA_025356235.1 Bacteroidota bacterium
TTCATATAGATTGATTATCAAGGTGTTATATTAAGACAAAATCTCAAACTATTCAAATCGTGTTAGGCTACAAAACCGATGAAACACAATACAGACAAGACTTTCAAAGAACTTACATTTATAACATCAAAACACTAGTGATAAAAAATGAAAATTTACATTAATAATGTCTTTGATTTATATTTGAGAAAAATGGGTATTAAATGCTGAAATCTATATTAATAGCAGAAGATGATGCAGATGACAGATTTTTAATGCAAACAGCATTGGACGAATCTAAATCTGAAGACAAAATTAAATTTGTAGAAAATGGTATAGAGCTATTAAATTATTTAAATGGATTAAAAGCATCAAATGGAGAGATCCATTATCCCGATTTTATTCTATTAGACCTTAATATGCCTAAAATGGATGGCCGGGAAGCCTTGAAAACCCTCAAATCCAATTCCGAATTTAAAAAGATACCTGTTATAGTTTTCAGTACTACGAAAAACGAACTTGAAGTAAAAAGGTGTTACGAGTTGGGAGCGAATACCTATGTAGTTAAGCCCGTAAGTTTTGATTCTCTTGTGGAGACGATACAACACATCCGCAATTACTGGTTTAAAACAGCTACACTCCCGCTGCCTAACTAATTTTTTTTCGGATGAATTGCCTGACTTTCTGCATCCAGGTAGGATGCTCTGCTACTTCATGCGATAAATAATTCCTTACTACAAAAGGCAGCACGAATTTTATTATCCAACCTGCATTTCGAAGAAATACTTTTTTTAAAAGAAAGTTTACGCCCACTTCAATTCCTGTAGAAATTAAAGGGTTATTCCGGTCGTTGGTTGTGATCTTATCGGTAAAATCAAGTATATGGCTAAGTGGCTTAAGTTTCAGCTTTACATTCTCAAATTCAGTCTCTAACAGTATCTTTCGTTGATTTAGCAATAACTTCAGTCTTTGCTTCTCTACCATTAAATCTTCATATGTATGGATGTTATTCATAAATACTTTTGATGATAAGGTTTTTAATAAATGGATAGAAAATCTTTTTCCTGCTTAAAAAAAGTACTAATAAAAGCAACACGAAGAGAACCGCTACCAATAGGAAACCAATGGCATAACTGTCCAGCACCCCACCTATCCATATTGAGGCAGCAATACCTGAAAACATACAAAACAAAAAAAGAATAAATCCCGAAATCATACTAAAAGTAGCCACAGCTGAAATATCAGCCGTTTTCTGGTTCACGTTAACCACAGCCATTTTAATGTAGGTCTCTACATAGTCAGAAGCAAGTTCTGCTATGTTACGATCGTCATTATTCGCAGCATTTTCCATATAAAGGGTTTAAATTATAAGGCAGACCATTTACATGGTCTACCTTATACTGTTAGGGCAATTAAACATGCGCCGCATTCTCTTTAACTCTGTCTGCCCTTTTACTTACATCCTGGTACAAGCCATCCGCTTGTTTTGTAACAGTATTTGTTACCTGCTCCAGTTTGTCTTTACCATACGATACCAAATCACCGGCACGTGACGTAAGGTCACCTACAGTATCACTGATTTTCTTTCTGATCTCAGTGCCCTTGTCTGGTGCCATTAACATTCCGATAGCGATTCCTGCTGCAGCTGCGCCTATAAGGCCTAAAATAACTTTACTTGAATTTTCCATAATAGAATTTTTAATTTTTAAGTGCTTTCTCATATCTTTAAAAAATCATTCCTTATAAAAACCGAATAGCAAAACGCCTATCAGAGGAAATAATTCCACAACATTTTTGTAATACATTCATTTTCAGTTGGCATAATATTAGAAACATAACTTGTATGAAACGTGTTTTAATAGTAGATGATGAAGTGGATCTGTGTTTATTGATCAAGAACTACCTCAACAAAAAAGATTATGAAGTTCATACCGCCCACACACTTTCTGAAGGGGTAATGAAAATTAAATCTCTTTCACCAGATGTACTTTTATTGGACAATAATCTTCCCGATGGAATGGGCTGGAAAGCGGCCCAAAGCATACACCTGCAATTTCCCCACATACACATCACGCTCATTAGTGCATATGAAACGCCAAAAGATTTTAAAGCAAATATGCATATTAATATACTGGAGAAGCCAATTTCACTAAGTGATATAGAAAAATATCTATAATATCTGACCTCTTATTAATTATCACTTAGCTTACACATTACTGTTATCTTAATTTTTTTTGCAGCCTGTCTTTGCTATCATTTCTTATCGGAAGCAATTAAAGCAATCCCAAATAACCCCACGTCAATACCTGCGAAAACAGGCCATCCCACCGTTTTATTTTCTTTCTTATTAATTTCCAACGGGCCAAGTTGTACTATTTTTTTCTCTTTGGTAAATGAGAAAGAAGTGAATACACACATTAAAATACCGCCAAGGATTAAAACAATACCTAAGTTTTTTATACTGTTTCTTTAAGGTTTATAAAGTAATAAAAATTATAAATACTTTTTTAGAGAAATACAATTTTCACATGTACCCTATCTTGAAAAATGTTAAAATACTATGCCTTATTGCAAGATGAATTGATTCGTATTCTTTATAAGATACACAAGCTGACAGTAATAAAAAAGACTGCTCCATGCAAATAAAATGTAGAAATCCATCCACGAAAATTATATAGAACTGGGGAATGATGTTTTTATTATAAGGGCAGATAAACCTAACCCATGAAGAAACCCTCTTCTTTTAATTTATTGCTTCAAGAAATTGGCGATCAGGTACAATTTATAGGAAACTTTACACGAAATATTTTCAAAAATGGTTTTGAATGGAATGAATTTATACGCCAATGTTATTTAATTGGCTACAAATCGGTGGGCATTGTTGTGTTGACGGGTTTTATTCTTGGATTTGTTTTAACCCTTCAATCATTACCTACTTTAAAAGAATTTGGTGCCCAGAATTATGTTCCGAGTATGGTTTCAATCTCTGTAATACGCGAAATAGGTCCGGTTATCATAGGACTAATCTGTGCCGGCAAGATAGCATCCAGCATTGGTGCCGAACTGGGAAGTATGAATGTAACAGAACAGATAGATGCCATGGAAGTATCGGGCGCCAACCCTGTTCAGTACCTGGTTGTAACAAGAATATTGGCATGTACCCTAATGGTTCCCATACTTACTTTATTAGCCGATACGGTGGCCCTGGCCGGCGGGTATGCAGGTACTAACCTTTCGGGCCATATGAGTGCCACACTTTATTTTACCAAATCTTTTCAAACCGTTGTCTTTTCAGATCTCTTCCCCCCATTAATCAAAACGATCCTTTTTGGTTTTGCCATTGGTTTTGTAGGTTGTTACAAAGGTTTCAATTCCAATAAAGGAACGGAAAGTGTTGGAATAGCAGCCAATACTTCTGTAGTAACGGCTTCTATATGGATCATTGTACTCGATGCCATTACTGTTCAAATTACCAATTCAATAGTATACAGCTAAGGCTTTAAAAAGAACAAATGGAAAATGTGATAGAAATAAAAGGATAAAAAAAAGCATTTGGCGATTTTGAAGTCCTGAAGGATATTAATATGACCGTTGCCAAAGGTGAGAATGTAGTGGTATTAGGTAAGTCGG
>JANXUL010000261.1 GCA_025356235.1 Bacteroidota bacterium
ATTGCCAATAAACCTTACGCCAAAAATGTTACTTACGTTGATAAGGTCTCGGCCAAACAGATATGGAACAAGGATAATAACGAAGACTGGGCAAAAATTCTTGATGTGAACCCTTTACCCGAAAGCATTGATTTTTATGCTAAGGCCAATTATGTAAATACCGATAGCCTCACAAAAATATCCAGCGAGTTAATGGCCGCTTATGGCAACCAGATAACCGACCTGCAATACCCGCAAAGCCTGGTAACCAACCTGAATGAACGCGCTTCTAAGATCGGATTGATCTTCCTCGTGGTTGCCATTATACTTTGTTTGATCGTAACTTTCAGTATCGACAATACCATACGGTTGGCCATGTTTAGTAACCGGTTTCTGATTAAAACCATGCAAATGGTAGGTGCCACCCGCAGTTTTATTGCGAAACCTTTGAATATGCGCGCCCTATTTAATGGGTTGATCAGTTCCGGTATTGCTATCTTTTTATTATTTATGCTTATAAGCTGGGCCGAGAGCCAGTTTCCTCAGCTGAAAACCATCCGTGATATTAAACTTACACTAATCTTATTTGGTGGACTGATTGTGCTTGGTGTGGGTATTTCTATTTACAGTACACACAGAAGTGTATTGAAATATTTGAAGATGAAACTCGATGAACTATATTAATCAATAATGTATGGTCTATCTTCCATGCACTTTCTAAATTTTTATCTTGCAACCAAAAAAACTGAATGAAATGAGCGAGCAAAAACAAAACGTAAATTCTCCTTTATTTGCCAAAGAAAATTTTACCTGGATGCTGGTTGGCGGAGTAATCATTGCATTGGGGTTTTTCCTGATGAGTGGGGGCAAAAGCAGCGACCCAAAAGTGTTTGATACCAAAGAAGTGTATAGCACAACGCGCATTACCATCGCGCCGATTTTAATTGTATTGGGATTGATTGTGGAGATATATGCGATCTTTAAAAAACCTAAAGCAGCGTAAGTAATTTGGGGTTTGGGGTTGAAGATATTAATTATCATAAAGCGGTGCAGGCACCGCTTTATTTATTTTATTCATGCCCCGAATGCGTACTTTTACTTTATATACTATATCCAAAATAACCGCAAACAACAAACTCAAATTAACCTCTATGAGCATTTTCGAAACTATTGTAATAGCCATTATAGAAGGATTGACCGAATTTTTGCCCATTTCTTCTACCGGCCACATGATCATTGCCAGTTCGATACTGCATATTTCCACCGATCCGTTTACAAAATTGTTTGAAGTAGCCATTCAGTTTGGTGCCATACTTTCGGTAGTGGTACTCTATTGGAAGAAATTCTTCCCACTGAACCGTTTGAATTTTTACCTGAAATTAATTGTGGCTGTAATACCTGCCTTAGCATTAGGTGCCATTTTTTCTAAAAAAATTGATGCCTTATTAGAAAGCCCCTTAACCGTATCCATCACCATGCTGGCAGGTGGTGTAATACTCTTATTTATTGATTCGCTTTTCAAACAACCTACCGTTGAAAAAGAAGAGAACATCAGTTTATCCAAAGCTTTTACCATCGGGGTTTGGCAATGCCTGGCCATGATTCCGGGAACCAGTCGTAGTGCGGCCAGCATTATTGGTGGTATGCAACAGAAACTGACCAGGAACCTGGCTGCCGAATTTTCTTTCTTTTTAGCCGTGCCAACCATGGCTGCAGCAACCGGTTATAAATTATTAAAAGCATGGAAAGAAAACCCGGAATTGTTAAAAAATAAAGACAACCTTATTGCACTCGGTTTGGGTAACATAATCGCTTTTGTAGTGGCATTACTGGCTATTAAATTCTTCATTGGTTTTTTGCAGAAGCATGGCTTCCGCTTATTTGGCTGGTACCGGGTGATTGTGGGTACCGTTTTATTGGTTCTGGTATTGACAGGATATTTGAAATAGCTATTATTTAAACTTATTATTTTTTGCTACAGATGTACACAGTAAAATCTGTGCTAATCTGTGTATTCTGTGATAAAAACAGCAACACAAAAATCTCTTGGATACCCTATCTTTAAAAGACAAAACCAACCGCATGAAAACTGCTTCTAAAAAAGTAATTAACGGCTGGGCCATGTACGATTGGGCCAACAGTGTTTATAACCTGGTTATCACCTCTACTATTTTCCCCGCATATTATGAGGCGGTAACAGGCGATGGCAACGATGCCACATCCAATGATACTGTATACTTATTCGGGAGGGAGTTTGTTAATACTTCTTTATATACATATGCATTGGGCATCGCTTTTCTGATAGTGGCTATCATGTCGCCCCTGCTTTCTTCCATCGCTGATTATAAGGGCAATAAAAAAAGTTTCCTGTTCTTTTTCTGCACCATGGGTAGTATCGCCTGTAGTGCCATGTTCTTTTTTGACAAAACCAATTTAGGTTACGGGCTTCTTTGTTTGATCATTGCCTGTGTGGGTTTTTGGAGCAGCCTGGTATTTTATAATTCTTACCTGCCTGAAATTGCGGCACCGGAAGACCAGGATAAAGTAAGTGCCAAAGGTTTTGCGATGGGTTATGCAGGCAGTGTAATTTTACAGATCATCTGTTTTGTATTTGTATTGAAACCGGATTTGTTTGGCATAACCCTTGGTAAAGCTTCTCAAATTTCTTTTCTGTTGGTAGGTATATGGTGGTGGGGCTTTGGGCAGTTCTCATTAAGCCGTTTACCCAAAAGTGAACCTATTGCAAAAAACACCGACAGGGGCAGCGTATTTACCAATGGATACAAGGAATTGAATAAAGTATGGCAGCAACTAAAACAGATGCCGGTACTGAAAAAATATTTAGGTGCTTTCTTTTTTTATAATATGGGTGTGCAAACGGTAATGTTGGCTGCAACTTTATATGGCAAAAGTGAATTGAATATCCCTACTACCAATCTCATTATTGCCATTCTTATCATCCAGTTAGTTGCGATACCCGGCTCTTACCTAATTGCAAGCCTGTCTAATAAAATAGGCAACTTTAAAGCATTGATGTTTACCATATCCCTCTGGATCGTATTATGCATAGTGGGTTATTTATTACCAAGGGATGGCATTTATGAATTTTATGCATTGGCAGTTTTGGTAGGGTTTGTTATGGGCGGCATCCAATCGCTCAGCCGAAGTACCTATGCGAAACTGATGCCTGAAACAAAGGATACCACTTCTTTCTTTAGTTTTTATGATGTAACAGAAAAGATCGCTATTGTTATTGGCATGTTCAGTTTCGGATACATTACTGAGTTAACCGGCTCACAAAGAAACTCGGTATTGGCATTGGTTATTTTCTTTGTTATTGGACTGATACTGCTGATTCTTGCCTCAGCCTCTCAAAAAAAACTGGCACAGTAAAATGAAACTTTACACGATCAATACAGGTTACTTTAAACTGGATGGGGGTGCCATGTTTGGCGTAGTACCTAAAAGCATGTGGAATAAACTAAACCCCGCCGATGAAAACAATATGTGTTCATGGGCACTTCGCTGTTTATTAATAGAAGACGGCAATCGTTTGATACTGGTTGATAATGGCATGGGCAATAAACAGGACCCCAAGTTTTTTGGTCATTATTATTTACATGGTGATGATACACTGGAAACTTCTTTAGCAGCACATGGTTTTAGTAAGGATGATATAACTGATATATTTCTTACGCATTTGCATTTTGATCATTGTGGGGGCAGTATTCTGAGGGATGGCGACAAGCTGGTACCGGCTTTTTCAAATGCCGTTTACTGGAGTAACCACGACCATTGGCAATGGGCCACGGTGCCAAACGAAAGAGAGAAAGCTTCTTTTCTCAAAGAAAATATTTTACCCATCAAAGAAAGTGGGCAATTGCAGTTTATCAACGTACCTGAAAAAGGTCTCGGCGCTAACGGAAAACTAAGCAGCACCCGTTTTGCAGATAACATTTCCGTACGCTTTGTCAACGGGCATACTGATAAAATGATGCTTCCACAAATCAGCTACAAAGGACAAACCATCGTGTATATGGCCGATCTCCTTCCATCTGTGGCACATATACCTATTCCGTACATCATGGCTTATGACATGTTCCCCCTCACTTCAATGACGGAGAAAAAAACATTCTTACAGGAGGCTGTTGAGAACGATTATATCCTCTATTTTGAACATGATGCGGTTAATGAATGTTGCCGTTTACAAGCAACAGAAAAAGGCATCAGGCAGGAGAGCTGTTTCAGGCTGCAAGATATCTAACTACACAACCGCAGTGCTTTCTACTATACCCAATTTCAGTCATTTCACCGCGTAAAATCGGTGTTTTCCATGCCTGCCCCTATATTATCTGCTTTATCTTAGCGTTAGGAATTGTCATAAACGAAACCTATATCCAATGTCCAAAAACCAAATAGCGTGCTGCCCTAACTGTGGCGGGCGAATCCCTTTCAAGAAATTCGTACAGCTGAATAACTTTTCAGCTACCAATTGCGGTACCTGTAATGCCCGCATAGAAATTTCAAACCGAACGGCCAATGCGGTTATCGCAGGCATTTCGGGTGTTATATCTGCTGCGTCAATCGTTCTGGGTGCTTATGCAGGATACAAAAATTATGGATCGTTATTAGGGGGATTATTGTCGGGCACCGGCGTGGCCGCCTTAATCATCTTTTTTATCTGTTGGTATGCCTACCGGCATTCGGAACTCAACAGGATCTATTACGAATAATAATGCATTTATAGGTAAATACCCTCCATCAAAGCCCTGATTATATAATCATGGCTTTCATTTTAGAAGCATGGCTACTCATTATTTACTGTTTATCTGAAACTGATCATCGAACTTAAGGGGTACCGCAGGTTCCGGTACTGCATCATATCTACTTTTATGCTGCCGACTACGATCGGACTTTCTATCCTGAGGGGAATATGATTTGCGTCATCGCTTACCCAAACAGTCATTTTTTCTCCTCCTTCAAACAGGGTGCCTTTTACCAGCAGCGGTTTGAATTTAATAGCATTGAATTTGCCGTATTTGGTCTTTATTACTTCTTTACCTAAATATTTTATGTACAGGTTATATATTTCATTATCAAGGAACATAGTAAAAGGAATCTTATCCCCCGATTGGTATCTGCCGAAGTCAATATTCCTTGCATAATAAATAGAACTTAACACATCCTGCACACAGTTAGGTACTTTGAAAACTCCATTCGTAGTAACCGCTGTATTTGCCTGGTGGTTAAAGGTTACGTTTTCATATTTTTTAAAACCGCCTTCATTGATATCGCGTACAAATTTTAAAGGTTGCAATGAAGCCGTATCTATATAACTCTCATACCTGTCGCGCACTTTGAATATCCAGTCGTAACTGGGGTTTGAACTTCCGGATCCCAATACGTGGTAAACACGCCTGTTATTCAATTGTTCCCCGGTAACCGTAAAATTCGCAGAGCCGGCATTTACATATAAACCTATTACAGAATAAAATACATTGAAAGTAATATTTTCACCATCCTGAAATGCATGGTTACGGATGCCGCAAAACTCTTCACCCGTAGAGAATGACTGTAAACTCAATATCAATAAAAGAAGTATACCGTTTTTTTTCACTTTACTTTACTCATTTATTTCTAAATAATCTTATCCCTAATATAAACAAACTACCTGCAATAGCCGGTATGATCAGGTTTATAATCCAGATACCGGCCGCCGTTGCAATGATGCCTACGGTATTGGTGCTTAACAACCCGAAAAGCTGTATACTCACTTTGCCCCTAAAACCCAGTTCTGCCAGGGCAATTGTAGGTACTACAGCCAGCACTAAAAACATTACCGATACCATACAGGCGGCTTCTATCCAGGATACATTTACGTCGAACACCTGTAACAGAAGCACATACTGTACCACAAATACAACGTACCGGCAGAAAGAAAGAAATAAAATTCTTGTTAATTCTTTCCAATGAAAATTTTCCAGTTTCTGAACAAAGAATTTATGCTTTGCAATAAAAGGAATCTTTTCCAATAAGCGGATGAATCCTGACAAACGGAAATACAAAAGGATAAATAACACAATACCTACCGTTATGATACAGATGAATCCATCTAACCAGGCTATAGATAACCCTTCTACCTGGTGCGAAGTATCGAGAATATGAAAACGTAAGTAGAGTAACGCCAGTAAGCCCATGGTAAATGTTACAACAATCTGGCTCATACTACCCACGACCGACAGCACAATCCCGCGTAACCGGTTACCTTCTTCCAGAAAAATAGCTCGTCCGGCCGATTCGCCAATCCGGTTCAATGTATTAAAAGCAAGTGCCTGGCCGGAAAAAATAGCCCGGTATGCCCTTACAAAAGAAACCTCCTGTATCCGGCTAATCAGAAACTGCCATTTTAATGCCTCAATACCCCAGTTAATGAACATAAAAAAAATGACCACCATCATCTTTCCAAGTTGGTCCCCTTTAAAAGCCGATTTGATCAATTCCCAGGATTGATGCACATCGGCCTGCCGCTGTATTTGTTGGTATATAGAATATGTTAACCACACAAATAGTACAGGCCCAACGAAATAGTTAAGGAATATTTTTAGTTTCTTATTCAGGTGTTATTTTTTATTAATACAAAGAACGGGGATAGTTGTGAGATAGAAAAACGGGGGGATCGTGAGTCGTCAATCGTGAGTGGTCAATATCTTTGTATTTCAGTTTCGGCTAGAAGAAACCGGATACTGTATGCTGGCTACTCACGATTCCCATTTCCCTTTAAACACTGTATTTTCACCAAACAATGAAAAAGACAGAGATCATCTTAGGCATTGATCCGGGCACACAGTTAATGGGCTTTGCTTTGTTGCGCATAGAGAACAACCAGCCCCAGGTAATTTTAATGGATGTATTGAAACTCACCAAAGAAAAAGACATTTATGCCCGTTTGGATATGATACATTCGAAAGTTTGTGAGTTAATCAAATTATACCAGCCTTCTACATTTGCCATTGAAGCACCTTTTTTTGGCAAGAATGTACAAAGCATGCTCAAACTCGGAAGGGCGCAGGGTGTGGCCATTGCTGCAGCCATGCAGGCAAAAATGACCGTGACTGAATATTCCCCAAAAAAAGTAAAACAATCTATAACAGGCAACGGAAATGCAGATAAGGACCAGGTATGGAAAATGCTCCAGCGCATTTTAAACATTGAAGAAAAACCCCAGTATTTTGATGCTACCGATGCATTAGCTGTAGCCCTCTGCCACCATTACCAAACTTCTTCTGTAATGGGTAAAGCCATAAAAGGATTGAAAGGCTGGGATGATTTTATTGCAAAGAACCCGGGGAGGGTGAAGAAATAGTGATAAATGATAAGTGATAGGTTACCTGTTATCGTTTTTATTATGTAAGACTTAATACCTTCCATTAAAAAGCTTGTAACGCATTGGTGATTTTTTCTTGTACTTCTTTCAATTCGTCTGCAGACAATTTTAGTTTAGGCCGGTTAAAATTCAAATCATCTGCATTGTTAATGGGTATGAGATGAATATGTGCATGCGGCACTTCAAGTCCTACAACGCTTATACCACAACGGTTGCAGGAAAAATTATTTTCAATGGCTTTTGCGATGGGCTTGGCAAATAACAGTATTTGGGCCAAATACGCATCAGGCAGATCAAACAGTTTATCTACTTCTATTTTGGGTACTACCAGCACATGTCCTTTTACCAATGGAAAAATATCCAGGAAAGCAAAAAAATGATCATTCTCTGCAATTTTGTAGGAAGGGATTTGGCCGGTGATTATTTTTGAGAAGATAGTCATAACCACTGTCCCCCTGAAGGGGAATTAGTTTATCAGTTAAGAAAATTATTTCTAAGTGACCCAC
>JANXUL010000270.1 GCA_025356235.1 Bacteroidota bacterium
AAAGCGTTTTTTATGTAGAACCGACTCCCTTCAGTATAGTGCAAATCCCATTTACAAAGAGCCGCCTTCCACCAATACAGATTCGATGAAAACTTCTTCCTGGGGGTTATTTCCCTGCAGGCATAACAGCATTTGTACAAATGCGCGTTTACCCAATTTATACCCGCTTGTTTCTACATAGGTAATTTTAGGGTTGTACAGGGTGGGCAGAAAACCATTACTGATACCGATCACAGATATGTCTTCGGGCACACGTAATTTTTTTTCATAAATCGCATACATGGCACCAATTAAAATCTGATCGCCCATACAAAAGATCGTATCAGGCTGGTCTTTTTTTTCCAGCGCGGCCAAGGTAACTTCTTTTGATGCTGCTGTTTTATCGGGAAAAGCGTAAACAATATTTGTTTGCGGGGATTGTTTGGCAAAAACATCCTGAAAAGATTCGAGTCTTTTTTTTGTGATACTCAAATGCGGATGGCCAAAAAGCGCCAGTACCTTTTGCTTCTTTTTTTTAATAATAGCCTCCGCTGCAATGGCAGCAGCTTCTTTATCGGCAAGGCAAACTTTATTACAATTTTCAATTACATCCGGTACACAATCAAAAAAAACAAGCGGGATATCCAATTCACTTAATTTTAAGAAAGGGGCTATTTCTTCCGTTTCAGTCGTAACCGATACAAACAAACCGGCTACCCTATTTTTCCTAAAAAGATGTAGATTATTTTTTTCTGTCTGCAAGTCATTTCTCGATTGCATAATAATAACCGAGTAACCATGTAACCGTGCCTCTTCTTCAACAGCAGCAATAAAAGAGTCGTAAAAAAAATTATCAATGGAAGAAACCAGTATGCCCAATACATTGGTGTGCTTGGTACGCAATTGAACAGCATAACTGTTCGGCTCATATTCCATAGCCAAGGCCAGTTCCTTTACTTTTACTTTTGTTTTTTCTGAGATATCGGGATGGTCCTTCAATGCCCGGGAGACTGTTGAAATACTCAAACCCAATACTTCTGATAATTTTTTAAGTGTGCTTTGTTGTATCATGTATTTGTATATGGCGGGTTGATTGTCTCAATCTGTTCTGTAATATACTCATTTAAAAAAAAGGATACCGGGTTTTATACTAAAGTATTTGTAAAGTAAAACCCCTTTGGCAAAAACCAAAGGGGCGTTCTGAAAATTGTTTTTTATAGATTTTTCACGCAATATTTCATTGATAACAGGTAATATTTTATAGTATACAAATCCCCTGTTAAATATTGGTTTTATAAGGCCCATATTAAAACCTGAGCGAGAAGCCAATATTCACTGCATAATCTGCAAAAGCAGCATCGCCTTGTGAATACACACCTGTCTGTTCTGTTTTGATTTTGTCAGGCATACTCTGTGTACGGTTGCGTGTTATGGCTATAGGTACAAAAGCATATACATTGATTTTTTTGAAAGCATACGTTACACCTGGTTCTCCCGAAATAATATAACCGGGCCTTCTGAAACCATTACTGCCGCCAATCAAATCATGCACAGGTAAACACTCATTACGCAACCCGGCAGATAAGGTGAATTTATCAATGATAAAATTAGCGCCGCCCCGTAACATCAACTGGTCAGGAACACTCATCACATCGCTTCCATTAGCTATGGCCGCCGCTGAAGGGGTTCCACCCCGTGCAGTAGACACACCATTCTGTTCCCTTGGGTTGATGAGGTAATAAAAATTTGCGTAAAGGTTTATCTTATGCGTAATATTATAATACGCATTTACCTCTGTTGTAAACCCTGTGCCACCATCACCTAATTGAATAGATTGGTCAACCGGACCTACAATGGTAGTGCCGGGCGTAGTCGTGTAAAACCTGTCCTGGTATTTATAATCACCTGTAGCGAGTTTCAGGCCCATTCCTACCTGTACATTTCCTTTATGGTTCTTTGCGGGATCTAATAACCAGTAATAACCTGTTAACCGAACATCACCCAAACCAAAAGAAGCAGTGGTATGCCTTTCTTTTCCGCCATGTTCATATAAAGAAGAACGGGTATTGGAAACAATGGGTAAATCGAATGATAATGACCACCTGTTAGTAAGGATACGTGTAAACGCTATATCCATAGTATAAGCATGGTTGATAACCTGGGTACCTCCGTCAACACGCTGTTTTTGTTCTACTTCCCCTACAAAATGCTTGTAAGAATTAAAGTAGCGGTTATTCACATTCAGCAGCCATTTTTTAGCGGATGTATCCGACTGGTCGCCATGGTCCATCGTGCATAAACCACCTACACTGCGGATGGCAACACAACCTTGTGCATTAACGTTCAGTGAAATGCTGAGTGAGGAAATGAGTATGATTAGTAAAGATTTCATTATAATTTTTTTAAGCTTTTAGATAATGGTTTTCGAAAGGTTATTTCTTTTTCATTTGTAAACGTTCAACTACCAGGTTGCCTACTTTTTTACCGCATTCCGTACTGATGATGCAGGAATTATGAAAATGAAGGCCACCGTAAAAACGAGCCCAGTTATTTTCTTCCGCCGCTTTTCTGAATGATGCGAATGACCGGCTTTTAATGCCAAATTCCATTTCTGTGGAATCGGTATACGCAAAATTGTCGCCGAATACACTTGTCAGTGCTTCTGCTGCCGAAGAAGAAATAGTTGAGTGCCCACAGGTATATTCAGGGAATGCAGGTGTTTGTAAATAGGGCATCCAGTTAGGATCTATATATTTATTGATAACCGTTTCAGGCCTTACTGTATTATATGTATACTTTGCCTGGAAGCATTGAATAAATGCATCAAATAAAGCAATGCTTGTTTTGGTATACGCGTATACAGTAGCGGCATAATCAAATTTGGCTTTTTGGGCCGCAATACCAATTACGCTCATCCAATGGCCTGGCGGTGAGAATTTTTTGCTGCCATACATTACATGGCCCGTTACATTCATTTTAAACGGGTTATCATCCCAAAAATCTGCCATATGCTTTTGGTCAGGTGTTAAACTGTCAATCGCATATTTAATCGCCATTACTTCTTTATAATATTTACTATTCTTATCAGTAATGTTAAATGCAGGTGGTGGTGGCGGTGCAAACATGTTGGCGCTATCCAATACCATGGGCCTGATCTCCCTCCAATGTGGCTCTGCGGCGGAAGCATACAAAGGTGGCGTGGGTATCCAACGACCCGGAACATCCATCACTGTATATTTTTCAGCACCGCGTGTTTGCAGGTAGTTGTCTTTTTTACTCCACCTGATAATAGAAGCAGACACGCTATCTGCCAATAACTGTGACGCTTTTTCAATATCGGATGGTAACCCTTTATCACGTGCTGTCTTTAATAGGCTGTCTTTATATACCTGCAGGCTGCCTTCCGGAAAAGTAACTGCCTCACCTACTTTTATATACGCTAATAATGAAGCCAGTTCTACATCAACCAATGAATCAGGTAAAGGTTTGGCTATTTGTTTCAGTCCATTAAGCTGGCCGGCAAGGGATTGGTATTTATCGGGATAACCCACAGCAATCACTTCATACGCTGCTATAGCGGCATACGTATAATTGCGCGATGCTACCATGGGTGAGAAATTATTTCCCATCACTACCGTATTTAATTCGTGTGCGGCCTGACTGAATAATTCGGGATTGTGCAGGTATGTTTTATACTCATTGCTTTTACGGCAGGCGAATAAACATACAACAGCACAAAGACCCAGGATGAGTCTCTTCATTGAACTGAAAATTTGATAAGAATAAGAATCGTTTGCTTAATGAACCATCATTAAGCTTGCGGCGGCTTGTCTAAGCGGCTGAGGTATTCAGACTTCATGTCAGCAAAGATCATCGAGTACCAGGTTCCTGAGAGATCAGGATTACTAAACTGCCAAGAAAAGAAATGATGATCATCTGTAAAATCCTGCACTGAGAATTTTGCCGAATGAGTTTGATGGGAGGATGCCTTCTTAGAAGAATTATTGTTTACAAAATCGTTGGCTAATTTGGCAAATTCGTCGCGCGCATTTTTAATGCCCGCCCGGGCCGTATTCGGGATACAAAGCAATTCGAGTGAATCTTTGTAAAAGCGGCGTTTTACGTAAGTGTAGGTAATACCATTAATGTCTATGTTACCATCTACCCTTTCAAATTTTTCTGAACTGCTTCCGTAAGGAAGGCTTGCTGAAACCTTGATGCTGACCAGATCGGCCTGGTTATACTTATCCTGGTCAAGATCGGCCTGCATTTGTATATCGGCCTTACCCTCAAAATAATTGGTAAGTAGCCGATAACCACCCCAATTAAAGAGCAGTATTCCCAATAGCAGTATGGAAGCAACACGTTTCACGACGTGTGAAAATAACACATTATTGTTTAACAGAAAATATTTTCTTTTCCGGCCCAACCCCAATGATAGTAAGGCTTTTCCACTGTTTTGGCAGGGCAGATTTGATCTGTACAATGCCTTTGGGAGTGATTTCCAGTCCGCCAAATCCCATCAAAATACTCTGAACAATCCCTCCGGCACCCGTAGCAAAATACGGGTTGGTGCCACCTTTGGTTTCGGCAATTACCCGCAATGGCGGATTCAGGTTTGGAACATAGGCATCTTTAAAAAAATGATAGGCTTTTTCGCCATCACCCAACCGCGCATACAACAGGGTAAAAATAGCCTGTGTCATAGCCGGTGTACCTTCCGTAGGCACCCTTGTTTCATAATATTCGAGGTCTTTTCTTATCTGAACAGGATCAGCTACTTCTTTTAAAGGATAGGACAATAAATTTACATCTGCCTGTTTAATGCCTTCGCCGTTATATGCAGCATGTTCGCGGGTTACGCCGTTGTCCATTTTCAATATCGGAATATTGTTAGCTACATTCAGCCAGTCTGCATCTGCTGTTAATCCGAGTAATTTAGCCGCTTCCGTTGCATTTTGCAAAACCGCCTTGGCAGCGGCATTGGTCCAGGCATTATTGTCTACGTTTTCTGCCCACTCATCGGCAGCTACCACATTTTTAATATCATATTTTCCGGGGCCATTTCTTTCTACCCTGCTTGCCCAGAAATCGGCGGTCTCTTTTAATACAGGCCAGCCTTTTTCTTTCAGCCATTCTTTATCCTGGGTTACACAATAGTAATTCCATGCGGCTATTCCCACACAGGCGGTAATATGGTGTTCGAATGGCCCGCTCAAAGCCCATACCGGTGTTTCTTCCACACCCGTTGCCGCACTCTCCCAGGGAAACATTGCTCCTTTATACCCATGATTAAATGCATTTCGTTTGGCGGCGGCTAATCTTTGGTAGCGATACTCTACCAGGCTTTTTGCCATTTCCGGATGCAATACAAGAATGGATGGATACATCCACAATTCAGTATCCCAGAATACATGCCCATTGTAGCCCAGTCCGCTTAACCCCATTGGCGAGGGGCTCATATCCGTTCCTTCACGTACAAATGAGTAGAGATGGTATAACATACTATGGATATCCTGTTGCGACTGGTCATCCCCTTCTACCCGGATATCGCTTTTCCATAATTCATCCCATGCTTTATTATGAAAATTAATCAGGCGCTCCCGTCCTTCCAGTTTGGCAAAGATGGTCATGCGTTCCGCTTCATTAAGCGGGTCATCATGGTGTGCCGATGTGATGGATGTTCCGGCAATGGAGTACCGGTAGCTTTCACCGGCTTTTAATTTTTTACTGAACTTCATCAGGTGCATATTATTATCCCACATTTCATGAATAACCCTTGGCTCCTGTCCATGTGCTTCACTGAATAAAAAAGTATTGGATGCACACATTAATAATTTTCCGGTGGGGCTTTTGGCAGAAGAAGTTAAAAGGCTGATAACTACATGCGGCCGGTCAATTTCATTATAATAATTCTGTACATCTTTTAATGCGTCGGGGGCTTCCATCACACTGGCACTTCCTAATGTGATGTCTTTTTTAGCGGTAACAGTCACATCCATTAATACGGTAAACGGAAGATGGCGAAGAGAATAATACGTATACGATACAGTGGCCTTATCTCCATAATTAAAAGAAGTAGTTAAATTAGCGTGTTGCATATCCAGTTCCTGTTTCATATTACTGGTTTCATTAGCTGCTACCCGCCTGCCATCAATATCCATCTGCATATTCAACAGGTTAAAACTGCGGAGGAAATTACTAACCCTGCCACGGCCATACAGGTCGTATGCCCCCGCCAATACCACGTCTTTCACTTTAAAAGGTTCGGCTGATGAAACAATACCGATCATGCCATTGGCTACTGTAATACCATAATAATTGGAGGGATCAATTTTATCGGTACTGATTTTCCAGGTATCAATTTTTTGAGCTGCAATAAACTGGTATATAATAACGGAAAATAGTAATACTGTTATTTTTTTCATATTGACATTTTATAATCGATTAATAACGCTATGATTTTATTTACTGCCTTTCTTTTTAAACAGGTATAATTTATCATTATTCATGGCTACCAGAATATAACTGCCGCCATTGGTTGATTTTATCAAAGCAATATCCCTGGCTTCTCCTTTCACAAACAACCCGCTTTCTTTGGGTTTCATAAAGGTAAAATGATTCTTTCCATCATTGATGAGTGTTGTGCCATATCCTGCATCAAAGCGGCCAGTTTGTGGTTTAAGACCGAAAAAATTACCGGCCATAAAAATATCTTTTTTTCCATCGCCATTCAAATCAATAACCGTAATACCAAATACCGGAGATAATTGTGCGGGTATGGGCAACGGTTGCATGGTAAAATTTCCATGCCCGTCATTCATAAAAACAGATGTCTGCGTTTGCTCTACGGTTAATACAGTTGCCTGTTTTAATTGATCAGGTGTGAGAATCTCCTCTATTGATTTACCGGCATACGCATCATACCGAAGAAATTTCTTTTTCAGTTGCGGCAGTTGCGATTCCATTTCATCTTTCAGGTAATACGGATACGCTTTGCCATCCGCTTTATAATAAACAGGGATACATTCTGTTTGGCCATTTTTATCAAAATCATCAATATATAATTTGGCAGGATGATCTTTGTCTGCTTTTATATTTGAGTTTAGTCCGAAATTTCCTGCCACTATATCCATTTTACGATCACCATTTATATCCGTTACTGTTACACAATTCCACCAGCCTGAGGAATGAGGAAGTTCTGCTTTTTTTTGCAGCTTGCCGTTTACAAAAGCAAATACAGTAACCGGCATCCAGTCGCCCACAACGATCAATTCATTTTTACCGTCGCCATCAATATCTGCCCATTGTGCATCCGTTACCATGCCTAATTTTTCAAAGCCGGGTGCGATTGTTTTGGTAACATCCGTAAATACACCTTGTCCATTATTTTGCAGCAATACACTCGATGGCGGCATACCATAACTGCCGGGAATAGTGCGGGCACCAATAAATATATCCTGCTTCCCATCATTATTAAAATCGCCAACCCGCACACAGGAAGCGTTGACAGAAACAGAAGGCCAACCAGCACCGGAAGAAGTAAAGTTTCCTTTGCCGTCATTAATATATAGCCTTGTTAAAAGATACGGCGAACCCGGCTTAGCTTCATTTCCGCCAGCTGCAACAACAAGGTCCATATCACCGTCATTATCTGCATCCAAAAAAACTGCACCGATGTTTTCAAAATAAGCATCCGCAATAAATACTTTTTGAATTTTTTGTTCAAAGCGCCCATCCTTTTTTTGTATAAACAGTTTGGCAGTATCACCAGCCGCGCCGCCTATATAAAAATCTTCCAGCCCATCACCATTCACATCTCCTACTGCCAATTTTGGACCCTCTGTTGATATTAATCTTGGAATAAGCCGCTCCACGTCAAAGTCAACAAAATCATTTTCTTTATGTTTGATATTTCCACTGATAGAAGAAGCTGTAATATCCGTGTACATCATTTGTACCGGCGCATCATATCTCCTGTTTTCTTTTGCATCTTTTTGATATAAGGTTAGCAGCGTATCGGCCTGAATATTTTTTATGACCTCCATTTTTTCTCCGGGCCATTGTACGATCAGGCTGTCAATTTTTTTAATATCATTCAATCCGAAAAGCAATACGGGGTCTACACTGCTTTGAAAACCGCGGGTGGGCATCTGCTCCAGCACCTGTTCTTTATGATCAGCGAAAACAGATACCCGGGCACCATATCCCATTGTATTAGGAGATATGCCATTCAATTTTACTTTTACGTAGTGATGATGTAATTTTTCGGAGGACAGGTTTTTATATACTGACGCTTCTGCATTTTCATTATTGATCACCAGGTCAAGGTCTCCATCCCCATCCAGGTCGGCATATGCAGCACCACTGCTAAACCCTGGCTTACCAAAGCCAAGTTTTTGGGATTCATCTTTAAATAAAAGATTTTTCTGATTGATGAAAGCGAAATTTGAAATAGGTACAGAAGGCATCTTATTAAGAAGGTCTAAAAAGTTAAAGCCGCCCTGTCGCATCCTGTTTATATTTTCCTGGTTATTAAAATAAGCAAGAAAATCCTGGTTGGTCAGGTCCTTTCGAATGCCATTGCAGACAAAAATGTCTTTCCATCCATCATTATCAAAATCAAAGCTGAGTGTGCCCCAGCTCCAGCCCGTTGCATCCACCCCTGCGAGCTGTGCTATTTCGCTGAATGTCCCATCCTGGTTATTTAACTGGAGCGTATTGCTGGTGAACTGGTGGTGAAAGGCTAACTGGTTTTTTGTGTTCTGTACATCATAATTATCAAACTTGATGGTGGTCTTTAGCCGGAAATCATTCTCAGGTAACATTTCGGCAGTGAACAGGTCAAGGTAGCCATCGTTATTAATATCAGCCATGTCTGTACCCATTGCCCCGTTACTGATATGCCCCATGGCATTGGTAATAACCTCTTTAAAGGTTCCGTTGTGTTGGTTGATATACAGGTAATCGCGTTCAAAAAAATCATTGGCCACATAAATATCCTCCCAGCCGTCATTATTAATATCACCTACTGTAATACCAAGTCCGAATGCGATCTCTGATCCATAAATACCTGCCTGTGCACTTACATCTGTAAATTTTCCGCCATCGTTCCTGTAGAGGCGGTCCCCATTTACTGCATCACGCAAAAAACGTGCATCACTTTTATACCCGAAATTATCAATGGATTTAGGACTGTTATTCAACACAAAACAATCTAGGTCGCCATCATGATCGTAATCAAAAAATACAGCTTGTGTGGAAGTCCCTTTATCATCTAATCCATATGCATGAGCCTCTTCTTTAAAAGTTCCGTCTTTCTGGTTAATAAATAATTCATTGGCCCTGTCATCGCCTGGAATAATACCGGCATTGCAAACATAAATATCCAGCCAGCCATCTCCATTGATATCGACCATAGTAACACCTGTATGCCATTTGTGTGGGCTGAATAGTTTTGCGCTATTGGTAATATCCTCAAATTTCATGTTCCCTTTATTCAGGTAAAGTTTGCAATCACCCTGGTTAGAAGTAAAAAAGATATCCGGTTTCCCGTCATTATTGATATCACCAATTGCTACACCACCCCCATTATAAAAATTATGGTAATTAAGGATATTCATCTCCTTTGTATCGGTTACCTTATTAACAAAGCGGATACCTGTTTCTGAAGATGGGAGTAATTGGAACAGATTGTCTTTTGTAGTTTCCTGCCTTGAACCGGTGCAGGAAATAAAGAACAGAAGCCCTAAATACAAGTACCTGGTTAAGCAAATTGATCGGTAAAACATAAATGAGCTGGTTCAAATAAAACAAACAGCAATTTAAAGATTTTAGGGCTGGAAAATTGGGAAATTTTCGAATTGTTAAATATGTTTCCTATTTCCCAATCTTCCAGTTTTAATATCCGAAATGAAATAGTGGCATAGGACATTATTCCCTAATTTACACCCTTAATAAATAGTTTTTGCTTCATGAAAAAACTGCTGCTGGTTTTACTTCTTGCTTTGATTGCATTATGCATAAGTTCCTACATTTTTATTCCGCCTACCCTCAATATTTCAAGTGCAGTTACGGTAGGTGCAACGGATAATGGTACACAACGGTTTATCAATGATGAAACCAACTGGACTAAATGGTGGAATTACCATGATTCAAATAGTATTACCAAAGCGTCAATAGGTTCTTTTATTATCAATGGTGATGTGTTCAGGCTGACTGAAAAATTTTACAAATCAGTAAAAATCAATATTCAGCATAAAGGGCAACAATTGGGGAGTACTATGGTGGTCATACCCCTTCAGCAGGATTCAACAAGTATTCAATGGAACTGTTCTCTTCCCACAAGTTCAAACCCGTTTAAAAGGGTTATGCAATACATGGAAGCCAAAAAAATCAAAAACAATATCGAACAGGTACTGGCTAACCTTAGTTTGTTTCTTTCTAAAAAAGAAAACATATACGGCATCCACATTGAAAGAACTTCTATAAAAGATACTTTATTTGTTTCTACAAAATCAATTTTTACAACTTTCCCAACCACCCCTGACATATATAACCTGATTCAAAAAACGCAGGTGTTCGCAGCCAGGAAAGGTGCCAAGCAAACCGGCAATCCTATATTCAATATTACCCAAATAGATAATAAACATTATCAGGCAATGGTAGCAGTTCCGGTTGATAGAACCCTTTCGGATAATGATGTATTTTCTTTAAAAAAAATGATCAAAGGCAGTTTCATTGTTACCGATGTGGTGGGAGGTGATTACACAGTGAATAATGCATCAATGAACCTCCAACAATATTTTGACGATTACCGGAAGACCTCCATGGCAATGAAGTTTACTATGCTGATTACAAACAGGATGTACCAGTCGGATACTACGAGATGGATAACCAGGCTTTACCTCCCTGTATATTGAACCTGAACCTATATCATCTTTAGTGTACCATCACCGGAGAGTCAAAATTTTCACGATTCACTACTTGTGATCATTCAGCATCATTTCCTTTTCGGGGTATCATCAAAAGTAATAACCATTGTTGTTTCATTGTTCCTTGCCAAAATATAGGCTTCCTTTTTATTGATTATAATCTTTCGGATATGGCGGACCTCCCCTTTTATCTGTAATCCATTGATGCTTTCTACAGAAAAATTACCATTCCCTTTATTCAGCAGTATCGTTCCGAAATCGGCATCATACCGTCCCATCTGAATATTATTATTATAATAATTACCTACCAGCAGGATATCCGGCAGATTATCATGATTGGCATCAATAACAACCGCATCCCTATAAGGACTTAACTGCGCCTGCCATGGCAAAGCCTGTACGGTAAAATTCAGGTTACCCTGGTTAATCAGTAGGGCATTTGAAAAATAATTTGCAGTCAGTAATTCTGCTTTATCCAGTTTTTCTGATGTGAATATTTTCGCCAGGTCCGCTTTTGCAAAATCTTCAGCATATAAGAATTTCTTTTTCAAAGTAGGCAATTGTCTTTGCAATTCATCTTTATTGGCAAATGGTATTTCGCGTCCCTGTAAAAAATAAGTAAGTACCTGTTCTTTCCTGCCGTTATCGTCAAAGTCATTATAATACAGTTTTACCGGTTCTTTATCGCTTGCTTTTAACCGGCTGTTCAAACCCAGGTTACCGGCTATCAGGTCAATATCACCATCATTATCTATATCAACAGGCAATACAAAATTCCACCATCCTTTTTTATCTGTCAATGTTTTCCTGGTAAAGTTTCCATGATCATTAATATATGCATAGATGCCATTCCATTCCGTACAGATTATAAGGTCCTTATCACCATCCTTATCAATATCAAACCATATTGCCTGCGTAACCATTCCGACGTCTAACAAGTCTTTTGCATGGGTTATTGTAATATCTGTAAAATGTCCTTTGCCATCATTTTGCAACAAATAAGAGCGCGGTGACTTCCCATATTCAGATGGAACAGTGCGGCCACCGATAAACAGGTCTACAGCGCCATCCCCGTTAAAATCATAAGGCACAATACAGGAGGCATTCAGATACACATTATCAAATGCGTGATCTGATTTTGTAAACTTCCCTTTCCCATTATTCAGGTAAGCCCGTGGTTGCAAATGCGGATCGGGGCCGAAAAATTCATTACCGCCGCTGGCTACTAGTAAATCTATATTACCATCATTATTCACATCAACCCATGTGGCATCAATATCTTCGAAAGAACTATCCGCTTCAATCGCCGGTTGCGAAGATTTTATAAACTTGCCTGTAGCCTGCTGTAAAAAGACAACACTTTTTTTATCCCGTGATGCACCGATAAATACATCTTCCAGACCATCATGATTAATATCTGCCACTGCCAGGGCGGGGCCTTCGGTAGAAACCATATGCGGCATTAATGGCTCCCGGTCAAATTCAGGAAATACATTTTCCTGGTGTTTGTATATAAGTGAAACCTGCGCGGTAATATCGGTCATCGGCTTCGTTAGTTGAGGCCAATATTTCGTAATTTTTGTGTAATCGAATACAGGAAGGCCTTTTGCATATATATAACCAAGGTTTGCTTTTTCCCCGGTTAACTGCATAGTTTGACAAGTATTATCTGGCCAGATTAAAAATGCAGAGTCAACTTTTGCTTTATCCAATCCAATATGTATTGGCCCTTCCATACTTGACTGGAATCCCCTCACCGGGTTCTTTTCATACGTTCTGATACCACCATTAGCATATATAACAACTTTGGCACCAATTGCATTTATATTTTTGGCAGGGCCTTTTAATTTTATTTCTACAAAAGCTTTGTCTTTTTTATCATTACTTTTATTCTTATACAGCGTAACGGCCTCATTAATATTGTTCACAAGGATATCCAGGTCACCATCGTTATCGAAATCTGCATACACTGCACCATTTGAATAAGTGGGTTTATTATTGTCAATCAACCCATCCATATCACTAAAAGTAAGGTTCCCATTATTTTTAAACAGCTTGTTAGGTATTTTTATCTCTGGAAATTTATTAACAAGTGCCATGTCCTTTTCCCCCATCGAATTTGAGGCTATCTTGCTTTGTATCGCGCGGTCGGAAATGAAGTTTACATAATCCATTTCATTCATTCGTTTAGGTATCCCATTCGAAATAAACAGGTCCTTCAGCCCATCATTATCAAAGTCCATCCACAAAGGTGCCCAGCTCCAGTCTGTAGCATAGATACCGGAATACAATCCTATTTCACTGAACATTCCATTCCTGCGGTTTAATTGCAGGTTATTTCTTGTATATTGATAATTATAACCTGCCCCTATCTTGTATTGGAACAGGTCATACTCATCTTCCCCCAATGACCGTTTTAAGATATACGGATCCGATGGTAACATATCCATTGAAATGATCTCAGGGTATCCATCATTATTAATATCAGCCACATCAACACCCATTGAGAACTGGCTGGTATGCATTATATGGTCATTGATCTCTTCCTTAAAAGTGCCGTTCTTTTGATTGATATAGAGATAATCATTTTCATGAAAGTCATTACCCACGTATAAGTCAGGATAACCATCAAGGTTGATATCAGCAACAGCTACACCCAATCCATAGCTGATTGCCGAGCTGTTAATACCGGACTGTTTGGTAACATCGGTGAATTTATTGCCATCATTCCGATAGATACGGTCTCCTGAAAGCGGGTCATATGTACCCATAAAGTTTGCCCTTGGCGCGAATGACCCGTTACGGTGAACGGAATGGTTTAACAGGAATACATCCAGGTCGCCATCCATATCATAATCTACAAAAACAGCCTGAGTGCTAAAACCCGAAAAATCCAATCCGTATTCTTTAGCTTCATCTTTGTAAAATGGCACGCCATTTTTATCTATCCCCTTACAAATTAATAGCTGATTATGCCCATGCAGTGTTTCATATTGCCCAACACGGCATACATAAATATCCAATAAACCATCGTTATTAATATCAACTACAGAAACACCGGTTGACCATGCACTGTCCTGCGGGATCTGTGCTTCAGTTGTTACATCTTTGAATGTGAGTGCCCCTTTATTTAAATATAATTTATTATTACCTTGGTTGGCGCTCATGAAAACGTCTATCAGCCCATCGTTATTAAAATCCCCGGTACCAACACCTCCGCCATTATAAAAATACATGTATTTAAACATGTTGAACTGCTGGGTAGGCGTAAGTTTATTAGAGAATGTTAAGCCGGTTTTACTACTGTCCAGCACTTCAAAAACTGCTGGCTGTTTATCTGCCAACGGATGGCATGCTGACAACAGGGCAACACATATGAGAAAATATATTCTTACAGACAAGTTCATATTTATTACTTGGTACCTTTTTAAAAAGGTTGATTATTCGCTATTGCTTTTCTAATGCTAAACAAGGCAGGGTACATATCATTTCGTAGGAAAAGGATATATCTGTTATGTATACCTTTTATCTCCTGAATATCCCTGATTTGTCCATTCAGTTCAACACCGGATTCATGGCTGTTGAGGATTGAGAATTTTGCGTTGCCTTTATTAAGCATAACAGTACCGATACCGGCGTCCAGCCTTTCAAATTGCGGGAGGAACCCAAATTCATTACCACCCAAAACAATATCCGTTTTCCCATCACCATCAAGATCAGTACAATGGATCGCATTTACTGACGACAGTTGTACCTCCGCAGGTAGTTTCTGAACGGTAAATTTGCCATCACCATTATTGATTGCAATAACAGAAGCGCAATAATTAAATTGCTTCGTTTTGCATGTATTGATTAACTCAGAAGAAAATAATTCTTGAATTGATTTGGTTGCATAGTCCTTGTGTTTGAGGTTTTTTTTCTTTAGTGATGGGATCTGGTCTTCCATTTCATGTTTCATGAAAACGGGCATATCTTTTCCCCCGATCGTGCTGGTAAGGATCCTGTCGCTTGCGCCATTCTGATCAAAATCATTCAGCCACAATTTAACAGGGTGAGTTTTATCAGGCTGCAGGTAAAAATTCTCGCCGATATTGCCGAGTACCAAATCGCTTTTACCATCGCCGTTTATATCCGCTATCGCAACCGTTTGCCACCAGCCAAACATATCTGCCAGGTTGGTTTTCAATTCAACAAAATGGTCTTTGCTAAAAGAGAATATCCTTGGGGCCATCCATTCGCCAACAATGATTAATTCTTTTTCTTTATCACCTGCAATATCTGCCCAGGCAGCACCGGTAACCATGCCGATATTGGCAATATCGGGATTCTTTGTTTTTGCAATGTCTGTAAAATGGCCCTTGCCATCATTCAAATAAATATAACTTGATGGGTCCACACCATAATTGTGTGGTTCACTCCTTCCGCCTATAAAAAGATCCGGGTACCCATCATGGTTAAAATCTTCTGCTATCGCTACGGAAATATTCATGCCTGCATTGGGAAATGCTGCCACATCAATTTCAAAATTACCCTTTCCATCATTCCTGAATAAACGTAACTGCATTTGGCGGCTCTCTGACTTATTGTTATTTCCACCGGGACAAACCAATAAATCCAGATCGCCGTCATGGTCATAATCAAACAACAGAACTGCTACATCTTCGAAATCGTTAAAAGAGTCGAATGATTTTTGTTGTTTTTTCTCAAAACCGCCATTTTTATTTTGCAGGTATAACTGACCCGCATGACCTGCCGTTCCGCCAATATATATATCTTCCAGACCATCATTATTTACATCTCCGCATGCTGCTTTAGGTCCTTCGCGTGAAAGCATTTTAGGAAGGTTACGTTCATAATAAAAATCTATATTATTATCTTCCTGGTGCTTTTCAAAAAACGATTTGACTGAATCAAGTAAAGAAGGCGTATTGGGTTTCAGAAGAGGGCGGAATAAATTATTTTTTTCTGTTTGACGGATCACATGAACCGTATCTATGGCAGGATGAGCATAGCTGACAACAGAAAGATCGGGCCATGTAATGGTCATAGAATCTATGTTTGCAGTGGTTCCCAGCCCAATGATCAGTTTATAATCCATAGATGATTGAAAACCACGGCTCGGGATCAATTCGCGTGTAATTATTTCACTCCCCCTATAAATATTTATTTTACTACCGATGGCGAATGTATTTTTTTCTTTACCCTGCAACTTGAGGCCGATGTAATGATTTTTGTTTATTTCCCGGCTATTGTTTCGATATACAAATGCTGGTTGGTTCTCATTGTTTACGACAAGGTCAAGGTCGCCATCATTATCAAGGTCGCCATATGCAGCACCATTGGAAAAGCTGGCCTGTTTAAACCCCCATGCCTGTGCCATATCCCTGAATCTGAGATCGTGTTGGTTATGGTAAGCTTTGTTGAGCAAAGGGGTTTGCGGAATATGGCGCAACACTTCATCTACATTTTGTTTTTGCCCTGTCATAACCATTTTTTGTATTACATCATTGGCAAAAAATTCAATAAAATCCAGGTCCGTAACATCCCTGTTTACACCGTTGCAAACGTAGATATCATTAAAGCCATCATTATCCATATCAAACATCAAAGCACCCCAGCTCCAGTCTGATGCTGATACTCCGCTGTAATTACCTGTTTCTGTAAACTTGCCTTCTTTATTATTTATCTGAAGGCAGTTCTTTACATACTGGTAATAAAACCCAGTTTTCAGTTTGGTATTAAACAGGTCAATATTATCAAATGCACCGGTTGTTTTTAAACGATAGTCATCATCAGGCAGCATATCGGTATTAAAAATATCCGGGGACCCGTCATTATTCATATCTGCCATATCTGAACCCATAGAAGAGAAACTAGTGTGCTTAATCCTGTCTTCAAACTCGTCTTTAAAAGTCCCGTCTTTCTGGTTCACATATAAATAATCCCTTTCGTAAGAATCGTTGGAAACATAAATATCAGGATAGCCATCCCCATTAATATCACCAACCGAAATACCCAAACCGAAACTAATCAGGCTGCTGTGTATGCCTGCTTCTATGGTAACTTCTTTAAAATGCCCATTATCATTCCTGAATAAATGATTACCCCCACCTTTTAAAAATTCACCCACTACCCACTGTTTTTCAGGGAGGTCGCGTTTGTTGTTAAAGCCGAGTTGGTTTACAGGGATAGGGCTGTTATCAATCATGAAACAATCCAGGTCGCCATCCATATCATAATCAAAAAAAGATACCTGCGTGGAGTAGCCTTTATGGTCAAGGCCATATTTGGCAGCAGATTCAGTAAAAGTGAGGTCGTGATTATTGATGTATAATTTATTGAGCCTGTTACCCGTTGACATGTGCCCCGAATTACAAACATATATATCCAGCCACCCATCATTATTAATGTCTACAAATACAACGCCCGTGCTCCACATGCTATCCTGCTTAAACCCGCCTTTCGCGGTAATATCATCGAACTGAAAATTTCCTTTGTTCAGGTAAAGTTTGTTTTCACCCATATTGGAAGTGAAAAAAATATCTGGCAAGCCATCGTTATTAATATCACCGAGTGCCACACCGCCTCCATTATAAAAGTTACGAAAAAGGAAACTGTTTTCCAGTTTGCCATCTGTAACGTCATTTCTGAAGTTGATGCCTGTATTATTAACCAGTTCAAATAATGTTTTCTCACTTTTTTGTTTGCAAGAAAAAAGCAGCATTAAAAATAAAATAGCAGAAAAGTTTGCAAAGGACCTCATCATGGAACGATTGTAGAAAGTAGTATCAATTATGTATTCAAAATAAAGAAAATAGGATGAAGTTACCTTATTAAATCTTAATGCATGGTTATAATGCCACTTCAAAAATATTGAACGTCCGTGTACCAGATTACTTACAAACCGGAATGGTAAGGCCTTATTATAAAAGTAAAAGGCCATATAGGCCTTTTACTTTTATAATAAATAAATCTTAGAATAAATATTAGTATCCAGGATTCTGTTTCAGATTTGGATTTGCAGCTAACGCCGAATTAGGAACAGGGAATATCAAGTTCTTTGGATCGTCAGATGGTTTATATTGCCATGGTTTCAGGTAAACACCGAAACGTTGAAGGTCTGTTCTCCTAACACTTTCCCAATACAATTCACGGCCTCTTTCAGCCAATAAGGTATTAGGGTCTTCCACATTGCTTGTATTAGCCAATGCCATAGATATTAAAGGTGCAGCACCTCTTCCAGTTCTAAGCGCATTTACCATAAGTAAAGCACCTGCAGCGTCTCCCGTCCTTTGTTTAGCTTCAGCAACCATCAATACCACATCAGGGTAGCGGAAGATCATCAAGTCATTTCCAGCAGGACCACCACCATATTGAGTGTAATCAGGAGGATATTTTACTACACGAATACCAGTTAATTCTAGATTGCTTCCTGTTTCCTTCATATCAGCAGCTATTTTGGGATCAAAGGCCAAAGGATTCCCTTTTCTGTCTTTCTCAGCAACACCCATTTCATTGTATTGTTGGTTAACTAGGAATCCAGGATTGATACCAGAAATTGTTTTTGACCCAAGATAGTTTCGGCCACCAAGTCTTGGATCAAATAAAGTATCTGAAGGGCCATATGCCGTTGGGGCACCAGTAGTATTGAATGAAGCATAGAAATCACCGATAGTAGAAAACCCATTCCAGCCTGCATTTGGGGCACTTGGTGTATAGGAATTGTAGTGTAATGTCATATTCCATCGGGCTCCAATGCCTGAGTTATTAGCACTTACACCGGCAGTATTATTATAGCGGAAAATGGCTTCAGTTGAAAAATCATTCCCGGGTTTAAAATTATCAAAATAGTTAGCATTATAGCTATATTTTCCGCCAGAAATTATTGCATTGCCTAATGAAATAACCTGGGCCATATCTGCTGCAGCAAAAGTTGGTGCAGCCCTGTTTGTCCATGTACCTTGTTGCAGGTAGCATTTCATTAATAAAACCCTGGCAGCATCCGGATTAGCTTTATCACTTCCATTACCTGCGGGTAAATTAGGCAATGCTGCATTCAGTTCAGCGATGATAAACGCTGCACCATCAGCACCTGTTTTAACTGTTGGAGCCAGCAACAGGTTATCACCTGGATTCCTGATAGGGAATTGTCCATACAGATCAAGTAGGTAATACAATGCAAGGGCCCTGATAAACTTAGCTTCAGCGGCCTGTGCCGGACTCGGATTAAAACCCAACACATTGGTTGCGTCAAAATTAATCTTGTTCAAGCTGTTAAATACACTGGTAATCTGTCCGTGATCAGCATTCCAGGTATGGTTATGCATTACTCTCCAAACACCATTATCATCCCAGTCACCGCCGCGTGTAGGCACCAGTGATTCGTCTGTGGTATTTTCCATGAGTGAGAATACCTGATCCTGGCTGGTCAATGGACCGCCCAGATCTGCATAAGCCGCGGACAGCAATAAGCCTGTACCTGCGCTTCCCAACGCACTGGATACCTGGCTATTGGTGAGCGTACTACCGAGGTCTTCGCTCAGCTTTGTACATCCCGACATTGCAAAGACTGCAAGGAAGGAGATGGCGAATTTTGTTATCATTTTATATGGTTTCATACTTCAAGTTTTTGATGTTGTTATTTATAAAGAGAAATTAAATCCAAAAGAAATGGTTCTTGGTGTTGGATAAGGCACATACTCAATAGACCTCGATGGGTAAGAGTTGTTGCTTTTATCGATATTAACCTCAGGATCAAATCCAGTGAATTTAGTAATTACGAATAAGTTGCTTCCACTAACAAAGGCACTTAAGTTTTTGATGTATTTACCGGCACTGCCTATGTTGTAGCGTACTGTAACATTTCTCAATTTAAAATAATCACCTTTTTCAAGGAATCTGGTTGAAGCACCCACGCCGCTTGCAATACCTTCAGGAGAAGTGTAGGCTGCCTTATCTATATTTCTACCCTGTGCAATACCAGCAATATTCGTTACTGAAGTGGCGGTATTATTGTAAAGAAGGAAACCGGTTGCACCACCTGCATTAAGCGTTAAAGTGAATTTCTCATAACGTAGAGAGGTACCGAAACCAAAGATATTATGTGGATTGGGATCACCTGCAATCTGAGGGTTTCCGCCAATCTGCTGGTTTCCGCTTGCATCAAATCCGTTAAAAGGTTTCAGGAAGAAAACATTGACAGGCTGATTGTTGGTAATCACCTGGGCCAATGTGCCTGATACACCCTGACCGCTAATAAACCCTGTTTGAACCTGCAGGTCTAATCCCGTATTGGGGTCTGTGAAATTTTTAACTGTATTTTTATTATTAGCATAGTTGGCATTCACATCCCAACTAAATTTTCTATTGTCAATGATGGTCGCACCCAATGCCACTTCAAACCCTTTATTAATGATATTTGCATTTTTCAGGTTAACAAAAGAGATAGAAGAAGGAGCAGGCTGAATAGCAGTAGTCTGGAACAATACATCAGAAGTATTCTTATTATAATAGTCAAATGAACCATATACCTTACCCCCCGCTAAAGTGAATTCAAGACCAAGGTCAACTGATTTGGTTTTTTCCCATTTCAGGTCCGGGTTACCATTTACTACTTGTGGTGCATTATTATATGAGCCAAGAGAGAATTGTTCCTGTGAAGATCCAGCAGGGTATTCCTGATTTCCGGTAACACCATAAGAGGCACGAAGTGCTAAGCTGGAGAACACTTTATTACCCTTCATGAATTCCTCATTGCTCACAACCCATTTCAGGCCGCCTGAAGGGAAATAACCGTATTTGTTATTTTTACCAAATTTGCTTGATCCATCAGCCCTCATGGTTCCTGTTAACAACAGTTTGTCTTTATAGTTCAAAGTGGCCCTGCCGAAATAAGATTGTAATTCAGCTTGTGGGTTTGCATATGAATAGAAAGGATTCTGGTTTTTTGCATTTGAGAAAATCTTCGTATAAGGTATTGAAATCCTTGTCGACTGGTCAAGGTTGGTATTAAAACCGTTAGCAGAAACACCATTTCCTGAAAAATTAGTCTTGAAATATTCATACCCAACTAAGGCATCTAATGAAAGGCCGCTGCTGATATTGGTACGATAATTTAAAGTGTGTGTAATTGTCTGAGAATTCAATCTTGCATTGGCAATAGCTGCAGATCCCAAACCGGATACACCAGGGATACCTGTTAACCAACCTTCTGTATTCTGTTCCCTGTTGCCTATTCCGCTATTGATACCGAATAAAAGTTTATACTCCAGGTTATCTGTTATTTTATATGCAGCAGAGATATTGCCTAAGAAAGAAAATACACTGCTCTTATCAGAATAAGCATCATTAAAAGCTAAAGGGTTACCTGAGCCATTACTTGGAAAATTATACAAACCATTCGCACCGATCAAAGGCGAAGTAGGATTCCAGCTAAGTGCTGAAGATATAATATTACCTGTGGAACCTGCTGAATTAGAAACGCTGGTCAGTGTTTCGGCATAGTTACCAGTAATTACATTAAAGTCTAACGTCAATCGCTTATCAAGAAATTTATAGCTACCACCAATGGTAGCGAGGTATTTGTCAAGTGCTGATTTTTTCAAAAAACCTTTTGTATTAGATGCCAGGAATGAAGCTCGGAACTTACCAACATCATTTCCGCCGCTAAATGCTACAGAATAGTTTTGCGATAAATCATTCTGAGTGATGGCTTTCAAAGCATCTGTATTGGATCCACCGTCAAGGGAAGCCGGCTGGCCGTATTTTTTAAGTGCATTTCTGTAATCTGATGCATTAAGTATAGCAAATCTTCTCATGTAACCCGCAGAGGTTCCAAAATTGGTTCCCACTTCAATTTTTACAGGTCCAGCAGATGCTTTTTTTGTTGTAATTACAATTACACCATTTGCCCCGCGTGAACCATAGATTGCTGCAGAAGACGCATCTTTCAAAACGTCAATCTGGGCAATACTGTTTGGATCAATAAAGAGGAGGGGGTTAGAACTTGGTGTGCTTCCGAATGCATTGCCAATATTTGGCCTTGCTGATCCACCATCCAAAGGAACTCCATCCACTACATACAGCGGATTGTTGTTTGAACGGATAGAAGAAGTACCCCTGATTTGAATAGTAGAGGCAGCTCCGGGTTGGCCACTGGTATTGGTAACTTCCAAGCCTGCAACTTTACTTTGTAATAACTGGTCAGGTGCAATAATAGCACCCTGGTTAAAGTTTTTTGCCTGCAGAGAAACAACAGAACCTGTAAGATCCTTTTTCCGGGCGGTACCATAACCAATTACCACCACTTCATTAAGCTGGTCATTGGTAGCACTCAAAGAAACATCAACAGATGTTCTTCCCTGAATACTTACATCCTGTGAACCAAAGCCCACAGAAGAAATTACCAGAGTAGAAGCAGAAGGAGGTACAGAAATTCTAAAAGTTCCATCAGCACCTGTTTGGGTACCAACTTTTGAACCTTTCACAACTACTGAAACACCTACCAGGGCTGACCCGTCTTTGGCATCGGTAACTTTACCTGAAATGGTTTTGTTTTGGGCTTGCGAGGAGATAACAAACAAGCAAGCAAATAAACCCATCAGAATGGGCTTGACAAGCTTCGAAGAATTCATAAATGACAGTTTATATGGTTATTAAGCGTGTACAAAGTACACATTTTATTTACTATAAAAAATTTTTGTTACATTTTTTCATTTTTTCCAGTAAATCGGTTTCACAATCCCCGCGATTGCATCTATTTTACTGACGCGTTAATAAGGACCGCCGTATTCGCGTAAATGATGCATTGAAAACAGAGAATCTTTGTATTATCTTAAACGGTGAAAGATTAAATATATGCGGCGAGGAGAAGTTTACATGTAAAGATGTCTCATAGATTTTTATGCAAACGTTTGCGAAACCCTTTGTTGTGCAAATTTTTTATTCATTCTGAAGAAAAGGCCTCATTTTAGGTCAATCTTGTTATTCCGTTTAAAAAAAACAGGTTTGTTTTTGCAGTTCTCATCCGGCACTTATATTACTATAATAGATACATCGAGAATCATTTTTTCGAATATTTTA
>JANXUL010000289.1 GCA_025356235.1 Bacteroidota bacterium
ATGATCTGGATGCCATAGTACCCTAAAGGATCCTACAAACCCCAACCTGTTTGTTTTTGCGGTTACAGAAACCGGTGTAGCTGCGTTCACTGCATAAACGCCTATTCCGCCACCCATATAGGCAACAAATGCGTATTCACCTCGTCCTTTAGCAGGAGAAGAGGTGTCGGTCTGACCATAACTTTTACTACCCCCCAACAACAAGATAAAGCAAACTGCGATGATATGTATTCGTTTATTGCCTTGCATAATAATAGTATGCCACGATTGATGGGTAATTGGATAAGATACCGTCAAACCTGCCCTGGTTCATGAATTCCAAAACATTACCCGGAACATTTAATGTCCAGACTATCGCTTTGCGGCCTTCTGTGTGCATTTGATCCACCATTTCATTTTGTAATCCCAGTGTCCATCGGGGTGCCCAATAATGTGCGCCCACTGTGCGTACATCATCCAGAGACATTTCACAAAGCGACAGCGCATCTTTATAATCTTTCAAGGCTAAAAAATTATCCAATATTGATTTTTCAGGTATCCCTATCACAATATCAACTTTTCGGCCAATAGCAAGTGCCTTTTGTGTAAATTCTCTTTGCAAATCCCGCAAAGCCTGGAGTGAGGAATTATATTTTACATCGAGCCACACATAATTCAAAGGGGTATTATATACCACTGTATTCAGCACTTCACGGAGACTGGGAATATGTTCACCCTGTTCTAAACGAACCAATGTATTCAGTTGCGCGTAGGTATAATTTTCAATAGGCCCCAATAAACCATTTTTTTGTATGATTCGTTCGTTCAGTGTGAGATCATGAAACAGGAGCGGTACACCATCACTACTCACCCTGATATCAATTTCAATACCGGTTCCTCCAAAGCGGGAGGCCATTTTAATAATTTCAACCGAGTTTTCAGAAGCGGGTAAAAGGTCCGAAGTACGGCCACCACCCCTATCCGCAAGAATATCGAGCGGTTTGGCATTGTATAAGGGCTTTTTGTATTTCAAAGTGATCTTTTGATCGGGAATATCATTGCCATTTCCATAGGCTCCAGTAATAAGTATACTATCCGTGCTTATATTAAAAGGCCCCGTGCCAAGCAGGTGTTTCGCGCCATTTTTCTGACTGATGGTAAACCTTGCTTTTCCTGTTTCAGTATTGGTCATTTTACGCCAATAACCATTCAGCAATATATTGGTATCTACCCTTTTCCCCTGGCAAATAAAATAGGCTATCTGCTTTTCGCAAAACATGGAAAGATAAAAAGTGGTATCTGTATTATTAATAAGGTAACTCCATTTAAGTGCACTGAAATCACCAAATCCATCGGCACCATCAGTAAAAGAATAGATACCTTCTATTTTCTGTCGGGTATTGTAGGATAATGAAACTGCAATAGCCGAATCAAACGCGCTCCATTTTGTTTCGGGAACCGGCGCTTCAAATTGTTTTTTACAACCCATAGAAAAAATAACCAGAATCGATATGATGCAAAGCTTTTTCATAGGGTTACGCCAATAATTAGTTGGGGATAAAATATATTTCGGTCGAAGACTTCAAACAATGACCATGTTTGCCAAAAAAAATCGGTGTAGATAGCCCGAAATCCCAGTGTTAAATTATTCCGTCCGAAAAAAGGCTGTTCCAGGGCAATCGTAAAAGAAGAGCCACTTAAAAGCCTGTAATCAGATGCTACGGGAATGGTGCCTGTGCGCGCATTAACCGATAGATTCATGATTGCCTCCCCCTTTGCAGTTAATAATATTTTTTTATTGAACCGGTACCCTAAAGAAGCGTTCGGGAAATTTTGAAATCCGTTCCCCTTTGTGTTAAAGCCATAAATATTAATAGACCCAAACCACCAGCCAATATCATTGCCTAATGATAAAGAAAGCCTGTCATTTAAAGGCGTAGCCCACCTTATACCTGCTGTAACCATGTTTTGAAATACCTGCACATTTATCCTTCCATCTAAGTAAAATTTTTTACTTACTTTTTTTAATACATGAAAATCCAGTGCCGGGTAGCGGTAATGTTGTTCTTCAGTAATGTCCTGTGGTAATGTGGTTAATGTAAGGCCTAAAGAAGACCGCCATTGATGATCTAATGGATACGGGAAAAATAGATACTTCTGGTGTGTGGCCGGAACATCCTGTGAATAAGCGCTTGAAATAAGGCATAACAGAATGAAAACAATGGAAGAAAATCGTATTCCAACATGCCGGTTTCTGTTTTCTTTCATGTCCTTAACAGCATTGGTTTGTTAAAAGATAAGTACTGTTGATAAAGTTCTGCTTATCGGGAGGGATAAACATTACATAACCTTTTAAAAAAGTTGCAATATTCCCACTTTTTAATGGCTACATGAAGTAAATAGAGCCATGAAAGTCCCACTATTCTTTAGTAAGAATAGATCGGATGTTTACAGGATACTCATAAGTATATGAAAAAAGGGTTCGAAAATAAGTATTGAATCAGGGAGGCTTTTGAGGTGAATCTTGGCTGATATCGTTTAAGGGCCCTCTTTTTTTGGGTAAAAAATCAACTTTTATTGCCTGGTTTCGAAAGACGGGGGGTAGAAAAGTGATAAAACGGGGGAAAATCACTACTTTCATTCATTAAAATTTTAATATTATGGCAACAGGAGTTGTAAAATGGTTCAATGATTCAAAGGGTTTCGGATTTATCACACCAGATGATGGTGGTGAAGATCTGTTCGCACATTTTTCCGCTATTAACATGGGCGGATTCAAATCTTTGAAAGAAGGTCAAAAAGTATCATTTGAAATAACAGATGGTAAAAAAGGTAAACAGGCTTCTAATATTCAATCTGCAGAATAGGCTTTTTTCATTGTAAATAATGCCCCGCATTCTCTGTATTACCTGTATTTGTGACCCTGTGTTGTATGTTAACACAAGGTCACAAATATTTTTGTTTGTAGAAGTTAGCGTAGCTTTCGCTACCTGAAACAGATTATTTCTCAACAGCAAAATTCAAAGTTCCCTTTTCAGTATTTTTTAGTCTGTTCCCCGCTTATTAATCCGGACAGTCTAATTTACCCAGTACTTTCTTTTTACTAAACGGATGAATAGATAGTAACAGGTAACCACCTCCATTTAAAGTAGGATCTTTCTTAAATATCCCCAGGCTATGTACGCCAAGTATCACTGGCCCCAATTTTAGGGCAGCACCTACCCATAATTGTCCTTGTGTATTATATTGAACAGGTAAATAAGCCCCAAAACCAATGGTTTCAAACCTGGGTGTGATGGTTAGCAGATTCAATTCCCTTGTCCTGAGTTTCGTATACGATGAGGTTGAATAAAAATTCATACTCATCTCCCCATTTACATAAACGTGGTTGCCCAGGTTTTTATCTACGTTAACAATCAGCCTGGTGGGCATACTGATGGTAAAGTTATTTGTAAGGGTAGTATTGGTAGTAAAGATGGTATTCAACGAATCCCTGAAATCCCTGATATTCGCGGCCCCGCTTATTTTCGTATCCATCGTACCGTCAGAAATAGCCGCATTGGGGGCATAAAACTGACTTGAATATTGGCTGGGTTTAAACGAATTGGCACCGATATCCATGAGGCTCACACCAATCTTCCAATCATAATTCAGATTTGTATTTATGCCAATATTTATGTCAGGGTTATAAACGAGGTATTCAATGCCAAGACTCAAACCAAAGGCAGTTTTGGAGTTCTTAAGAAACTCCTTTGCCGAACTCTGGTCATAATTATCTGAATACCCAAATGAGCCACTGCCATTGGTAAATGTGTAAGCGGTATCTGTTCCATTTGGGTTCTTTTCCTCGAGGTAACTCACCTTATTAATTTTCATAAAAGCACCGGATAAGCCTTTCATAATTTGAAGGGTAATACCACCGCTTAATTTTGACGTATTGGTTTCAAACAATACCTGCGAGTAGTTCAGGTCCGCTTCCAGCCACCCGGCATGGGTAATAAATCCTTCTATATAAGAAGTGTTCCTATTGGCCACCAGGAAACTATGAAAACTGTTAACCGTAGAATCAACATAATTGAATGCCTGTGTTTTCATATGATTATAGGTCCTTCCCCGAAGGCCAACAGTAAAAGCTTTGTTATTATCAATCTTATATAAAAAATTAAATAAACTCAGATCTATATTTGAATGGATATAATGACTGGCAAATCCATCTTTCAAAGTGATACCAGCACTATCATTTTTAGATAAAGTAAAATTTTTCAGGTAGAGCGAATTGGTACTCAACTTAAGCTGGGTAGAAAATAAAGTAAGGTCCCATTTATAGGCTGATTGAATGGAAGCTGCAGGATTATTGAAAATGCCCGTACTGCCGGCATAGGGAGATCCATTAATAGCCTGGTAGCCTTGCGCATACAAACAGTACCCGGGAAATCCCAAAATAACAGTCAGTATACAAAAACTCAATGTTTTTTTC
>JANXUL010000294.1 GCA_025356235.1 Bacteroidota bacterium
CTCCGATCTTCACTTCTTTTAATCCAATCGTTTTTGGATTTTCTTTTCCATATTCTTCCACAGGCATGAATTCGTAAAAAATGCCATGGTTCAAAAACAATAACATGCCTTCTTCATCGGGATTATCCTGTGCGGCAAAAAAACCTTCACTGGCATTGTACATTTCTAAATACGTACAGCCTTCACCAATGAGTTTTTTAAATTGTTCCTGGTAGGGGATAAACGATACACCACCATGGACATACAATTCAAGGCCAGGCCATACCTCTCTTAACGTGGACTTACCTGTTATTTCAAGTATCCGCTTTATCAAAATCATTGTCCACGTTGGCACACCCGCAATAGAAGTAACTTCTTCCGGAATGGTTGATTGTGCCAGCATTTCAATTTTACTTTCCCAGTCATCCATTAAAGCGATTGATAATTCAGGTGTCTTTATCCAGGTGGCCCACATGGGTGTATTCTGCAGTAGCACGGCACTCAGATCGCCATACTGGATATCTTCATTTATTTTGCTTATTTGGTGACTGCCGCCAATAACCAATCCTTTGCCGGTTAGCAGGTCACTTTCTGTATTGTAATTGTAATATAGGGTCAACACATCTTTGGCTGCCTGAAAATGACAGTCTTCAAGGCTTTCTTGTGTTATGGGTATGAATTTGCTTTTATCACTGGTGGTGCCGCTGCTTTTGGCAAACCAATTTACAGGCGTGTTCCAAAGCAGGTTTTCTTCTCCCTTCATTAACCTGTCTATATAAGGCTTCAGGTCCTCATATTCATGAATGGGGATGTTCTCTTTAAACTTGCGGATACTGAATAATTCTTTAAACCCGAATTTCCGGCCAAATTCCGTGTATTGGCCATGGGTAACCAGGTCCTGCAAAACTTCGCGCTGTGCATTGATCGGATCGGTAATCCATTGTTCAATGCGCCAATGCCTGAATCGGGCCAAACGGGATATTGCGGGACTAAGCAGTTTCATGGTTGGGAATAACAGCAAAATAAGCAATGGAAACGAGAATAGCTAAACCTAATGTAAAAGGGACACGAAGGTCCGGTTGTGTTTGCTTAAACCAACCATATCTAATGCCGTTGGAGGCCGCCTGATTACAGTTATGCGGAAGATTGCTTTTTCACGCAAAGATGCGTAAGGAGATAAAGTCGCAAAGAAATGCCCGGCAACTAACGCCGTTGTTTGTGGCCGGATCAACAACTACTTTCTACAACCCCGAAGGACCATCCTTTCCCATTTCAATAATCCAATCTTTTCTTTTCAGTTCAAAATTGGTACCCAGGTATAACCTTCTTACCTGTTCATCATCGGCGAGTTCTTCGGCAGTACCATGTTTGAATATTTTTCCTTCAATAAGCAGGTAAGCACGGTCGCAGATAGACAGGGTTTCATTTACATTATGATCGGTGATGAGGATACCGATATTCTTATATTTCAATTTAGCCACTACACCTTGTATGTCTTCAACGGCTATGGGGTCAACACCTGCAAAGGGTTCATCCAGTAAAATAAATTTCGGGTCAACCGCAAGGGCCCGGGCTATTTCTGTTCTTCTTCTTTCGCCACCGCTCAGGCTGTCGCCATTATTCTTCCGAACATGGTGCAGGTTAAATTCATTTAATAAAGAATCTAATTTATGAAGCCTTTCCTGCTTCGTGAGAGTAGTCATTTCCAGAACAGCCAATATATTATCTTCCACACTCAGTTTTCTGAATACACTCGCTTCCTGGGGTAAATAACCTATACCCATTTGCGCCCTTTTGTACATGGGTAGTTTGGTAATATCCTGGTCATTTAAAAAAACGCTGCCTTCATCCGGCTTGATAAGGCCCACCACCATATAAAAAGTAGTGGTTTTACCGGCACCATTGGGTCCTAGCAAACCAACAATCTCACCCTGCTGAACAGTAACCGAAACTTGCTGCACCACAGTACGGCCTTTATAACTTTTAACTAGGTTTTGGGTATGAATAGTCAGGCTCAAGGGTAAGTGTTTAGGCAAAAATAGAGTTTATACAACTGATATGGTAACCGGTGTTTTATCTTAACACATGTTTTTCTAATCAGCGCATCGCTGTATATTGCATCCATTTCAAAGAAATTAAGCCAGTTAGCACTTGATTTAGTAAATATTCACCGCATTCAAATGAAAGTAACAGAACATATACAACAGGCAAAAGATACCTTGATATCTTTTGAGGTATTGCCACCGTTAAAAGGTAAGACCATTGCCACCCTTTACGACCACCTGAGCCCGTTAATGGAATTCAAGCCATCCTGGATAAATGTAACCTACCACCGCAGTGAAACCATGTTCAAGAAAAAAACGGATGGCACTTTTGAAAAAGTGGAAGTGCGTAAACGCCCCGGCACCGTTGGTATTTGCGCAGCCATAAAGAACCACTACCAGGTTGATGCGGTTCCACATATTATTTGCGGGGGCTTTACCAAAAGAGAAACAGAAGATGCCTTAATCGACCTTGATTTTTTGGGAATTGATAATGTGCTGGTATTACGTGGAGATGCTGCTAAAAATGAAACCGCGTTCGAACCGGAAAAAAACGGTAATCATTTCGCCATTGACCTGTTACAGCAGGTAAACAATATGAACAATGGCATTTACATGGATGAAGATATCAAGAATGGTGGCAAAACAAGTTTTTGCGCGGGCGTAGCCGGTTATCCGGAAAAACATTTCGAAGCACCCAACCTTGAAATTGACCTGCTGAAACTAAAACAAAAAGTAGATGCGGGTGCGGAATATATCATGACGCAGATGTTCTTTGATAACCAGAAGTTCTTCGACTTTGTAAAAGCCTGTAAGGATATGGGTATTAACGTGCCCATTATACCTGGCTTAAAACCGCTTACTACTAAAAAACAGTTATCTGTGTTGCCAAGGATATTTCATGTTGATATCCCAACTGACCTTTCGAATGAGATCATGAAATGTAAAACAGATCTTGACTGCGAGCAGGTGGGTGCAGAATGGCTGGTACAACAAAGTAAAGAACTGAAAAAATTTGGTGTACCGGTTTTGCATTACTATACACTGGGCAAACCCAAGGTGATCTGGAATGTGGTAAATCAGATCAGGTAAAAGAATTTTGGATTTTTTAACCGCGAAATTGTAAGTCAAAAAAAAGCCGCAGCTATCTCGTTTAAAGAATTTAGTCTGCGGCTTTTTTCTTGCCTATCAAATCAAAGATAAATCAGCCCTTAGCTGCTTTTCTCTTTGCTGTAATCAGATCATCAAACTGTTCTAAACTTAATTGTTTGGCGATGATGTGTTTGTCTTTATCAAGTAGGTAAATGGTGGGGGTTTTAAAAATATCATATAACTGTCTGTAATTAGGCTGGCCCGCTTTTTCTCCTGCTACTTTTGCTTCTTTGGTTTCGTAAGCATGTATCCAGCTAGGGCCGAGTTTCTTTTCGGAAATAAATTTTTTCCAGGCAGGTATTTCATTTTCGTAAATATTTACCGAATAAACAGCTAAGCCAAAAGCTTTCCATTTGGCTTTATACATAGAATCCAGCCTGGGTATTTCTTCCTTACAATGCCCGCAATTAGGATCCCAAAAAGCAACAATGGTAAAGGGCGCATCAATATTATAAAGCGGCGCGATCTTTCCCAAAGTATCTGTAAGGTTAAGTGCCGGTGCCGGTTGCCCTAATTGATTGGCCATTAAACTGTAGGCTCTTTCAATAATGGTTTTGCGCGAAGCCGGGTTGAGCAGCATGGTATCACCCTTAGCATAAAAATTTTCAAACAGGTACAAAAACACTTTATCCTGCCCCATAAACTCAGGGTTCATGTATTTGTTGGTGAATTTGGTAAGGAGATAAGGATAGATTTCTTTTCCGGTCCTGGCTGAAAGTAGCATGTACTTCACTTCACTGATAACAGAATCCGGTTCGGGCGATACGAAATTTTTAAAATAATCATCCAGCTTCTGCTCAAAGAAAGGGGTGCGCAATAAACGGTCGTCATTAAAAGATACTTCATCCCAAAAATGTTCTTTTACAAAATGATAAGGATAAAGCGAATCAATTTTGCCTTTTATAACTGGCAAGACAGTAGGTGGTGTAGGGCGTTTCATGCTATTCAACAGCATAGCCAGTAATGAGCGGGGATTTTTTTTAATAATACCCTCCCTGTAGTCCTGCAATTCTTTATCAGTTTTTACAATCTCGTTCCTGAGGCGGATGGAATCTTCTTTTGATTTTTGGCCGCGAAACTGGGTCTCCAGCTGCGTCAGGTAACTACCCTTGCTTACGGTATAGGCAGAATAACTTTTGAAGAGGTCGTTGTCAAAAGAACCTGTTATAACTGCTTTGTCTTTTAAGGCAGTATCTGCTACAATGCTGAAATGCTGTTCCGCATCCATCAGTAGCTCAAACTGGATGGTGAATTGGGGCGACACCACAAAATAAATACCACCGGTTAATTTGGTGGGACCTTTAAAAGCACCCTGACTTTTTTCATTCAGAAAAGCAGAATCTACCAATGCCTTACTGTTTCCGAAATGACTACCCAGGTAAACTTTGCAGTTTTTTAATGGGGTAAGTGTGATGCTGATATTCCTGCCTTTGGTGGGCACTGGCTTTTGCACCTGAGCGGTGGCCCTTTGTGCCGAAAGGCCTAATACACCCGATAATGCCCATGCTGTAAATAATAAACGACTCATATTTTTCAGGATTCGAGGGTAAATTTAGTTAAATACAGGTTCAGGCCCGTTAATCATCTCCCAAAAAATTATTGTTTGTTGAGGTGAGTAATCGTGAGGTGTGAGTAGATGAGGCAACCAGCATTACTCAATCACTACTCACGTTTCACCCTTCACCCTTCACAAATCACTACAGGTCAAGCATAACCCAACAGTCGTTACATTTGCACCCGTGAGAAAACAAAGAAAAACAGTTGTTTTAGAAAAAGTACTGGTACTCGATTATGCGGCAGAAGGCAAGTCGTTGGCTAGGGTTGAGGGAAAAGTTGTTTTTATTGAGGGTGCCGTTCCCGGCGACCTGGTAGATGTTCAATTATCAAAGAACAAAAGCGATTGGGCAGAAGGGCATGTCGTTAATATACATTCTTATTCACCCGACAGGGTAGAACCTTTTTGTACGCATTTTGGTGTTTGCGGCGGTTGCCAATGGCAAATGCTGCCTTACGAAAAACAGCTTTTCTACAAACAAAAACAGGTGAGCGATAACCTTGGCAGGATCGCCAAAGTGGCCTTACCCGAAATATCGCCCATCATGGGTGCAGGTGAAACCAGGCATTACCGTAATAAATTAGAGTATACGTTTGCTACCGGTAAGTTTATCCCTACCCAAGAGTTCAGGCGTATGAAGGCAGCAGGCATTTCCCTTATAGATCAGCCCGGAGCCGGAGGATTTCACGTACGTGGCTTTTTTGATAAGGTAGTAGAGATAGATACCTGCCATTTACAGGACGAACCCACCAACCTTATCCGTAAAGCAGTGGCAAAATTTGCAGTTGATAAGCAGCTGTCTTTCTATAACGTAAGGCAACACCAGGGATGGCTGCGTAATATGTTTGTACGCAATACAACCACCGGTGAACTGATGATTAATTTGGTGCTGGGTTATGAAGATGAAACCCACCGCAAACAATTACTGGATCAACTGCTTGAACAGTTTCCGCAGATCACCACCTTATTATATACCATTAACACCAAGAAAAACGATAGCCTGAACGACCTTGACCCACAGGTATATTATGGCAAAGGTTTTATTGTAGAACAACTGGAAGATTACCGGTTCATGATCAGTCCTAAATCATTTTTCCAGACAAATACCCGACAGGCAGAAAAATTATACCAGATAACCCGCGATTATGCCGAGTTGAACGGCAGCCAAACGGTATATGACTTGTATTGTGGAACAGGCAGTATCGGCATATTTGTAAGTAAACTGGCAAAGAAAATAATAGGGGTAGAAGTGATAGGCGATGCCATTACAGACGCTAAAAAAAATGCCGCATTAAATAATATTGAACATGCTTCTTTTTTTACGGGTGATGTGATAGATATTTGCGATGACGCATTTTTTGCCGAACACGGAAGGCCCGATGTGGTAATCACAGATCCCCCAAGGGCGGGAATGCACGAAAAATTGGTTAAAAAACTATTGGATATAGCTGCGCCAACCGTTGTTTATGTAAGTTGCAACCCGGCAACCCAGGCAAGGGACCTGGCTTTGCTGGACGAAAAATACCGGGTAGAAAAAATTCAACCAGTAGATATGTTTCCGCATACTTTACATATCGAAAATGTGGTACAGCTAAAACTAAAAAACTAACAGGCCCAACCGCCTAAAAAGGGAGAGGGGTGCTAACTTATTATTTATGAAAACTGCTGATATAGTATACAATTTTTTCAATTTCCTCTTTAGGGGGATGGGGGGTAGTATATGACAGAATTTAGACCCAGCCGATTTGAGATATTGCCTGCCGTTGTAAAAAATCTGCTGATCATTAACGGGTTGTTCTTTCTTGCGCAAAATACACTTGGGGGCCCTACCAGTGAGTTTTCATTTGAAAATGTATTCGCCCTTCATGCCTGGCAGAGCAGTTTGTTTAAACCATGGCAATTGATAACGCATATGTTTTTGCATGGCGATTTTAGCCATATCCTCGGAAATATGTTTGGATTATGGATGTTTGGTTCTGTGTTGGAAAACCTATGGGGTTCTAAAAGATTCCTTACTTTTTATATGGTGTGCGGATTGGGTGCTGCTTTGATCCATTTACTGTTTTTGAGTTGGGAGCTGATGCCGATAATGAAAGATTATGCCCTTGTTTTTCAACAACATGCAGCAGGTAATGGGGCACAGGCCGATGCAATGATCAATTTTATTTTACGGCACAACCTGGCCTTTGATAACAGGGATGCACTGCTCAGCTACATGCGGGAAAACCCGGAAAATACCGAGTTTATGTCGAGGATGTTTAATAATATCACCACGTATTATCAGAACAACCTGAATACAGCTACCATTGGTGCCAGTGGTGCGGTATTTGGGGTATTGGCGGCTTTTGTGTACCTCTTTCCCAATACCTATCTCTATATTTATTTCCTGATACCAGTGAAAGCAAAATGGATAGGACTTTTATATTTCTCGTATGAACTGTTTTTTGCGCTGCGGAATTCTGCCGGCGATCATGTGGCACGATGGGCACATGTAGGCGGTGCCATAGTAGGCCTGCTGATCGTAATAACCTGGAACAAAACGAATAAAAAAACGTTGTATTAGCGCAGCCGAACTGTAAAACCGTGGGAAACATTATGTCAACACCATCATATAAAACCAATCGTAAAATTTTATTAGGGCAGGATAACAATGCACTCGTTTTGTTATTCGCCATTAATGCATTGGTGTTTGTACTGATTAATTTTCTTAAAATCGTTTATTTTCTCTCCGATATACCTATGGAGTTTTTTTATAAGCAGATACTTAACTGGTTTACCCTTCCGGCAGCTATGGATTCATTGGCTACCAAGCCATGGACCATCCTGGTATATATGTTTACCCACCATAGTATCTGGCATTTATTGAGCAGTGTTTTGTGGCTCTGGTGTTTTGGTTTCATCCTGCAGGACCTTGCCGGAAATAACAAACTGATACCCATTTATCTCTATGGCGGATTTGTAGGCGCAGTTTTTTTTGTTCTCATTAATAACCTTTTCCCGGTATTGGAAAGAAATATAGCCCTCACAGAACCTATGCTTGGTGCAGGCGCAGCTGTAATGGCAGTGGCGGTGGCTACTACTACACTGGCACCCGACTACAGGTTATTTCCTTTGATCAATGGTGGCATACCACTATGGGTGGTTACACTCATATTTGTAGCGATTGATTTTGCCACACTCGCAAGCGGCAATGCAGGAATAGGTGCGGGCCATCTTGCCGCGGGGGCTATGGGATTTTTTTTCATCAGGCAAATGCGCAGAGGGAAAGATTGGAGCGCCTGGATGATTCATTTGGTTAACTGGCTGGATGACCTGTTCAGTCCTGAAAAGAAACACAAAAATAAATCTCAAAAAGAAAAACATTTTTATCGCGCGGAGCGCAAGCCGTTCGAGAAAATATCAAATATAACCCAACAAAAACTGGATACTATTTTAGATAAGATCAACCAGCAGGGTTATCAGTTTTTAACCGATGAAGAAAAAGAGTTCCTGAAACGGGCAAGTAACGAAGACCTGTGATGGCAGATAAAAAGTCAAAATTAAAAAGTTAAAACTGGTATTTTGATTTTTTAATTTCAACTTTCAACTTTCAAGGCCCATTTTAAGTAAATTTAGGGCATGGCAAAAAATATTTTTCGCCGCGTTGCAAAAACGACACTCATTACTGCTAATGCGATCATTTCGTTATTGTTCCTGATTGCCTGCCTTTCTCCTTATGTTAATCCTTCCCATTGGTGGATGAATGGGTTTACCGGTTTAATTGTTCCTTACCTTATACTTGCGCTGATATTCTTTATTATTTTTTGGTTATTTGCCAAACCCTTGCTGGTATTGATACCCCTGCTCACGCTGGCCATTGGCTGGCAGCAACTCAGCGTGGTTTTTGCGTGGCATCCCGGTGCCGGTTTCAGCAAACGAAAACATGATAATGTATTACGGATTGTTGACTGGAATGTGCAAAGCTTTAACGGCCTCTCAAAAAATACTGATGTCAAAAAACTCATCCCTACCGAACTGGCAGAAAGCGCCATGAAGCTTCGTCCTGATGTGATCTGTATGCAGGAATTCAATACTGCAGTCAATGCCGACAATATTGCGTTGTTTAAAAAACAATATCCATACCATTATTTTTCGAACGATTACCAGCGCAGTAATAACGGGTATCAATCGGGCTGCATCATTTTTTCTAAATACCCGATAATTGATTCAGGTAAAATAAAATACCCGGTGGCAGAAAGCCTTATTTATGCGGATATCCTGAAAGGCCCCGATACGATCAGGATATTTACTACCCATCTGCAGTCATTTAAATTCAAAAAAGGAGACTATACCGATTTGGAAAAGATAAGGGACCAGGATGATGAAACCCTAGCTGCTTCAAAAAGCATTTTCCGGAAAATGAAACTGGCATTCAGCCGTCGCGGCATACAGGCGAATATGGTTAGGGATGAGATTGACAAAAGCCCCTATCCTTCCGTTATCTGCGGCGACTTTAATGATGTACCCAATTCATACGCCTATTTCCAGATAAAAGGTAACCGGCAGGACGCTTTTTTACAAAAAGGCTTTGCCATTGGCCGCAGCTTTATTGCCCTGGCACCCACACTCAGGATAGACTATATATTGCCCGACCGGGCATTCGAAGTAAAACAGTTTGATATGGTGGATGAGGCACTCAGCGATCATATTATGCTGGTAACTGATATTCTTTTGAAAAAATGAAATATCTTCGCTTTTCAATGAACTACCCGCACAAATATTGTTGTTGCTGTTGCTGATGCAGCTTATTCTGCCCTGGCTGGATAATTCCGTTGTATGTTAATCATCTTCCTAACAGTAATCACTCAAACCCATGCCGCTTAAAGTTTATAATTCATTAACGAGAAAGAAAGAAGAGTTTATCCCGATCAATTCACCGTATGTTGGCATGTATGTGTGCGGACCAACCGTAAGTGGCGAAAGTCACCTGGGCCATGCAAGACCATACATCACATTCGATGTGCTGTATCGCTACCTGATGCATTTGGGTTACAAAGTGCGTTATGTTCGCAACCTCACTGATGCCGGTCATTTTGAGGAAGAAGGACGTGAGGCTGAAGATAAAATCAGTAAAAAAGCCATATTGGAAAAGCTCGAACCGATGGAACTGGTACAGAAATATACCAACCTCTATCACTGGGCCATGAACCGGTTGAATAATTTACCACCCAGCATCGAACCTACTGCAACAGGGCATATTATTGAACAGATTGAAATGATCAAAAAAATCATTGCTGATGGATATGCCTATGAAGCGAATGGCTCTGTTTATTTTGATGTGGAAAAATACAATACCGATTTTTCTAAGAAAGGACAGCCATACGGAATATTAAGCGGGCGTATATTGGAAGACCAGTTAGACAGTACCCGCGAACTGGATAACCAGGGCGAGAAACGTGACCCGAGCGATTTTGCTTTATGGAAAAATGCCCCCCCCGAACACATCATGCGCTGGCAAAGCCCATGGGGCGAAGGTTTTCCGGGATGGCATATTGAATGTTCTGCCATGAGTAAAAAATACCTAGGCGATGAATTTGATATCCATGGCGGCGGTATGGACCTTCAATTTCCCCACCATGAATGTGAGATAGCTCAGAGCACCGTTTGCAACCATACCATGCCTGCCCGTTACTGGTTACATAATAATATGATCACCATCAACGGTAAGAAGATGGGTAAGAGTTATAATAATGTGATCAAGCTCACAGAAATGTTCAATGGCAACCATCCGATGCTGGCACAGGCATATTCGCCACTCACCATTCGTTTCTTTATACTTCAAAGTCATTACCGGGGTACTTTGGATTTTGGTAATGATGCATTACAGGCATCTGAAAAAGCATTGAAGCGTTTGTGGGAAGCATATGAATGGGTGAGTAGTGAGATGTTAGTAGTGAGTGGCGAATTGGCAGCGGATAAATTGCTGGATGCGAAAGTGCTGAAGCTGGTAGGTGAATTCGATGAATTCATGAATGATGATTTGAATACCGCCAAAGTGCTGGCCAATATGTTTGAACTTGTATCGGTGATCAATGCTATTAAAGACAAACATATACCTGCCGCATCATTGAGTGCGTCAACGGTTAGCATATTGAAACAACAATTGAAACTTTTTGTAGAAGATATTTTCGGTTTAAAAACGGAACAGGCAAACGATAACGGCAAACTGGATGGGGTATTACAATTGTTGATTGATATCCGCAAAGAAGCCAAAACCCGTAAAGATTTTGTCACCAGCGATAAAATCCGAAATGAACTCATTGCACTGGGCGTACAGTTGAAAGATGAGAAAGATGGAGGAATGAGCTATACGATTGGGTAAGTTATTATGTTGAATGTTGAATTTTAAATGTTGAATGAACCGGTTCTTCCTCATTCAACATAACCTTCTTAATGGTTGCAATCATCAATATCCGCATGATTATGCAAACGGCATAAACGGTAATTGAGAAAATGGGCGCTAACAATACAAATAACTGCCGGTATCAATAACCATAAACGCCACTCATGCCAGGTTACTTTGGCAAGGAGGAGCACCATTCCAACAGAAAATATACCCATCGGTACCCAATTATGGTGGTGTTTTTTTCGGCCATGATACAAAGAATACGAACCCACGACAAAAGCTATGGCGATCATCAGGTATTCGAAAGAAAGGTTTTCAATAATATTTATCCCAAACAAAGGCAGGCTGGTTAATACCAAAGGCAGTACAGCACAGTGAATAGCACAGGCTAAGGAAGTAGCTATTCCAAAAGCGTCCCAGTTGAGTTTTATGTTCATAATGAAGCAAAATTAAGTTAATGCAACAATGTTGCAAAATATTTGTTGTAACAAGCTATTGTCCCAGGCATAAGCCCATTCAGGCTTAACTTTGCTTAATAAATAGCCTTATGAGTAAGAAACTAATAGGATATGCCTTGTTTTTTGTAGTGCTGGTGGCGGCATTCTATGTCTTTCTCTTTAAAGGAAACGACAACTGGAAGCATAAGCTGCCGGTAATAAGTTATGTAAAACCTTTTCATTTTACTACCCAGGATGGCTTATCGTTCACTGACCAGGATATGCTGGGCAAGGTTTGCGTAGTGGAATATTTTTTTACTACCTGCAAAGGCATCTGCCCGAGGATGAATGCCAATATGAAAACGGTATATGAAGAATTTAAAGCCGAGCCCAATTTTATGATCGTGGCCCATACCTGCAACCCGGGAACAGATTCAGCCGCACGTTTAAAAGTGTATGCTGATTCATTAAAGATTAATACCAAAAAATGGGTACTGCTTACCGGCCGTAAAGACAGCCTCTACCAGTTAGCCCGCAGTGCCTACTTATTGGACGATCCCAAAAATAATGTCGAAAAAATAGAAGATCAGTTCATCCACACCCAGTTTTTTGCCTTGGTTGATAAAGAAGGCAAAGTGCGTGGGCAGGTATATGATGGATTGAAACAGGAAGAACTGAACAGGCTTAAGAAAGATATCAAAACATTATTGGCAGAACAGCCTTCCGCAAGTAAACAGTAATCGAAATTTCTCATCTTCAATTATAATAGTGTTTGTATGTTACACGGCATCAACGAAACATTAAAACGTAACCAGTTAAGCATAACCGATAGCCGGAAAAAAATACTCGAATTATTTGTCCGGGCCAGCGGCGCATTGGCGCATGCCGATATTGAAAACCAGAGTGGTACCGAATTTGACCGCGTAACCATTTACCGAACCTTACAAACCTTTGTGGAAAAAGGCATTATTCATACCATACCTACCGCAGATAATTCTGTTCGCTATGCCTTGTGCAAAGATGCCTGCACCGAAGGCCATCATCATGATGACCATGTACATTTTATGTGCGATGATTGTGGCAAAACCTATTGCCTTGATCATGTAACTGTACCTGCCGTAGCCTTGCCCAAAGGTTTTCAGGCCACACAAACCGATGTAATCGTGAGCGGCAAATGCATGAATTGCGCATAAAAACAAGTATTTGCCGCATTTCAGATAGAAATGACCTGGCAGAGCTACCTGTCATTTTTTTTGCAACGTATCTTCGTACAAATACTGCAGTATGATATTAGTTACAGGCGCTACCGGTTTAGTAGGCTCACACCTGGTGGCACAACTGATTAAAGATGGTAAAAAAATAAGAGCAATATATCGCTCTGCCATTCCTTCTATCGATACTGCTTACGAGATAGAATGGGTAAAAGGCGATATTCTGGATGTAGAATCCCTTGAACAGGCAATGGTGGGTGTACAACAGGTATATCATTGTGCGGCCATGGTTTCTTTCAATCCAAAGAAAAAAGCATTCTTACATCAAACCAATATTGAAGGAACAGCCAATGTGGTAAATGCCTGTTTAGATGCGGGTGTTCAGAAACTGTTATTTGTTAGCTCTGTTGCTGCATTGGGAAGGATACGCGAAAGCGGCCCGATTGATGAACGCATGAACTGGACCGAAGAAAGCAGTAACAGCGAATATGGAAAAAGTAAATACCTGGCAGAAATGGAAGTGTGGCGGGGTATTGGCGAAGGATTGAACGCAGTGATTGTAAACCCCGTGATCATTTTGGGTGCCGGCGACTGGAACAATGGCTCATCCGGCATATTCAAATCTGCGTATGATGAATTTCCCTGGTATACAGCAGGCACCAGTGGTTTTGTAGATGTGCAGGATGTAGTAAAGGCGATGATACTTTTTATGGAACACGATATTTCAGCAGAACGGTTTATTCTTAGCGGGGAAAACCTGCCTTACAAAGAAGTGTTTACACAAATTGCCAAAAATTTTCATAAGAAACCGCCACATAGAAAAGTAACCTCATTAATAGCGGCCATTGTATGGAGAATGGAAGCTATCAAAGCTATGTTTACAGGCAAGGATCCATTGCTTACCAGAGAGACTGCTAAAACTGCCGCCGCCAAAGTAAATTTTGATAATACAAAGATCACCCGCTATTTTTCGAATTTTGAATATACATCCATCACTCAATCGCTGGAGAGGATTTGTAAGGAATTGACACACAAACACAATTTATAATTATTCCTTTCAATTGCAAAAATTCTCAAATCCACTTCCCAAAAACCTTCTCTTATTCCATCACTTTTTTCCAAAGCTCGGGAATGCGTTTTATCCAGACCAGTTCCCTTCGTTTGATGGAAGCATCTTCTGCCGGGTAGCCAAAATAGGTTTTACCACCCGCTAATGAAGACGGAACCCCACTTTGCGCCAAAACCACCGCATTGGCACCAATCGTTAGTGTTTTGCTTACCCCAACCTGCCCCCAAAGCGTTACGCCATCTTCAATAATGGTTCCGCCACCAATACCCACCTGTGCGGCAAACAAACAGTTCCTGCCAACAGTGGTATCATGGCCGATATGTACCATATTATCCAGTTTCGACCCTTTTCCTATCCTTGTTTCGGCAGTAACCCCACGGTCAATGGTACAACCTGCCCCAATTTCTACCTCATCTTCTATCACCACATTACCACAACTCTGCATTCTTTTATAGCGTACGTCACGGTCTTTTTTTGCATTGTAGTAAAATGCATCACTGCCAATTACCGTCCCGGCCTGTATCACCACATTGTCTCCGATAATGGTAAAGTCGAGTAAAGAAACATTCGCATGTATCACACAATTTTTTCCGATGCATACCTCCCGGCCGATAAAAACATTGGGCATGATAACAGAACCTTCACCAATTTTCACATCTTCACTTATTAATTTACTGGCAGCTACAAACGGACGAAAATAATTTACAATTGTCAGGTAGGCTTCAAAAGGTTCTTTCACCACAAAAAGGGTTTTCCCTTCCGGTATCAAAACATCTTTTGTGTTAATGATGATGAAGTTTGCTTCACTGTTCAAACATGCATCATAGTATTTTGGATGGTCAACAAAAACAAGATCGCCTCTCTCTACTTTGTGTATTTCGTTGATGCCGGATGCCTCTGCAGCAAGGTTACCTGCTACTTCGGCCCGGATCAATTCGGCTATCCATTGTGCTGAAACTGGGGCTGGAAACTTCATAACTGGCTTTTTTTGTAATAATTAAAGGTAATAAGAGTCCTGCAGCAGAAATTTTTTTTACGACTTTCCCGGGCTTTTCTTACGTGTTTCTTATCTGTTTTTTCAGTAACAGAAACAGTAAGCTAAATAAAAATTTTCAAATCATTATCTTTTGAAATCCTTTGTTCATCAATGTTTCAGCGAATTATAAAAAGATGAAGATAAAAAATAACCATTTTTTCATGTTAAAATATGCGTCGTTTTAAAAGCTTTCTAAACCCCGCTATTCACATTCCAGGTTAAAATGTTAATAAAATTGTTTACAAATATTTTTGCATTAGCTAAAAGGTTTTTTAATATTGTGATAGGAAATTTATTTCCTGGTACTTACTAACCCATCCATATACAAAGTCTCGCTTCTGCGGGACTTTTGTTTTTGTATGAATTACTACGCTATAATTTATAAACCTTACCTCAC